>DUDU01000122.1 GCA_005110395.1 Candidatus Melainabacteria bacterium | reverse complement strand
TATTTCTAGTACTTTTCTCTCTAATTCAGATTTTTTGTTTATTCCGTGGCTCCTATGGGTATAGTGACTTTTGCTTTTTCGTTCCTTGGAGTATTTATTGGAAAAAGACTTACAAGTGCAATCGGTAAAAAAGCTGAAATAACTGGTGGTTTGATACTCATTGCAATTGGTTGCAAAATATTTATCGAGCATGTTTTTTGTTGAGTATCAAGTCTGCCTCCCAGAAGCTTTATTCGGTAATTTTCTCAAAATCAAAAATCGAGAAAACAATTGGTTCGGTTTTGATTAACTAATATTTCATTGCTTGCTTCTTATGATGAGTGAAATATCTAATTCCTTCGCTAAAAGGACTAAAATTGTAAGTGATTGGACTTGATTTTAATGGAATTTGATGATTTTCTGTTTTAATTATTTAGCTATTCGATATAATGCGATCAAAGCACAATAAAAAAAACTCGATAAACCAATAATTTGCTGGTCTATCGAGTTAGTTGAAAAACTTACTTGTGGAGTTAGATTGAATTAAATAGTTTCAAATTCTTCAACAGGAGATTGATTTTCAAGATGGGCTTCCTCTTTATTAGAGTCAGATCTTAAATTTACTACTGAATCAATTGAAGGTGTTGGCCTATCGGCAGGTCTGTCCCCATTTGAACGATTGTGTGAAACATTTCTCTGTTCCATTACTCTTCCATTTTGTTGCTGCTTTTGAGCGCCTGGTTGTGATTGTTGAGCAAATGATTGACCTGGGGCATTATTCTGTCTTTGCTGTGAATGCACTTTTGGTCTTTGCTGTTGAGACTGCATTACTGGCATTACAGATTCAGCTACCATCTGAGGTGGCATCAATAAACCATTGGCATTCGCATTGGAAATTTTCTTTGTTGAGAAATAAGAAAAAATGAGCCAGAGAGTATAACCTGCAATCAAAGCGCTGAAACCAATTGATGAAACCAAAATCCAATTCATCAAATACATCAATTGTGGACCAATAAAGCCTTTAAATTGGGTTGCTGAAACTCCTAGAACAATTATGGTTAAAGAAGCAAAAATTAAGACCTTTGTTAACTGAGCATAAGATATTTTTTGTCTCCAAGAAAGAGATTCTTCGCTATCAGCAATAATTTGTAAATAATCATCTTGGCTAATTTGCTCTAATTTCAATCTAATCAGACTATCGCTGATTTCTTTTTTCTTATATGGATCGAGCAAGTCATTGGAAATTACATAATAAACGAGGCTATCAATAACATTTTGAATTGATAGATGTGTCATCAATTGGACTTGATGCTTTCTCGCAACGCTGGTCATGATAGAAACCAGTTTTGACTTAGTTGGAATCTCACCAAATGAAAGAAAATTCTTGATTAAAACATCATGTGATTCTTGAATAGCGGGCGCCACTTTGCGCTCAATCATACTGAGTTCATATCTTTTGTTCCAGAGTAAAAAGACTAAAAAGCCAAATACGGAGAGAACTAGAGATAAAACTATTGACCAAGGGTCTAGAGACATTGAAATTACCTCGTCTGATTTTGTAGTGTTAATCAATAAGTATTAGTTAATTAAAGCCTTTAATGATATTGCTGTCAACCTTAGAGAGACAGGCAATCTAGGCAGTTGTGCGCAAAGACTCTTGAAAGCTAGAACTTGTTCCAATTGATTATAAAACTCATAACAGACAAGAGAAGTAAGACTTTTTTGCAAAACTGGAAAGTTAATGCTTGAAAAAAAATTCTGAATCTAAGAAATTTTCTTCTTAGGATTAAAAATTGTAAATTGCTCTATTGCAAAATCAGTTTTATTCTCTTCCCAGCCAGCCAAGTTGATGGGTGTAAATGTCCAAATTCTATTTATCCCTTTTTTATCTAAGCTCTTTAATGATTCAGTTTTAAGGAATTAATTCAATTAGTTCAGATTTCCACTACACTAAGTAAAAATTGTTTTTCATTAGCCAAAGTGCAAATCAGCAAACAAATTTTATTCATATGTTTGTAAATTTCTTTATACAGAGACCAATCTTTTCAATTGTTTGCTCCTTGATATTTGTTTTGGGTGGAATTATTTGTATTCCTTTTCTGCCAGTTGCTCAGTATCCCGAAATAGCACCTGCACAGATCTCAGTCACAGCAAATTATGTTGGTGCAAGTTCCGAAGTTGTTGAGTCGGCTGTTACTACTCCCTTAGAGCTTGAAATCAATGGAGCAGAGGGAGTTCGCTATATTACTTCGAATAGCAGTAATGATGGGAGCTGCTCAATCACAATAACAATAGAACCTGGAAGAAATGCTGACGATGCAATTGTTGATATTCAAAACCGTGTTAATAGAGCTCTAGCCAGGCTTCCTGAAGAAGTGAGAACTGCTGGAATTACAGTTCAGAAAAATTCAAATGCTTTTATTTCTATAGTTGGCCTTTACGCGGACAAAAACGAAGCTGGTAATAGTACTTATACCAATTATTTTATTTCAAATTATGCCGATAAATATTTAAAGGAAGCGATCAAAAGGATTGATGGTGTTGGTGAGGTTCGGATTTTTGGTGAAAGAAAATATTCCATGCGTTTATGGGTTGATCCCAATAAAATGGCAAGCCGTAATATTACTACTGGCGATTTAGTTCTAGCTCTCAGAGAGCAGAATGTACAGGTTGCAGCTGGACAAATTGGAGCGCCACCATATACTGATGGTCAAATGTTTCAGATGAGTGTAAAAGCTGAAAGTAGGCTGAAAGATGCAAAACAGTTTGAAGAAATTATAGTGAAGTCTGGAAGCAGTGCATTAGTTAAAGTTAAAGATATTGGTCGAGTTGAATTAGGTGCAGAAAGTTATAGTTCAATTCTGAGATTTAATGGAAATGACGATGTTGTGGGTTTACTCATTACACAATTACCAAGCGCCAATGCTTTAGATTTAGATACAAAAGTTAAAGCTGAGCTCAAAAAATTATCCACTACTTTCCCTCCTGGACTTAAATATGCAATCACACTCAATCCAACGGACTTTGTTAGAGAGTCAATTCAGGAAGTAATTCACACTTTAATTGAAGCTATTCTTTTGGTGATACTTGTAATCTTTTTTTTCTTGCAGAGCTTTCGCAGCACTCTTATACCCGCAATTACAATTCCAGTTTCTCTGATTGGTACTTTTATATTTGTCAAAATTTTTGGTTTCTCAATTAATACTTTGACTTTATTTGGTCTTACCCTAGCAACTGGCTTGGTGGTTGATGATGCAATTGTCGTTTTGGAAAATATTACTCGCTTCATTCAAGAGAAGAATATGTCACCATTGCAAGCTACTTTTGAGGGAATGAAAGAAATCACTTCAGCCGTAATTGCAACTTCGCTAGTCTTGGTAGCGGTATTTATTCCTGTGGCTTTTTTCCCGGGCTCAACTGGTCAGCTTTATAAACAATTTGCACTAACGATTGCTTTTTCAATTGGGATTTCAGCCTTTAATGCTTTGACACTTACCCCAGCTCTTGCAGCACTTATTCTGAGCGATCATAAACCTAAGGAAGGTAAAGTTTTTGAATTTATAAATCGAATTATTCGAGCGACAAGAAATCTCTATAAAAAACTTCTATTTGGAAGCTTTAGGCATCAAAAAATAGTTTTATTAGTTTTTGTAATTGCAATTGGCTTAACGGGTTTGCTTTATCAGAAATTGCCTAAGAGTTTTGTTCCGAAAGAAGATCAGGGGTTTTTCTATGTCACCGTATTAGCTCCTGCTGGAAGCTCTTTAGAATATACAACTCAGGTTATGAATAAAGTAGAAAAAGTTTTATTAGATGATCCTGATATTAATCGACTTTTTGCAATTGCTGGGTTTAGCTTTCAAGGTGCGGGACCAAATAAAGCAACTCTATTTCCACGTATGACTGAATTGGCTGAGAGAAGGAAGAAGTCACAATCAGTAGATGCAGTAGTTGAAAGAGTTAGAGGTGAATTAATGGGAATTCCTGAAGCGATAATTATTCCTTTTCCACCTCCAGCAATTAGAGGTTTAGGTCGATTTGGCGGATTCGAAGCAAATGTTATTGCAGAAAACAGCAGTATTGATTTAAATGGTTTATCCGAAAATACAGGTGAGTTTTTGAAAATTGCAAATCAACAAAAAGAATTAAAAGGATTATTTACGGGTTTTACAGCTGGTGATCCTCAATTACTTGTAAAAGTTGATCGTGAAAAAGCAAAATCACTGGGCGTTGACTTGACTAGTATTTTTAGTACTTTGCAAGTATTTCTTGGATCTATTTATGTAAATGATTTCGACCTGGCTGGCCGCATTTATAAGGTTTATATTCAAGCTGATAAAGAGTTTCGCTCAAGTCCTGACAATATAAAATCATTTTATACTCGCTCTAAAAATTCTTCAGGCGCAGGTTCTATGATTCCACTTAGCAATTTGCTGGAAGTTTCTGAAACTGTTTCTCCGCAAAATATTACTCATTTCAATCTTTTTAGATCGGCACCTTTTAATGGCTCAGCTGCACCAGGCTTCAGTTCAGGTCAAGCCATTGAAGGAGTTGAGCGTGTTGCTAAGCAAGCTTTGCCAAAAGGAATGAGCATAGCCTGGGAAGGTCTAACTTATGAACAGCTAAAATCTGGTAATCAATCTTTAATAATTTTCTTTTTGGGTATTCTTTTTGTTTTTCTAATATTGGCAGCTCAATATGAAAGCTTTATAGATCCTTTTATTATTTTGATGGCGGTACCTTTAGCTATTCTGGGTGGCTTATTTGGTCAACTAATACGTGGACTGGAAAATGATGTATTTTGTCAAATTGGTTTAGTAATGCTAGTTGGATTGGCTAGCAAAAATTCAATTTTAATTGTCGAATATGCTAATCAGCTTAGAGGAAAAGGTTATAGACTTACTCGTGCTATTACAGAAGCTGCACTGACTCGCTTTAGACCAATACTTATGACTTCACTTGCTTTTATACTTGGGGTTTGGCCTTTGGTTACCGCAGGTGGTGCTGGTTCTGCTAGTCGTCATTCACTAGGTACAACTGTGTTTGGAGGTATGATTGTTTCGACAGTACTTAGTTTGCTTGTCGTACCAATTCTTTATTTCTTAATTAATTTAAGACGTAAACAAGTCATTCAGAACAAGGATTATCAGGATTGATAGGATTAGATCAGGAAAAGTAAAGAATACAAAATTTCATCTTCTAAATCTTGTTCAATATCTAATAAATCAAAAGTGAAATCAGAATCAAATCAATCTTCTAATCAAGGAAATCAGGGTTTGGAATTAAATGAAAATTTAGCTAAGCTTTTAGCTGAGTATGATGATGCAATTGATTTAGAGCTTGCTGATTGTTATGCCTCTATTGAACTAAAAAGTAAAGCTTTGGCAAATAGTCTCAGAAGATGCTTTCGAGAAGCCCGAGAATCAAAAAGATTTGAAGCCGCATATAAAGCTGGCCTAGAAAAGAAATATGAAGGATTAAGTGAAAACGAAATAATTGAATTATTAAACAAAGAGTTTGAAGAAGAAGACTTTATGATTTTCCGTGAATTTGTGAGGTTGTTGAGAGCTTGTTCACTGCATATAAGCGGAGAAATATCAGGGAAGATTAAAGAAAAATACAAGCAAACTTTGAAGCAAGATCGTTTGTTATTGTTTCTCAGAGCGGGGGAAACCATTAGTTGCTTCAAAAATTAAATAACTTCTTTGAGAACCGAATCATAAATTTGTTTTGGGGCAAAGGTATGTCCTCCCTCAAACTCAATCCATTGAACTTTGCATCCTAACTTCTGAAAAAATAATTTATCTCTTTTCATTTCCTCATATCTAAAATCAGCAGGACTCGCTAAAAGAATAATTTGAGGTTTGGATTTAATGAAAGTTAGTGTAAGAAGTCGATCTGATTTTTGTGCGTTGTTATAAAATTGATCCCAAATTCGGCCAGTGTTTACAATGATTCCTGATGCAAGATGTGGATAAGTTAGAAGCAATGCTTCCGAAAAGGAGCCACCACCTGAAAGACCTGTAAAGTAAACCCGTCTTTTATCAATTAATATTCGATCTGAAATTCTCTCAACATAGAATTTAGTTGAATCCATAAGTCTTTTCAAAGCCAGATTTTCCATGTCATTTTTATAGCCTTTGGAAGCCCAAATAATAAATTGATGTTTATCTGATAAATCTCTCCAGAAGTGAACTGAAGCATTTGCATCTGCATCATGCCGAAAAACATAAATAATGGGATAAGCAATTTTTGGATTATAGCCTTTATTATAGCCTTTGGGAAAATAGAGCGTAGCTTCATTTCTATTTTCTATTCTTGAAGGAGTAACTACTTGGGTATTAGAAACTTTGTTTATTGGTTTATTCAATTCAACAGATGAACTTATTTCTTTCACTGAACAACCCGATAAATTCAAGTGAAGAATTGTAAAAACAATTAAAAAATACAACTTGTATATTCTTGGTTCCATTTATATTGAGTGGATTAGAAAAAATTCTTGACTGCAAAAACTTGAAGAATAAAATTTTAAATTTATTTAATTAGGATATATAGACTTCTCACTCATTCTTATAGTTTCAAAATTACTTACATTTCTTATTTGTAGTTAAAAGGTTCTAATTTTGCTATTTTTGTTTTAGGGTTTCAAATTTCATCTATCATTCCAAAATCTTTTCTATAGAAACTATGAGATACGCTCAAGACATAACAGGATTAATTGGTAATACTCCATTAGTACAAGTAAGAAACTCTCCTAGTGGTTTAGTCACAGACTGTCTCATACTCGCGAAGCTTGAATTTCAAAATCCTGGTGGCTCTGTCAAAGACCGTATTGGTCTAAATATGATTTTAGCTGCTGAGAAAAATGGTTTAATTCAATTAGGCAAAAGTGTAATTGTTGAGCCAACATCTGGGAATACTGGTATTGCTTTGGCAATGGTATGTGCTGCAAGAGGATATAAGCTAATACTCACAATGCCAGAAACTATGAGTCTAGAGAGAAGAGTATTATTCAAGGCTTATGGAGCGGAAGTTGTGTTAACGCCTGGCTCACTCGGAATGAAAGGCGCAATCGCAAAGGCTCAGGAAATTGCTGCTAAAACGCCAAATTCATTTGTGCCTCAACAATTTCAAAATCTTGCAAATCCTCAAATTCACGTTGAAACAACGGCTGAAGAAATATGGAATGACACTGATGGAAAAATAGATATTCTAGTTTCTGGGGTTGGAACAGGGGGTACAATCACCGGGATTAGCAAAGTTATTAAAACGCGTAAGTCAAGCCTTCACTCAGTAGCTGTAGAACCAGCTGAATCACCAGTTTTATCAGGTGGTGCGCCAGGCCCACATAAAATTCAGGGAATTGGAGCAGGTTTTATTCCAGATGTTTTAAATGTTTCTTTGATTGATGAAATTATTCAGATCACTAGCCAAGAAGCAATCGATACGTCCAGATTTATAAGTAAAAAAGAAGGCTTATTGGTTGGTATTTCTTCGGGTGCTGCGCTTAAAGCTGCTTATCAAATAGCTGAAAGACCAGCCTCAAAAGGTAAAACAATAGTTGTAATTATTGCTTCAAATGGAGAGCGTTATTTATCAACTGCTTTATATGCTCAAGAATCTGAAGAAGCAAAGGCATTAGTCGCTCAGCCTCCTGACAATAAAAACAAGGTAAATCTATTTACCATTATTAATAGCTCAATTTAAGTATTATTACTTCCTTTTTGAGCTTGTAATAGCAATGTCGTTTGTGAATTGCCTCATTAGAAGAAGGCGTATTGCGGTCTTTTGGTTGAGATTTTACTAGCTTTTTATCTCATCTAAATTTATTATTATCCTAATTATTGTTACTGTTTTGATTAGATAAGCTCGTTAATGTCAATTCAAATGATAAAGCAATAAAAACTATGTGTAAAAGATATAGAGAAATTGCAAAAAAAGTTCAGTTCAGTTCAATTCAACAGAATGCCAAATCAAAATATTTCCCTCATAAGTGCATACGTAGCAGCTTTTTCAATAAGTCTCCTTCTTTGTACTACCAGCCAGGCTGATCCGGTACTTCCTCCAATGAATTCAGCTCCAGGAGCTATTATTCAAAATATTCAGCAGCCAAAGAAAGACCCACTTGACTTTCTTTCTAAGCCTAAAGCGGATGTACTCAATTCTCAAGACAAAGGTGAAGAAAATGAAACTTCAAAAACACTTGAAGAAACCAAAATCTTTATAAAAAATATTGAAGTTAAAGATCAAACACTTCTTACTAATGTTTCGGTTCAAAAAGTAACTAGATCTTATTTAAATCGCGATGTTTCTTTTCAGGAATTACAAGATTTAGGCGCTAAGTTGACCGCTTTGTATCGTGAAAAGGGTTATATAACTAGCCGAATATATTTACCACCACAAAAAATTGTTGATGGGAAAGTTATTTACCAAGCTTCAGAAGGACAATATGGCGTTATTACTCTCGAAGAAGGCAAATTTTTCAAATCAAGATCTGTTTTTCCAAGGCTAGATCTAGATAGAAGCAAACCACTTAATGTTAATGATATAAAGAAAAATCTTGCTCGATATAATGAAAATCCTGATATTGGTCTTCAAGCCAATTTAAAACCAGGAAAAAATCAAGGTGAAACTGAAGTTGTACTCAAAGCAAATGATAGAGTACCAGCTCATGTAACGCCTTTTATTGATAATTTAGGTCGAAGGTTAATTGGGGAAGAGCGAATTGGCGTTATTGCTGCCTATAATAATTTATTTGGTTTCGGCGATAAGGTTACTCAGTCTATTAATGGTTCCCGAGGTTCAATTGGTACTTCTACTAACTATGAAATTCCGATTGGGAGACATGGAACAAAGCTTGGATTTAATTATGCTCATAGTAGGCTTAGACTAGGTAAGGAATTTAGACCACTTGATGTTCAAGGTTTTGCAACGATTTATTCGCCTTATATCTCACAAGAAATTTTTCGTGGCAAAAATCTATTAGTGAGTGCAGACATTGCTTTAGATTTTAAGAATCTAGGAACAGATATTCTCGATCAAAAATTTAGTCGTGACCGCTTAAGAGTTTTGAGACCAGGTATTAACTTAGAAGAATTTGATAAATGGGGCAGAACTTCCATTCGTCATGAACTTGGTTTAGGTTTAGACATACTCGATGCATCCGGGAAATACAGGGTTTTGGCTAGTAGACAAGGTTCTGGTGATGGATTCTTTAGATATACTGGCTTTGCAACACGTATTCAAAGATTGCCGCTAAATGCAACTTCTATCAGTAAGCTTGTAGGACAATATTCTCCATCCCTTCTGAATTCAGCTGAGCAGATGCAAGTCGGTGGTGCATTCACAGTTAGAGGTTACAAAGAAGGTCAATTGATTGGTGATAGTGGATGGATTGTTAGTGAAGAAATCAGAATTCCTGCTTTCATCTTTCCAAAAACTTTAAGAATACCAATGACTAAATACTCTCTTAGAGATAATATACAATTTGTTGGTTTTCTTGAAGGTGGAGCCGTTTATACAAATGACTTTAAGGGAGCTGGTTCTCTTCAACCAATTGCTGGAATTCGCAATTATGCTGCAGGAGCAGGTGCAGGAGTGAGATTTAGGCTTACTAAGCTTTTGATTGGCAGATTTGATGTTGGTTTCCCTTTAGTCAAGGTTCCTCAAGGTCAAAGGCATCATGACTTTACTCTTCACTTCGGTCTTCAGAGTGAACCGTTTTGAATTTAAGCTAAAGAACTATAACCTGTAAAAATTATTTTCTTTTTTTAGGCATAATTCTTTAGGCGAGTTCAGTATTTTTTCGGAATTGCTAAGAGAATTATGCGACTTCCGCAATGTGAGATAAGTAAAACTCTATTAACTTTATCTTTCACTCCAAACATTGCTTATAGAAGCATTACTCTTCAAGTCAGCTAATTCAAAGTCGTATATCGCTGCTGTATCACGCAGGTCTGAAGGCTTTTCATTTAATATATTGTGAACTTCTTTGGCCAATTGAAGAGAATAAGGCCTGTCCATGTTTAAATGAATTGTGTCATAAGTTACTTTCACTCTGCGGCCACCTTCAATAATCATTTTTCCTTGAAGAATAAGTGATCTTGCTTGAGCTAGCGCAAATTCATAAGAAACATTTCGTTCTGAACCAAACTTGTGCAAAACACCATCTTTTCGATATGGTCTGTCTAGATGAACTTCTGCCGCTATATTTAAACCAATATTGTCTCGAATAATATTCAAATAACTTCCCATTGGGCCTACAAAAGTTAGCCATCCAGAAAAGCGTGCAACTGTTCTTGCTAAGTTCTCTGCAAAAATACTATCAGTTGCGCATTTATAATAAAGTGCACCATGGGGTCTAAAGTGAGTAATTTCTGCTCCAATGTTTTTTGCAATTCCTGCAATTGTGCCCAACTGAGAACATAAATAGGCATTCATTTCATCTTCATCTAACTTCATTTCTCTACGACCAAAACCAGGAAGATCTGGATAACCAACGTGTGCTCCAATTGCTAAATTTCTTTCTTTAGCCATCCAGAGTGCTTTCATGATGTTTGGTGGATCACCAGCATGTCCGCTACAAGCAATATTTACGCTACTGACAAAGGGTAACAGCGCTTCTTCGTCCGAATGCTTATAAACACCAAAAGACTGAGCCAAATCACAATTTAGATCTATATTTCTTCTTCGAAAATTTGGCTTTTGATTATGCGGATGATTATATAAGTCCATAAAATGAAGCGGTTAATGTATTTGCGGTATAAAAAAGTTACTTGTTTTGTAATTCTATTATTCCAATAACTTTATTATTGTTGCGAATGATTTATTTCGATATTTATTTTTTAATTATCATATGTTTGACACAAACTTCTGAAACATCTAATCCAAGTATCTCAGCAATAGTTTTAAATTGATTATCGGTTTTATCAAAAATATACATATATGCTAAGTCAGCCTTTTGTTCGTATGTCTCTGATGTTTTGAAGCTAGGATTTGAAATTTCCAACAAATCAGTGCAAGCTCCACCAAAAACAGGTGGTTTTATAATTCGTACAGTTTTGCCGTGTACAGTTAATTCTTGACCACATTCAAGTTTTTCCACGGTTACCTTACTTATATTTGCTCTTTTTGGTGCTTCACCTGAATAAGGACAATTTGAGCAAAACTCAATTAGAAAACCTGATTGCTCAAGTAGTTTTTTTGCTTTTTGGGTTATTTCAGGTGAATTGCACTGATATCTATCCGCTAGACTTGAGGTTGAAACCACAAAAAGTAAAAAAAGAAAATGGGAAAAAATCAAGATCTGTTTTAAATTGTGTTTTTTATCTTTTTGTTTTGTAGTCATGTTTTGTCGAATAAATGAAATCTGCTGATTTGAATATTTAATTTTAATTGACATTGAAACAAGACTGTATTTTTTGACGTACATTTTGCCAAAATATTGATTTCCCCAATTTAATGAACTGTTTTGAATGTATCTAATTCACGATAGTTATTAAAATATTTTGAAAACAAAAGCAATAAAAAATTTCTTAAAAAAGCAAGCTCCACAACATATCAGAAATCATTTAAGGCTAAAATTCAATTTATTGAGATTTATTTGGTATTTTTAGTTTTGTTTTCGAAAAGTAAATAAATAGTTCGATTTTTTGAATCAACTCACCATTTATGCAGCATAAAGTAGATAATTCATCAAAGATTTCAGTAAATAAATTAAGCTGCTTCTACGGAAGTCATATGGCAGTTGATTCAGTTGATATTGAAATACCCGAAAATCAAATTACCGCTTTTATAGGTCCATCTGGTTGTGGGAAATCAACTGTTTTAAGATCGTTGAACCGTATGAATGACACTATTCAGGGGAGCTCCTGCACTGGTTCAATCAAAATTAGCTTAAAGGGAAATCCTGATCAACTCGATATTCACGATTCAAAAATTGATGTAATTGCTCTTAGACGCAAAGTTGGAATGGTTTTTCAGCGTCCTAATCCATTTCCAATCAGTATTTATGAAAACATTGTTTATGGGCCCAAACTTTTTGGAGTTAAAAAGAAAAAAGATTTAGATGAAATAGTTGAACAAAGCCTTAAGTACTCTGCACTTTGGGATGAAGTAAAAGATAAATTGCATAATTCTTCAGGACAAGATTTATCAGGTGGTCAGCAACAGAGATTGTGTATTGCAAGAGCTTTAGCAGTTGGTCCTGAGATTTTATTACTCGATGAACCATGCTCAGCTCTTGATCCAATTGCAACTGTCAAAATAGAAGATTTGTTAATTGAGTTGAAAAAATATTTGACAATTGTGATTGTCACTCACAACATGCAACAAGCGAGTCGTATTTCTGACAAAACTGCCGTGTTTTGGGTTAATGAACAAAATCGTGCTGGCGAATTAGTTGAATGCAAACCTACTATTGAATTATTCAGCAATCCTCAAGATCAAAGAACTGAAGGCTATATTACTGGAAGATTTGGTTAAACACTTTTGAATAGTCAAATACTTTTATCAACAAATAATTTACCACCAGACAATAAGCTCCCCAT
Source organism: Candidatus Melainabacteria bacterium (assembly GCA_005110395.1). Lineage (GTDB taxonomy): Bacteria > Cyanobacteriota > Vampirovibrionia > Caenarcaniphilales > Caenarcanaceae > LMEP-10873. Next base: position 2,764 of record DUDU01000122.1, on the reverse strand, counting down.
CTCAGCTTTTGTAATTACATTTAATGAAGAAGCTCACATTGTTGACTGTATTCAAAGCTTAGATTTTTGTTCAGAAATAATTGTCATTGACTCGGGTAGTACTGATAATACTGTGCAACTTGCTGAGCAAATGGGAGCTAAGGTAATATTCAATAAATTTATAGGCTATAGAGATCAGAAACAATTTGCATTAAATCAATGTAGAAAAGATTGGGCTATATCTCTAGATGCTGATGAACGGATTACTGACAAATTAAAACAATTCATTCAAAAATTAGATTTTGCTAATTCACCAATTGATGGTTTTGAAGTAAGAAGATTACATATTTTTCAGGGTAAAGAAATTAGGCATTCAGGTTTATATCCTGATTACAAGCTTAGGCTCTTTAGGCGAAGCAAAGGCAAAATAATTGGAGAGAATATTCATGAAGTAGTTTCAGTTGATGGAAAAGTTGAAAAGTTACCCTATGATGTTTTTCATTATTCGTGGAAAGATAAAAATGATTTATTTCAAAAACAATTGAATTATGCGAGACGAGTAGGAAAAAACAAATATTTAAAAGGGGAATTCGCTAGTCCATTAGAAGCTGCTATTCGAGGTTTATATACTTTTTTTTACAGATACATTATTCGACTAGGATTCTTGGATGGATATATTGGTTTATATATATCTTATATTATGGGATTAATAACTTTTTACAAGTATATGGAAATAAATAAACTCAACAAAAAGTCTATTAAATCGCCATTTCCGACTAACTCATTAATAAGATTTATACTTAAACCAATTCAGTTTATATACTCCATTATTGTTCAAGCTCGCTTGAAGTTATATGAATGTAAAATTTTCCCAAAGAAAAAGTTATCTATTCCGGTAATTTCAGTAGGTAATTTAACAGTGGGAGGTTCAGGCAAAACACCTTTCACAATGTGGCTGGCTCGACAACTTGTAGAAGAAAATAACAACGTTTCCATTCTCACGCGTGGATATAAATCTACAATAAATAAAAATGAAATTAAAATAGTACAAAAAGATTCTGAGGTAAATCAATTGGGTGATGAACCAGTACTCATGAGGAAATCAATTGAATCCGAAAATATACAAATAGTTGTTTCACCAAATCGATATAAGGCAGGACTAAATGCACTAGATAGTTTTAAAAGTGATTATATAATTCTGGACGATGGTTTCCAGCATATTCAGCTTGAAAGAGATTTGAATATATGTTTAATTGATTGCTCTGATCGGTATTCTGGAGAATTATTGCCGCTTGGGAGTTTGAGAGAAAATACCTCTGGCTTTGAGAGAGCAGATTTAATACTTTTAACTAGAGCCAATATTAATCCATTGATAAAGGAAAAGTATCTGAAGTTATTACATAATAAGTATGCTCATAAACCATTATATGAATTAATAGAAACAATAAATGAGTATACAAACTTGGAGACAGGTGAAAAAAAACAGAGTTTATTAGGTAATAGAGTATTGGCTTTTAGTGGTATTGGAAACCCTCAGCAATTCTATGATTCACTTCAGCAAAATAATATCCAACTTTTGAATTCATTTTCTTTTCCAGATCATCATCAATACTCAATAGATGATTTATCAATTCTTGGTTCACATCTTAATGAAAATAAAGCAAATATTCTCCTTACAACAGAGAAAGATTCCGTAAAGCTAGGTGAACTAGATATTAAGACAGAAATTAAACTCAAAATTTGGATAGCAGTACTGCAGATTAAAGGTATCAAATATATTAGTGGAAGTCCTTTAAGTTTTAATTGGAATAAACTACTTACCCTTTAAAAACCACGGAAAATCAAGGTATTGGATTAATATAGATCCTCAAGTAGGAAAAGAGATGAGATCATTGGAGAGAAACGCCAAAAGAGAAAATCGAATGAATTCAACATTAATTGATGCAATCATAGAAAAAAAGCCCGCCAACAAATTTCTGAGTGAAATGAAGCTGGTGATTCCTTGGCAAAAAACAAGAACAGTAATCGAAAAAGAAATAGTGCGCTCAGGAAGAAGAAGACCTTCCTATGATTTGATATTAATGTTCAAACATTTTTGCTTGCTGTATTTTTGCTCTATTCCTTTGTTTACTCATGAAGCTTGCTTTGCGCAAGACAAAAACATGTGGTGAGATAGGGAGACTTGGAACTACTTTGTTGATTATGAACTCTTGAGCAATATGATTGCATTTTGAAGTTCTAGGATTTAACCGACCTAATGATGAAATATTATTCAGACTAGCCTTATGCTCATGTTGTATTAAATGATAAATTTGCTGAGAGCTTGAACTAAGATGATCACCTATTCTCATTATGTATTTTGAAATTGAAATGAAATATTACAAATCAGTTTATGAATTAATTTATTTGAGTACCTAAAACAGTGCATCTAGCGCTTCCACCTAGAAACTCGATTAATGGAATATCTACATCAACAATTTTTCCGCCTAAGCCTGCTTTCTCTTCTTTACTTAATGTATTAAACGCCGTGGTTGACATATACCAAACTTTTTTGTCTTTATCATTAGTGAATTGATAAATATTTCCTCCAAACTCAGTTACTTGCTTTCTAGTTATTTCTATTAGTTCGCAGTCACCATCTATTAGCTGTTTCTTCACTTGACCATGATCCGAAAAAGGGGACAAATTGAACGCAGAACAAGTCAATAGTAAAAAGGAGTTCAATTAATGTCCAAATACGAAAAAGAATTCAAAGAAGAAGCAGTTAGATTATGCAAGGTAAAAG
>DUDU01000121.1 GCA_005110395.1 Candidatus Melainabacteria bacterium | reverse complement strand
CGGCATTATCGTAACAGTTACCCTTTGCACTCATTGATTGCTGAACATTGAAGTTGATCCGAATTCGGAGACAAACTTTTTGGAGATATAGTAGTGTTTTTCAAATTGGTAGTTGAAAAGCTAATCAAATGATTCTTGAGATATGAATTCTTTGTTCATTAGGACTTTCTCTTGATGGTTTTCTCTTTCATCCGAAAATAAATTGTTAGGTAAATTTTTAACTCCAGATAAGGCTGATTTAAATTTTCCAATTTGATGCAATTTAAGATTTGAATTGGAGCTTGAGAACTCAGCTAAATATCTTTGTCCATTTTGAATCATAGACACAGCTCCGGAAGTTGTTTTTTCTAATTCCAGTAAAACAGCTTCGGCATAAGAATTTGCACCAGAGCGAATTGCTTCAGCTTCTGCGATTGCTTCATCCAATGTAATTTTTATGCGAGTAGATGCGTCTTGCTCAAGTTTGGTAACTTCTCTTTCGGTAATTTCATAAACTCTTTGAACTTCTTTTCTTGCATCTTCCCGAATTTTTTCCGATTCATTGTTGATGTGTTTAATTATTTCTGATTCATCAATCATTCGATAAGCTTGATTTTCTGCTGAGCCGATAATATGAGCTGATTCTTCTTGAGCTCTAGCAATAATTTCTTGTGCTTGTCTTCTAGCCAATGAAATAATTTCTTGTTCGTGAGCAACTAGCTGTTTTGCTTCAGCAAGCTCCGATGGTAATTCTGCAACAGCTCTTTCAATTAAATGTTGTAATTCTTCTGTGCGAACTAATTTGAATGCTGAAAGAGGAAGCTTGGGAGCGCTTTCAACTAATGATTGTATTTGATCAAGTAGCCTGTATATGCTCAAGTATCCTAAACCCCTGCTTGTTTCAGACCCGTAACTTCTTCCTTTTCTGTCTAATTAGTGTGGCATATTCCCCTTATATCTTGCAATTCCAGATGAAGCAAAGTCTTACCATTTCTCAAATAATAAAGTTTTTGTTAAGAAAAAAGATTAAGAAATTGATAACATTAATTAAGACATAAAGAAATTTCTTTTTTTGTTTTTCTGTATTTTTTTAGTTTTAATCGTTTGTTTTTTCTTCACAAATCTTTCAAATTTAAATTTTTCTTTTGATGTGCAAACTCAAGCCATAAATAATATAAAAACTCAGTCAAGTTATATGGCTTCTTCTAGATTCTCTTCTAGCGATGATGCTTATGAAAATTTTGATGCATTTTTCATTCCTCCTCCAATCCGACAAGTAATGGATGCTGAGTATTACTTTGCAGTTGAGTTAATGGATTTTTGGGAAATGACAGCTTCCATACAACATGGAAATAATGATTATCCTGGATATAAGCCAGCTGAGGGGATTAAGCACTTAGAGCTTTTAGCAAAAAAAATTCAAGCGGCGATCTCAAAGGCAAAAAACATTAGAGGCTGTCCTCTATTTTTGAGTGGTGACCTATACAAAGATAAAGGCAAGACTCTTTATTTGATTGCGAAAAATGCTCAATTCATCAAAGATCAGAAACTTTCAGAGTCGTCATATAATCAGGCTGCTAAAGATTATGCAAATGCTAGAGACCTTTTTGCAGCGCAGAATAATTCTTATGAAGAAGCTGATTGCATAAGGTTGTTGGCGATTTTGCATGATCAGCGTCGAAGTACAAAGTCATTAGTTATTCCAGAGCTTGAAAAAGTCATACATCAAATAACAGCCCCTCTGAGAGACCATTCTTACAGTTCAGCTTTTAAAATTATTGCTCATTTTTTTGAATTTGTTTTTACTTTTGCCTTTTTGAATGTGCCTGAATTTATTGGTGATCACTTCTTGCATTGGAAAATCAATTTAAAACCTATATTCGGAAAAAAAATAGGTAAATTTGTTGGAAAAGCAATTAACAAAACGGGTGGCAAGCTCTTGGGAATTATTTGTGGTTATTCATTTTCGCTTTTCATTTTGAATAATGTCGTGAAAAGATTTATCAATTGGCTCGTTGCGGACTCTTCTCTTCCAGGCTGGCCAAGATTTATTTCTGTTGATTTGCTTAGATTCTTTATTGCCAAAGAGAAATTAATTGATTGTTTTGATTCAAAAATTAAAGCTACTTATGATTTGAAAAAGGCCTATCAAAACAATAAGGTTAATAAAGAAAAAATTCAAAATGCCAGAAAACAAATTAGATTTTATTTGGAGCAATTGAAAGAATTATTGGGTGAGAAATCTGACCGTTATCAATTCCTTGAACAATATGTCAAAGATGATGAATATTAAGTTAAAGGGAATCTCTATTTTATTTGATCTCTCACTTGTTTAATACCCCTGAACCCACTTGTAAGGGGGAGTTAGATAATCAAAATCACACAAAGTTGAATTTTTAGAAGTGCACTGAAGGTATTAGTTGTCAATTAGACCTAAACATTTTTCAATTAGATTTGATAAAGAATACTCACTATTTAGCCAATTGATTTTTTTATTTGCTCTAAACCAAGTCATTTGTCTTTTGGAATATTGACTACTAGAAATGCTAATTAAATCAATTAATTCAGATTGGGTCTTGATATCACCTTTCAAAAACCTTATAGTTTCTTTATATCCAATTGTTTTGTCGAAAATTTCTAATTCACCAAATTCATTGAGTAGATTTTGAACTTCATCAATTAATCCTTGTTCAACCATTTTTTCTGCTCTGGTTTTGATTTGAGCTCTAAGCTTGTCTCGGCTGTCAAAGTTCAAGCCAACCCAAATAATCTCAGCGTCAAATTGAAGAGATTTTTCTTCTTTATTTTGGTGTAGGTTTTCATTATTAGCTTTTAATATTTCTAAAGCACGTATTATTCGGCTTCGATCATTAAAATGCATTTTGAATTTTTGATGTGAATCCTGCTCTTGCAGAGTTTTGTAGAGATCTTCAGTTGTAATATCCTTGATTGATTCACGGAATTTTGGATCTGATTGGGTTTCGGTTAGATGTAAGCCCTCTAAAAGTCCTCTGAGGTAAAAGCCAGTTCCTCCAACTACGATTGGGATTTTGTTTTTTGCAAGTAGATTATCAATTATAGGTTTAGCATCTTCCAAATAATTCCCCATTGAATAGGATTCATCAGCTTTTATCAAATCAATTAAATGATAAGGAATCTCGGTTCTTTCTTCAATTGAAGGTTTTGCAGTTCCAATATCCATTTTTTTGTATATTAATCGTGAATCTGCTGAGACAATTTCGCTACCTAATACTTTTCCCAGTTGGTGAGCTAAATTGCTTTTTCCGCTTGCAGTTGGCCCAACAATGGCAATGATTTTTGAGTTTTGCTTTGAATCAATCATTTTTTATCCCTTTAATCACATCTTGTAGAGGGAGTAAGTAAAATTTCTGTATCAACCTGCAGGTGAGTATCCCCCAGTCTCTTTAACAGAAGGTATAAGAAATGAATGCTAGTTTTTTCAATCATTTCTTTTTGTAATAGGGGTATCTAAAAGTTATTTTTGCAAAATGCTTAGTTGAGTACTTTTTTCCAATATATTGCGTATGAATTTTACCCTATGCTCTTTAGATGCGCCATTTTTCAAAATCCCATCACAGTGAGCTTGAGTACCATAACCAACATTTCTCTCCCATGCATAATGAGGGTATTGTTCGCTTATTTCTTTCATATGTTGATCTCTAGCGGTCTTAGCTATGATTGAGGCTGCTGCAATATGAAAAGATTTGTAATCTCCTTTCTTTATAGTTGTTTGTTTATATTCATAATCTTTTATTCTGGAAATCCCATCGATTAGAAGTAGTATTTCATTCGTATTTGACATTTGTTTTATAACATCATCAGTGGCTCTTCTCATTGCAAGCAAAGTGGCAGGTAATATACCAATCTCATTTATTTCATTACAACTGGCTTGTCTAATTGACCACAGAGAATTGTCTTTAATAAAGATCGACAGTTCAATTCTCTTTCCTTCCTTCAAAAGCTTTGAGTCAATAATATCGAGTGTCCATTTGTCTTTTAGCTTTTTGAGTTCTGGGAAATGCAAAGCTGCTGCATAAACAGGTCCCGCCAGTGCTCCTCTGCCAACTTCATCAATTCCAATTAAAGCTTCTTCATATGAAAGATCAAATTTAATTAGTTCAGATTTTATTGATTTGATTTTGGTCATTTTCTTTTAGTTCTTTTTCAGAGATTCCTTAAACAACATTAGACCTATTGCACAAAAGAAAGATTTAGCATTTTAATCAATATTTATTAGTTTATTAATTTCATGATACCCCTATAAAGATTAGGGCTTAACTAACAACTATTATATTTATTTACAGGGGAAGCAAGGGGTTTCATCAATCATGGGGAGATAATTTATGGGTAATCGTCCTATTCCACATTCTAGAAATAGCTTGACAGCAACTATTGCAAAACCACAAACTGCTGTAGCCATTAAACCAAATCCAGTAAAAGATCAAAACAACCAAAATCCAAAACTTGTAGGTACAAATATCACACCAGGTGAAAACAAAACAATTCCATCACTTAAGTCTGATACCAATAACAACACTCCTATCCAAAATACAAGAAATCAAGGACTTAAACCAATAATTGATACACAAGGCAATTGGAGCACGGGTAAGGGAGCGGATTTAAGAACTGGAAATGGTGCTACCGTCACTATTCCACCTGGATCTTCTGTAGACCCTAAAACTGGTGAGATTAAAGTCGGAAATAATTCTTCTTTTCAATTAAATCCAGACAGAAAAGTTGTTGATTCAAAGGGACAACCAGTTTTAGATCCAGAAACTAAACAACCTCTTATTAAAAAGGGAGACAGCCTTAATTTACCACCCAACTCAAAAATACAAACGAATCAAGACGGAACTGTTCAAAGCATTAAAATCCCTTCGGCTGACGGTGAAGGTGAATATGTTTATGATCCATCAAACCAAACCGTTAAAGATCCAGAAGGAAAAACAGTACCATTTGGTTCTTGGGCTATTGATAGCAAAGGCTTAGTTGATATACCAAAATTCAATGCAGAAAGAGAAAAGCTAAAAGAACAGAATCCGAATGCTAAGCTACCTTCATTCACTCCTAGTGATGGAGCTTACAGCTTTGGCGATAAAGGTGAAGCTGATAATTATTTCAAGGATTATTTACAAAGCAATCCAGACCTTAATGGCTTAGGCAAGCTTAATGAAACAGGTGAATTCGTTCCAACAAATGGAAACAAGATGGCAGCGATTTTTGCAGCTGCGGTAAATAGTAAGGGTATGAGTTCTAAAGAGGCAGCAGGAACAAACAACGGAAGATTAGCTTGTGCCTGGGCCGTATCTAAAGTTCTCAACAAAGCTGGAATAATGGGGGATACCATTTTGGGTTGCGATGCGTTGGAAGCTAAATTAAAGGGTATAGGCGCAAAGGAAGTTTCAATTGATCAAGCTCCTGCTGGTGCAATTGTCTTTGTTGGTGGCGGTGGTGGCAGTGGTGCTCACGTAGGTGTCAGAGTTGGGGAAGGTAAGGATTTGAGTAATTCTAGCTCTAGAGGCAGTTTTTCTTTAATAAATAACTTTAAAAATGATAAGAGAGGTAGAGCCAGAGCTTATGTTTTATCTTGATTTTATCTTTCAGTTAAAAGAGGAGTATTAAGGAAAATGGTAAGTTTTGGATCTGTCAACAATGCAGACTTAAGCTATAACAGAGAAACAGTTGGGCTGGGTTATAGCTCACCGTTCAATACTAATATTGAAAAAGTTCAAACTAATACAGCAAACTTCAATACAGGAGAATGATTGCAAAAAGTTTATGACTTTAATTAAGGATCTTTAAAGGGAAAATATATTGATTCTCTTATTTGATTCAAACAATATTGAAATTATTTAAGTTATAAGTGAATAAGACGTAACGCTAAAGAATTAATTTAGACACAGAGAATTAATTAGTAATTGAAAGTCAAAATGGAATTTCTTTTTACAGCTAAGGAAATAAAAGAAGTTGATAGATTAACTATCACAGAATTTGGCATTCCTAGTTTCACACTCATGGAATCGGCGAGTAGAGTAGTTGCTAACATTATAGAAAAAAGAGTAGAAGGTAAACGAGTTTCGATACTATGCGGAAAAGGAAATAATGGCGGAGATGGCTTAGCTATAGCGAGAACACTCTTTAATAGAGGATTTAAAATCGACTTATATATTCTTTCTGAAGAATTCAAAACTCCTGAAAGTCAGCAAAATTACGAATTAATCAAAAAACTCCAAAACCACAATCTGGATAATAGGCTCAAAGTCAATATTCTAGACAAACAAATAAGTTTCGAAAAAGATTTATTTATTGATTTATTACAAGCTGATTGCGTTGTGGATGCTCTTTTAGGCGTTGGTCTTGAGGGTGAAATAAGTTATGAGTTGAAGGTATTAGTTAATCTAATAAATAAATCAAAAGTATCAAGCCTTTTAACCCCCAACCCCCTTAAAGGGGGCTCTCAAAGAGGATCTACAGGTCCCCTCTCAGGGGGGGTAGGGGTTTTTAGATGTGCTCCATTGATAGTGGCAATTGATATTCCAACTGGATTGAATAGCGATACTGGGGAAGTGCGAGGCGAAGCAGTAAAAGCTGACATTACCGTCACAATGGGTACAGCCAAGCTTGGTTTGCATATTGGTCAAGGAAAAGAATATTCTGGAGAGACTTATATTGCCGAAATTGGTATACCTCAAAGTATTATCAAGCGTATCGCAGAGCAAAATAAAAGTTGCTTCCAGATTTCAAGTAACGATGTGAGGCAATGGCTTCCTGTCAGAGCTCATGAGACTCACAAATATGAAGTTGGGTTGGCTTTGATTATTGCTGGATCTAAAGGATTATCAGGCGCTGCGGAAATGTCATCGAAAGCGGCTGCGAGAATTGGGGCTGGTGCTGTTATTTGTGCTTGCCCTGAAGGATT
>DUDU01000120.1 GCA_005110395.1 Candidatus Melainabacteria bacterium | reverse complement strand
GAGGGATCTTCAGTTTGAGCATAAGGTTTTCAACACAGAAACATAAACACTTCTATTACTAGAAGAAGAAAGTAATAGATTTAAATATTTAGAAATGGATTTCCCTGGGCGACTTAATTCACAAAATCAAAAATATTAGAAAAGCACTAATTGTTCAAGAATCAAAGCCTATTCAAGAACTAAGCAAAGCATTGAAGCTCAAAAGCATTTTCTCAATCTTAGTTCTTGAATTCTATTTATTGGCCACCAGCTTTATTCGCTGCCGTATAAGCGATTATTCCAATTAACACAATTATGTAGAGAACCATAAAAATGAGTCCAACAATCATAATTATTCCTAAAATGAAATAATGCGAACTTTGATTTTCAAGCCACTCTTGCAAATTTCTTGTATCCGCTGATTGTATAAATTCCTGGAGTTTATCTGCAGCCTTATTAAGCTTGAGTCCAGCCAATATATATGGAACTCCGATAATTGCGCCGATTATTGATAAGCAATAAAATCCACCACTGATTATCAAAACATATCCAAAGAAACCCATCCACTTGGCTGCTTTGATTGCAAACTTTGGTATTTCTGTAGAAGAAAATTGTGGAGCTACTGATAGAGATTGATTTGCGGGATTAAAACTTGATTGAGAATTTGATGATTCTGAATTTGATGAGACTGGATATGAACCTTCTGGCATGGGAATTCCTTAGTTTGACTAAATTTCATAAATCATATCTTGAAATATTCTTTTTAATATGCAGAAGGTCTATAAATTCTGGGGCCACCATTTATGATTTGAGAACCATTAGGTATACCAACTATTCCAGGTTGCGGAAAATAATTATTAGGTAACTGATTCATTTGTTGATTTAATGGGGGTGATTGATATTCATAACCAGCATAGGGAGAGCGCTTAACGGCAACTTCATATATAGCAGATTCCGAGGCTTCACTTATAGCTTTTTTGATCATTTCATAATCAATTGAAGATAGCGGTTCTGTTTCCCTTATTTTTTTGATTATCTCTTCTTCCTTCAAAGAGCTGTAATGATAAGGATCTGGAAAAATTTCAAGTGTAGTTGTATTTCCATTGGTGCCTAATCTAAAGCGGTTATAGGTGACTCTGACGGGTGTTCCAACCTCAACAAGCTCAAATAATTCCTCGACATTTTCATTAAACATTCTGACGCAACCATGCGAAACAAAATGTCCGATTGAGCTTGGTTCATTTGTTCCATGAACTCCGAAAACTCCGCCACCTTTGGCATAAAAACCAATCCAACGAGTACCTAGCGGATTTTTTTGTCCAGAACCAATTCGACTTTCACCTGGTGCTTTGTACGGATGCTCCCAAACAGGATTAATGATTTTTTTGCTAACTGAATACAAACCTGGCGGTGTCATATTTGCTTTTGAATTACCAACACCAACTGGAAATTCTTTGATCAAATAACCGTGTCTAGTCAATTGCAAAGTTCTACTTGGCACATCAATATTTATTTGTAATCCATCATTAGCCAAAGCGGGAATTAAAATACTCAACGCAAACAAAATACATAAAAGGAATGCAATCAAAGCCCTTTTAATATTTGATCTCTTGAAAGAAATTTTATTAATAGAAAAAAAATCAGTCTTTTTCTTATTCATTTCATTTTTTGTAGATTTTTTTATTAGTTGCGGAGAAGACTTGATTTTCATATTGTAAATTGAACTTTTAGATTGACTTCAAATGTTTTTTGTTTAATAACTTGCGCTACGCAAAAAATATTTTCTGATTGTTGGGATAGTTCCTGAAACAAGCTCAGGATAACAAGATTAAGTTTTCTTTGTCATTCCGTCCTGTGCTGGATCATGTTTCAGTATTATTTCAGGATTGTTTCGGAAACTAAATAAAGTCATGCGACTTGCATAAGGTGAGTTAATAATTTCAGATAAACTCATGAGCTTAGTATTTAGACTTTATTTTTAGAAAAAGCAATAAATACAAAAACTTTTCTATATTTATAATTCCCTAAAACAATAATTTTTATTAAGAAAAATATAAGCCTGAAAAGTAGAATTCAACCGTAAATCTCAATCTTAAATTTCCAAATCAAATGCAAGTTTGTCAAAGCAAAGAACAATTAAAAGATTTCAAGCAAGAGCTGAAAGGACAGTCCATTGGCTTTGTTCCAACCATGGGTGCTTTGCATGAAGGTCACTTATCACTAATTCGAGAAGCCAGGAAACAAAATGATTTTGTAATAGTTAGTATTTTTGTTAATCCATTGCAATTCAGTCCATCCGAAGATTTAAGCAAATATCCACGTCCACTCGAAAAAGATTTGGATTTATGCAAAAAAGAGAATGTTGATTTAGTTTTTACTCCAATACCTGAAGAAATATATCCTGAAGGTTTAGATAAAATCACAAAAGTCATTCCCAGAAAATCAATATCTGAATGTTTATGTGGAATATCTCGTCCTGGCCATTTTGATGGGGTTTTGACAGTAGTTCTCAAACTATTTAATTTAGTACAACCTCACAGAGCTTATTTTGGTCTAAAGGATTATCAGCAGTTTTTGTTGATAAAAAGAATGGTTGAAGATTTCAATTTGAATATAGAAATTATTGGAATGCCAATCATCAGGGAATTGTCAGGCTTGGCTCTCAGCTCACGCAATCAGTATTTGACTGAAAATAAAAAACAAATAGCCGCTAATTTATTTCAATCTTTAAAAGAAGGCCATGAACTTATTAATTCAGGTAAATCAATTGGAGAGTCTTTATTGTTTATTCGTGAAAAGTATTTGTCAAAATTTGGACTAGCTAAACTTGAGCTTGATTATCTGGAAGCGAGAAATGCTGATACTCTAGAAATATACAATGCTTATAATGCTGATATTCCTTTCAAATTATTTGTTGCAATCAAACTCGGAAATACTCGACTAATTGACAATGTTTAAGGGCTTTAATTAGTTGAAATTCACAATGAGTTTTACAATAAGCTTTGCAAACCTCTAGCTGATTCTTGAATTCCTATGAGAGATTGAAGATTTGTAAGTTGTATTCGATTTAAATATGAAGCTAAAGATTGTTCATTATGTGGGCGTGAAAGATTAGATTGAAAAACTTTACCAGACAAAATCCAATCCTTAATGAGCAAATCATATGGTTCTCTATTAGTACTCATTAACGCTAAAACTTCATGATTCCTACCTAATAATGTTGTTGTATCCTTACCGTTCACTTTCTTAAAAATAATACTTCTCCCATCTTCAAAAGTTAAAGTCATACCCTTATGATCTTTTTCTGCAAGTTTGTTAGCTACTAAATCAAATTCAATATCTTTTCCAGATGGTAAATTCAAATTTCCATTAATTTGAGCGAAGGCTTCTCCATTTTGAAAATCATTTCTTTCAATTGGCAGTCCATATCTATCAAGCAAAAAATGTGATTTTATGTTTTGCAAAGTCAATCCATCTATGCCTAATGCATAGCAGAGAGCATTCATTGGATGAATTAGGGTATCAGTTAGTACTCCATTTGGATACTTAAATACACTTTCACCTCTTGAATAATCTCCACCCATAAAAGACATTGGGTATCTCATATTCGTTTCTGTGTCCAAATGACTGTCTTCAATCAAATATCCTTCAACCTTTATCAATGACTCAACCGAAATGGGTTGCTCTGAGAGATACTCTTTATGCTTATCGGAGATTTCAAGATGTGGATGTAGATGCGTTTGCTTAATATTTTCTAATCCAATGCCTGCCCTAAGCATTTGCTTTATTCCTTCCATTCTTGGATACCAATGATCCACAAAGAATGTATTAGTAAATTTTCCCCGCTGGTCTGATTCAATTAACCGCTCTAATTCTTCTTTTATTAATGCAACTGGCTTTTCACAAATAATGAATGGTTTGTAAGCCTTGCTTGTGGCTCTCATCAGTTGATCAGCGTGATAGCCTGAAGGACTCAGAATGAATAAATAGTCTTCAGACGACAATGCATCTATTACAGCTCCATCAGAAGTGTGATTTACTATTTGAGGGATTGTTTCCTGAACTTTTGCAAAGACTTCAGGATTGTTTCCTGAACTTTTGCAAAGACTTCAGGATTGTCAGATGGTTCAAAAGCCAAAAACTCAGCTTCAGGGTAACCCTTATAAAGCCTAGCAAGGTATTGCCCACTTGATATATCCCCTCCAGCTCCAAGAATACCAATTTTCATACGCATTATTGCTTAAACTTATTGCCGCTATAATAATTGCTTATGCTGCAATGTGCCTGATTTTTTATTTTTTCTTAAGCTTGATTTCGTCGAATTCATGAGCGATTTTGCATGTCCACACTCAAAAGCGAATTTGTTAAGCTCTGCAAATTGATGGGCCTTGTCTTTTGATAATTTTCTTTAATTCCAAGGTCATAAGCGTTGAGTTGATTTTATGAATAGGCATACTAGTCAATTCAACCAAGCGATCCATACTAATTGAATCGGCTTCTAACAATGTTGAATATATGTTTTTCTCAGACTCATTCAGAGAGGCAATATCAATTGATTTAGTATTTGATTGAGTAGTTGTTTGATTGCTGGAATTGTTTTTTTCAACATCTTTCTTTTCTGAACTCTTTCTCTGCATAGTAGATTGTTTTTTCTGTTCAGCTAAGAAGAGAGAGGCATCTTCCAGCATATTTATTTGAGATGGCATACTAGAGAGCATTTCCATTTCTTCGAGAATATCTTCCGTTGAAGTAATCAGCCTTGCCAAACCCTTACGAATCCAACGATGAATTCCTTCACTTTGTTTATTATCCGCTCTGCCTACCAAACCAAAAACTGGCTTTTTCATTTCGATTGCTCTCTCTGCCGTGATTAGAGCACCACTTCTAGCACCAGCCTCAGAAACCAAAACAGCTTGACTCAACGCAGCAACTATTCGATTCCGCGCTGGAAAATAGCCTTTTTCAGGCAAAATTTCAGGCGGATATTCACTCAATACTAGACCATTTTCCATCAAAGCTTTGTAGATGGGTCTGCTACTGGCTGGTACTATTTGCTCAACTCCATTTGCCACAACTGCGACACATCTTGAATTCTGCACATCAAAAGCTCCATAGTGAGCGGCAGAATCAATACCAAGAGCCATACCACTAATAATAGTAAAATCCATTGAAGCAAGCTGAGAACTGATTTGTCTAGTTTGAGTCAATGCATAATCACTGGCTTCTCGCGTACCAACTATACCGATCGACTTCTCAAACCAATTCAAATCCCAAATGCCTTTGGCGTAAATGACAAGTGGTGGCTGTACAAGCTGATTCAACTGATGTGGATAAAGCGGATCTATTTGCGTAATAGCTTTAATTCCATACCTATAAACTTTCTCAAGTGGTTTTTCTAAACTAAAATTTTGTCTTTCCCTAACAAAAGCTTCAATCACACCCGCAGGAATTGTTTCAATCTCTTTGAGCTCAGATTCATCAGCCAACCACGCTCTTTGCAAAGAAGAAAAATGATCAAATAAATTTTTGATTCTTTTGGGGCCAAGACCAATACCTTTGAGGCTGTCAAAAGCTAACCAATAAATTAATTCTTCTTGATGGAAATTACTCATTTAGCTATTCTTCACAATGATATAGAAAATTAGACTGGTAGATAATCCCCTAGATTGTACAGTTAATCATTAAAAGCCGTAAACGATCTTTAATTCCGCTCTTATTTTTTCTAGATCTTCCTCAGAAACAGATCCAATATACTTAATTTTTGATTTATCAATAGTATATGGTTTATCTAACTGCACAATAGATTTTGTCTTTAATTGGGCTTTCTGCCAGTCTTCAATTATCAAACAATGAGGAAATTCTTTCATGTTTGTTGTGATTTTACAGGCTATTAAATCTAAAGATAATTCTCTGTTGACAATAACCAGCATTGGTCTTCTTTTGGAGCCAGTACCATCACTAAAAGAACATTCAGCAAGGATCACATCACCAAACTTGTATAAAGCAGAACTCACTTTTTTGTAACCATTGATTCAACTGGAAAGTCATCGTATAAATGACAATCATTTTTGTCTTCTTCAGAAACAACAGATTCTAATTTCGGAGGTTGAAATTCTTGTAGTTTTTTATTAAGTTGTGCGTCAAAGATCTTGTTTTTATATATTTCTTCAATTTCTGAATAAAGCACTACTTTAGCTCTCAGACTATCTAGAAAAGAAAATAAATCCAATTTATATATGTATTTAAGATAAACATATAAACTTGATCGTAAAAACCAAGGCATAGCATCAATAATCTTGGTGGAATTTTGTAGAGATACTTGAGAATTCCTTCTCACTGCTGATAGTTGGCTATATTCCTCTGCTAAATCCTCTTTATAAAGCTCTGTTGACAAGAGTTTTTCTTTAAATTCAGTAAGTAATTCAGTAATAAAAATATCCGAATTTTCGATTTTAATAATTCTTTCTTTTAGTTGTTTACATACTCTATGAAGTTCAGATAAATGAAGAATATCAACATTGAGCATACTAGGTTTTATTAACTGCTCAATTTGCGAAAATCTAGCAATCTCTAAATCGAAGAAAATTTGATTGAAGCTCGTCATTTGTACTTTTCTTGGTATGTTAGTAAATAAATTATACCCAGCAATACTATTTTTCTTTTTTCACTTTTTCTTGCAACCTTGTTTTTCTAGAGATTTCCTAATTTGTAGCATGGGCTAAGTCACTAAATAGATTCTCCAAAACTGGCTGCGCAGAGCAAAATGAACGCAGCTTACTCTGTGCTTTTCCGATTAATTCAATACGTTTAAGCCATAATTTCTCAGATTGATCAATTGAAGAGTTTTTTGATTGAATTGTATTTAAACAAATTTGTGCTAAATCATCCAAGGCCCCTGACAAAGTCTCAGTTGAATTTAAATCTTTATTCGCAGCTATTTCCGCAGAAAGCTCAGAGGCTAATTTACCTGCTTCAAAAAAATTGATTGGCGAATTATTATAAAAAAGACTATCAGCAATTCCCGCAACAACTGAATTTATTTCTTTTGTAATGATTTTACCCGGGAAACTAATTGGCTGAGAACGACTATAAATAGTTGGCATTACCATTTCTTTGTCACGAGCATACATCAAAAAAAGCGTATTTGGGCTGGGCTCTTCAATTGTTTTCAGCAGTGAATTCGCTGATTCAGACGGAAGAAATTCCATTTCCGCAGTTTTGATAATAATTACTCTATGAAATTGGGTTTTGTATTGAAGCTTGCTGAGTAGCTTTTGCACTTGCCCAACTAAAATCACACCTTTTTTGCTTTTTTCTAAATCAGGCTCAATAATGATTGGAACTTCTGGATGAGTATTCTCTTGAATCCATGAGCAATTATTACAGTGGCCGCAAGCGGGTTCTGCATTAGCCCTATTTGTGCAGTTCAGTAATTGAATTAATTCTTTTGCAAATGTATCTTTGATTTCCTCAGCAGAACCGCAAAACAAATAAGAATGAAAGAGTTTATTTCTAAGCAGTGCCGCTTCAAAAAAAGAGCAAATGCTTGGAATTTCGGATTTTAAACTCTCTGAAAACATAATCAAAGATCAATATTTAAGTGTGAAATCCTGAACCTTGAATCCGAATAACTCCAGGAAGCAAAGTGCAAACTGTCGAACATATCAGAATTAATTACCTAAACCAATTTTTCTTTCGGCTAGCGGAGTTAATTCGTGAAGCTTGTTATAAGTCTTTTCAAGTAAATCTAAAATTTGCTTCTCTGAAATCATGCCTTCAGTTGTTGACTTGGTAGATTTTTCAGTGGATTTTTCACCTTTCTCAGATTTATCTGGAGCAGAAGCTTTTCCAGAAGCATTAATGAATGCCACAACAACGCTCACGGCGAGTTCTAATTTTTTTTGAGAATCAGCTGATTTTTCTGACATAGAAATCTTGTTTATTTGTAATTTTTGACTTTATGATCTAAATATCACGAATTTGAGTGTGATGTCTAAATACGAAATTTGGTCATATATTACCATCAAACACTCATCAATACAGCTCTATTTGGTCAACTATGTTAAAACTGATTTGTTTTAGACGAGATTTTCGTCTTAGCGACAATGAGCTGATTTGGAAAGCTTGTAAGGATGAATCTCCAATTTTTCCATTTTATATTTTTGATTCTTGGCATTTGAATCATCCCGAATTTAGCCAAGGCCGAATGAATTTTATTTTGGAGTCATTGAGCGAACTAATCAATTCTTTTCAAAAACTCAATTGTGATTTTCAGCTTTATCAGGGAAATTCTTTAGATATTATCAAAACGCTTATTCAATCATTGCAGTCAAAAGGACAGCAAGTTGAGCTTTATATTAGTCACGATATTCAATATGAATATGACAAAAACTTAGCTATCAAAATCAATGCATTAGGAATCGATTTGAATTTTAAAATCAATTGGTGCTTCAATGATTTTCTCTTGATGGATGAATCTCAAATGGGTTCTTGGAGAGAAAAATATTATGAATATCAAAATTCTCCTATTCATCCACCACCAACAAAGCTAATTGCAAGTTCAAAAGATTTGTTGGGAAATAAAGGTGAATTGAATCAATATAGAATCCATTTACTACCCTCGACTTTTACTCAAAGCAAAAGCTCTATGTTTGAAGGCGGGGAGAATAAAGCAATTGCTAAACTTAATGAATTTTTGAACTCAAATTATCAAGGTTATCACTGGAAGCTTTCGAGGCCATGGCTTGCACAACAGGGACATACTTCGCATTTATCTCCGCATCTTGCTCAAGGCTGTATTTCGTCAAGAATGATTTATCAAACAGTTCGTGAATTAAGAGGAGCTCTAAAATCAACAAAATCAGATGTAGTTTCAAATTCCTCTCTAGCAGAAGGTGAAAAAGTAGAGCCAGTAACAGGATCCGAAAAATTACGATTTTCGCTTAGTGCTTTTCAAGATCGCCTTAGATGGAGAGATAGTTTTAGACAAAAATTTTTCTTTCACCCTGAATGGACAATTCAAAACCGTCACCATGAATTTAATGCCATTTATGATAATTCTCCGCTTAGTACATCCCAAATCATTCTTTATGAAGCATGGAAACAAGGACGCACTGGATTCCCGCTAATAGATGCAAGTATGCGACAGCTCTTAAATAATGGCTGGATAAATTTTCGTATGAGAGCAATGTGCGCAACTTTTTTAACAATTAATCTTGGTATTTCTTGGCATTATGGTGCTTTGCACTTTATGAATTATTTGATTGATGGAGATGCTGCAATTGATCATTGGCAGTGGCAAATGCAAGCAGGCGTGACTAATCCGATGAGTACTGGTTTTCGTATTTACAACCCTGATAAGAACCGGATTGAAAGAGACCCCAAATTTTTCTATGTACGTCATTGGATAAATGAATTAAAAAATGCAACTGATTTCGAAATCACATCAAATTTATTCGATCGAAAAGCCATTAATTATCCTGAAAAAATCATTGATTGGCAGCAAACTAAAGATATCTATGGCACCAGAGTATCAAGAACCAGAGCTTCTATTAGAGAAAGATTGAAAACAAGTAATAATTCTGAATTTCATGAAATGATTCGCGCAAATGAAACCGTCAAAGCTTATTACAAAGGCAAAAGAAAGCGCTATGAAAAAATCAAAAACGCGGATCAGTTACAATTCGACTTTGACAATTTGAACCTTCCCTAGAAAGCGATTAGAGTGAGGACTCCAACTGGAAAACTTAGATTTCGGATGAATCAGCATTATTGCCTTTGCCAGACATAACTACTGTAGCAGCCAAAACTCTAGGGACATAATTTTTTGTTTCATTTGGTAGATAGCGACTAACTTCCCAAAAATCTTTATTTCCATTTGACATATTAATTGCTTGTTGAACTCTAGTATCTCCAGCATTGTAGGCTGCAATGACGAGTAACCAATCCCCAAATCTTTTGTGTAGAATTTTGAGGTATTTCGCAGCTGCTCGGGTTGATTTGACAGGATCACTAAAATCTTCTGATGAATTAAGGCCGAAAGCACGACCAGTTGAAGGAATAAATTGCCAAACCCCTCTGGCTCCTGATCTTGAAATAGCAGATGGGTTAAAAGTGCTTTCCACAAAACCAATAGAAATTAATTCAGGCGGAACTCCTTCTTCAACAAAAATCTGCTCCCACATTCTTTGATAATATTGAAGTCTTTGTTTTGCAATACTCAGTCTCTGATTTCCCTTGCCACTGATTTGATTAATAGAGACAATTACTTGAGGTCTTCTGAGTGATTCTGATACTGAAACACCCAAAGCCGACGCACCTTGTGAAAAAAGTGGGTCAAAAACAAAAGGATTAGAATTGTTATTTTTTGATGCAGTTAATGCAGCAGACTTAGCTCTAATTGCTTTAAAAGCTTTGCTGACTTCTCCTGAAGGTGCATATGCATTCGACTGGATTAGAGGATTAAAGCCCTGAGGAGCAATATTGTCTGGAATTAAATCGATCGATGAATTATTTGGATCAACATTGATCATTTCATCTCCAATTAAAACTTCAACAGTATCTGCCTGAGAAGGAATAACAATAAATGAAGCTAAATGAATAGCAGTTAATGAACTGAAAAGCACCAAGGATAAAAGTTTTTTGAATGACTTGTTATTGAATTGTCTAATTGAATCTTGTTGAATTGTCTTTGTCATTGCTTGGAGTTTTTTTTGTATCAATTAATGTGGCTTAGGTTTATGTTTTTCTAATGTGAAAATGAAGACTTTCAGTAAGTGCTTTTTAGTAGGCAATTTTGTTTAAGGAAAGCAGAATTAATGTCTTTAAAAATGAGAATTTAGAAATTTCTCTCATCAATAAAGTCAGACCAAATCATTTCTCTTTTGCCTAAAAATACAGTATCACCAGATTTTATACCGTATTCTCTTAATTCATCAATCAACTTAGTCTTTTTTAATTTATTGAAAAGATGATTGACAGAATCAATATCAGTAAAATCAGTGACTCTAGCCCAGCTTTCAATAGACGGACTAGTTATCCTGTAAGTTCCTTTTAATTCATCAAACTTAATCGTGTACTGATCTTCTTTGGTCCTGATAGTTCCTTGGGTGGCTCTATCTTTTTCATCAATTTCTTCTTCTGGTTCGACATCACTGAATTTTTCTAAATCATAAATTTCCAATAATCTAGCTTTTAATACATCCAATCCCTCACCAGTTATTGCAGAAATACATAGGGGTTCAATTTGCGTATTTTTGAGAAAAAGTTTTTTGATTTCTTTAAGTTGATCTTCAGAACAAGAATCAATTTTGTTGAGAACAATAATTTGTCTTTTATTCAAAATTTTTGCATTGTATTTTTGCAATTCATTTCTTACAACTTCATAGGCTTTAAGGCATTCTATGGCATTGTCCATAAGTGAATTATTCTCCAAAGACTCTATATCAAGCTCACTGCGAGATTCATTAAGAAGCTGTTCAATATTTGTATTGTTTATTGTCGTGCTATCAATCATGTGAATCAAGACTTTTGTGCGCTCAATATGTCTAAGAAATTGCAATCCTAGACCATGTCCTTCTGCGGCACCTTCAATCAATCCTGGTATATCAGCCAGCGTCAATGATTTGTTTTCAGCCAACTTCATAATGCCAAGATTAGGCGATAAAGTCGTAAAAGGGTAATCAGCTATTTTAGGCTTACAAGCGGAGAGCCGTGAAATCAAGGTTGATTTTCCAGCATTGGGTAAGCCAATAATCCCAACATGCGCAACAAGTTTCAACTCTAGTCTCAATTTGAATTTTTGCGACAATTGTCCTGGCTCGCAGATATGAGGGGCTTGTTTGACAGAAGTCGCAAAATGCTGATTTCCTCTCCCACCCTTGCCGCCTTGGGCTACCAATAACTTTTGATTATTTCGTACCAAATCACCAATTAATTCGACTTGATTATTACTCAAAATTTGGTAAACACTTGTTCCTACAGGCACTTCAATAATTAGGTCCTCCGCAGATTTGCCTGATTTTCTTGATGACGCTCCTTTTACTCCATCCTGAGCCTTAAATTTAGAATTAAAATGAAAATCTATAAGCGTACCTTGGCTATTAGTGCTTTGAATCCAAACAGAACCACCTCTTCCACCATCTCCGCCAGCCGGACCACCATAGGGCATAAACTTTTCTCTTCTCCAAGCAATGACACCATCCCCTCCATTGCCTGATTCAACTTCTATTTCTACTAAATCTACAAACTTGGACATTGAGCTTTATTTATCCTGAACAATTTTCAACTGATTTCAACAAAATTTTTGACTAAGTCCTTCAGCGTTGGATTAATTGATGAAACTAAATTTCAAAGAATAATACTATTCAACGTTTCAACACTCTAACCAGAAACTTAATCACTCACCTTAACCCAGAAATTATTTCCTTTTTGCTTGGATTAACTCTCTCCACCCTCCTGCCACCCTATCACCTTAGGAGAGACTCTAAAACAATCCTGAAATAAATCCAGAACAGAATGACGTAGAGAAGGCTTTTAAGCTTTGTAAAGGTTGAGTTAATCAAACAAAAATATCTGAAATGATATTAAGAAAGAATTTGTAGTTTAAATCAAGGTTAAAGATTAGCATGCAGAAATTCGGAACCGTTTCTTGATCAGTTAAATGAGGAAGCAGGAACCCTCCGAGGATCAAGATAGGGTCCAGCTCTTGTTCTAATTTTTATTTGAGATTTTCGACCCTATTTTTAGACATAACCCTATAGAAAACAGTGCTTACTGATAGCAAATAAATCCTAGTCTAAAAGCTGTATTTCATGCATTTTTCTGCATAGCCTTATGAATTCCCCATAAAGGGTAAAAGCCATTTGGGCAATTAGAAAGCATTGACCCTTGTGTTTTCAAGCACTAAATAAAAAAGCTTTAAAGATGAGTAATCCTAATCAACCACAAAATTTTGGCATTCCACCAATAAACAATGCGGCTCCTTATGACAATAGGCCTCAAGGTCAGCCTGCTCCTGGAAGCATGCAACAACCAATTCAGCCTCTTAGTCAAACACAGGTCCAAACTCAGCAGCCACTTCAACAAGGTCAGCCAATTTCACAGATTTTAACGCAAACCGCTAATAAGCCTAATGCAGACCAAATGAAAAGTGCTGCAAACAAAATTAATCCTCCAAAAGCTGGCGAAAAGAAAGATGGCGGTGAAAAATCTAAGGCTGGCAAAAAACTTTTAATCTTTTTGATGTGCTTTGGAGCTTTTCTTGTTCCAATACCAAGACAAGTTGGTGGTGAAGTAGAAATCGAAGGAACTCCTTCAACCAATCAAGCCCTAATTAGGCCAGAGATCGGTGGAACTGTCGAAAAGATTTTAGCCAAAACTGGGCAACCAATTAAAGCTGGTGAAACTATTGCCATTATTAAAAATTGGGACTTAGAAGAAAAAACTTTTGAAGCTGAAAAGCAATTAGCAAGATTAAAAGCCTCACTTGGGCCAATTCAGTCACAAATAAGAGTAGCCCAAGAAGAATATCAAAGATCCGCAGAAGAAGCTAATAGACAAAAAGCCGAAAGTGATTTTGTTCAGGGTCAAGCTTCTAGTATTACTCAGGAGTCAGCTCCACCAAGAATAGAACAAACTAGAAAACAATTAGAACAAGTCAACTTACAAGCCGAGAGTCTTAGCCAAAAAGCTTCACTTCATAAATATTTAGCTGATGAGGGAGTTTATCCAAGGCAATCTGCTTTGCAATCAGCCTATGAGGCGGCTTCAGCGGTTAAACAGACCCAAGCTCTCAAAGCCCAGCTTCAAGCTGAAGAGTCTGAGTTGAAAGAAAGATCTACAGAAGCTTTGCCAAAATCGAATGTTACAGCTAGAGCAGCATCAGCTAATCTTAGTCGTGTTCAATCTGCCAGGGAAGAATTGTATGCAACTCAATCTCAAATTAGAGAACAAGAAAAACAAATTGACCTTTATGAAAAACAAAAAGATCAACTAAATCTAAAATCGCCTATTGATGGGATTATTCTTACACTCAAGACAGATTTACTACTTGGACAAAACTTCAATAGAGGCGATACGCTTGCAATTGTTGCTAATCCAAGCAGAGTAAAAGTTTCGGTTCAATTGTCTGAAGAAGAGCGTTCATACATTGAGGTTGGTCAAAAAGCCAATGTTCGCTTCAGAGCAATTCCAAATAAAGTTTTTAAAGGCATAGTAGATCAAATTGCGCCTGTAACCAGTGAAACTGGCGAGCAGACCAGTAAAAGAAGGATTTGGTCGGTTAGCATCGTTCTTGATAATCCAGGCAATACCATGAAACCAGGTATGACTGGATATTCCAAAATACAAACTGGTAAATGGTCACCAATTATTGAGCTCACCTGGACAGAAATCTACAAAGCTTTTAGATTGGATAGATATATTTAATTGGAGCTGGGGCAAACTCTTTGCAATCTCTATGAAAAAGATTTGCCCGAAATCAGGCTTAAAAAGTATGCCAATATTCATTTGAGCTGAGGCGGAGTGAATACCAGTGATCAAGTAAGTATTTTGGCGCAAAGTGAATTAGTGACTTTCATTTATTTAGGGTAAGCAATAATCACCACTCAATGACTTGACCCTTGAAATCAAGAAATTGACCTGAATCTGCAAGACAAACGTCCTCAATGACTTTCCTCATTCCCTGAATACTCTCATCAGCTTGAATAGATGCTCCCTTACCACCCATATCAGTTTTAACCCAACCTGGATGAATAGCAATTACTGTAATGCCTTCTTTCTGTAAATCTACTGCCAAGCTTTTAGTGACCATATTTAGAGCAACTTTACTAGAGCGATAAATATAATAACTACCACTTTTGTTATCGTCTATGCTTCCCATTTTGCTGGTTATATTCACAATTAATTTTCGACTTCCAGCAATCAGATTTTCTTTTAAAGCCTGAGCTATTGCGACCGGAGCAAAAGTGTTTGTTTTCAGTGTTTCAGACCAACTTTGATAATCAATTTCAGCTAGTGTTTGCTTGCCACCAAATGAGCCAGCATTATTTATCAAAATGTCAATGTGAGTATCTTTTAGTCTTAGGCCTAATTCTTTAATCTCATCTATCACAGAGACATTCAGTCCAATAATTTGAATTTGTCCTTTTGAAAATAAAGCCAATGCTTGAAGTCTCTCAGCTGATTCGGGATTGCGACAACAAGCTATGACTTTGCATCCAGCCTCAGAGTATTGCTTGGTGAATTCAAGCCCCAATCCCCGATTGGCACCAGTAATTAAAACGTTTTGCATTGTTGATAATTGATTTAAATTGAACCTTTAGTAGTAAAGAAATGAACCACCATACTCAAAAATGAAATGACAAATGCAGCCAGAATGCCATCCCAAAAGCTTTTAAGCCAAAGTCCTTTTACGAAACTTCTAGTTATCATCAATAAAACTGCATTAAAAATGACTTGAAATAACCCCTGACTTACTTGATTGTTAAGCCAAGTGAGGCCAAAATATTTAAAACCATAAAGAAATAAAGCATTCAAAATTCCAAAAACTATGGCCACAATAAAGGCTGTACCAATGTTTTTAATAGCCATTCCAGGCAAAATTTTTGAGGTAATAAAAACTATTACGCCCAAAATCAAGATATCAATCGCTAAAGTTATTAGCTCGGCTTGACTTGCAAAATTCATATTGAAACTCTTTCTTGAAATTAGCTTTACGGAATCATGGGACAGTTTATTTTGTGAAATTACCAAACGTTAACAGTGCTAATTGCTAGATTATTGGTAATTCTATGTCTCGGAGAAGCTTATCGTAATAGAATATCTCAAAAGAATTAAATTGAATATTTCACAAAGATATTTATTTAAATGATGATTGCTTTTTCCTGAAATTAAGTAATCCTATGCTCATGTTACGCAAAGATAACACTCTGCCTAAAGAGATAGTTTCTGTCATCCCGTCCTGGATTTACTTCAGAATTGTTTCGGAAACTAAATAAAATCATGCGACTTACGTGGGGTGAATTATTTAAACAAAATGACCTAATTTAAAAAGTTGAAGAGACCAAACATTATTTAGTTTTCAAGCAAAATGAATATTAGAGAAGCCAGCAACAATTTTGATGAAAGCTTTCGCAATGGACCAATCTTTCCGGGTTCAAACTCAAACAATAATTCAAATAACAAGTTGAATAATAATTACAATCAAGATATGAAGAAATCAAAAGGTTTTTCTGGTCATAAGTTAGGCCAATTATTCCAAAATTTTCTAAAGGGGAAAAATCTCCAGCAAAAACTAATAAAGCTTTCCATACTTACAATGGCTTTTATTATAATTGGTTGGACTTTGTTGAATCTATTCATCACGCCAATCAATCGTGTTCTTGGTCTTCCATCAGTTACTAATTTGAGAGATTATTCACCAGTTAGTTCTATTGAGGTTTATGACAAAAATGATCAATTCGTTACAGTCATCAGAGGAGAAGAAGACAGACAAGTTATTTCTTTAGATCAAATTGCAACTTCACTCAAGCAAGCTCTTTTGGCAAGTGAAGACCGAGCTTTTTATCAGCATGGAGGCGTAAATTTCTTTGGTATTTTTAGAGCCATATTAATCAATCTCAAATCGGGTAAGCTCAGGCAGGGGGGCAGTACAATAACTCAACAATTAGTCAAAAATATTTTCTTCTCTCCCAAAGAATGGTCAACGGTTAGTCGTAAATTCAAAGAATTATTACTTGCCATCGAAGTTGAAAAATGCTATTCCAAAGATACTATTTTGGAAATTTATCTAAATCAAGTTTATTGGGGACACAGAGCTTATGGAGTTGAGAGAGCCGCTAAAGGTTATTTTAACAAGAATTCATCTAAACTAAATATAGCTGAATCTGCATATTTAGTAGCTTTACTTTCCTCACCCAGTACTCTTCATGGTACTCAAAAAGCCTTTGTAATTCAAAAACAGATTATCAAAGATATGGTGAGATTTGGCTATATTACAAAACAGCAAGCGCTAAAGGCTGAAAATACAGCACTTAAATTTGAATCTGATCCAGGTAATATGTCTAAATTTCCTTTCTATATGAATGTAGTGCTTGAAGAAATGAGCAGCTTAATGAGCGAACAAGAATTACGTCATTCAGGACTCAAGATTTACACTTCATTAGATCAAGATGCTCAAGCGCAGGCTGAAGCTGTTTTAAATCAAGGAATAAAAAAAGCCCCTTCAGGTATTAATCAAGGTGCACTGGTAACTATTGATGTATTGAGTAATGAAGCCAGAGTTATAGTCGGGGGAGTTGGTGATTTCTGGAAAAACCAATGGAATAGAGCAACAAGTCCACATACGATTGGATCGGCTTTTAAACCATTTGTTTATTTGACTTCATTTGTAAAGGGCATTTGCTCAAGTGAATCAGAAATAATGGATACTCCTTTTGTGTATAGAAATTCTGAAACAGGTGAGGTTTGGTCTCCTAAAAACTTTGATAGTACTTTTTGGGGGCAAATCACTGTCCGAAAAGCATTAGTAAATTCACGAAATATCCCAGCAATTCGAACTGCTCAAAAAGCGACAATGGCTGAAGTACAAGAATTATCGAAAAAAGTTGGATTGCGAGATATACAACCTTATTTATCTTCAGCTCTCGGTAGTTCGGCTGTTTCACCATTAGCTGCGGCCAATGCTTATGCTGTACTCGCACGAGGTGGCATTTACATGAAGCCAATTGTTATACGCCGTATAACTGATAAAAAGGGTAGTACTGTATATCAAAACAATTCTTTACCCGATCGAGTTTTGCCATCTGCGCCAATTTACGAGTTGATAGATATTTTGGTTGACGTTGTGGATCATGGTACGGGAGCTCAAGCCAAAATTTCCGGATTGGAAATAGCAGGTAAAACTGGCACGGCTGATCAATCGAGAGATATATGGTTTATTGGTTTTACTCCTGATACGGTGACGGCTGTTTGGGCTGGTAACGATAAAAACAAAAAAGCTTCAGGTTATGCAACAGGCGGTGCCATTCTTGCTGGTCTCTGGAAGCAGTACATGATTGAGTATTACAAAATCAATCCAACCCCTCCTTCCAAATTTCCTGAACCATTAACGACTAAGAAATTTCTAGTAGATCCAATTACAGGTTTATTAGCTACAAGAAATACCTTTAGACCAGAATACAGAGAATTAGTACCAGGTACCGAACCAACAAAATTTGCGCCACCCCCTTCGCCTGAGCAGATTGAAAAATATCTCAAAAACATGGAATCACAAAGAGGATATGATGATGAGTCAGAAGAAGAATTAGAAGATCCTGAAGAAATGGAAGAGGATTTATTACAAGATCCAAATTCTCCAAATGCAAAAAATAATATTCAAAATAATACTCAAGATCCAAATCACTATAGAGCCAATTGGGGTGGGCAAATTGCTGGACAAGGTCAACCAACATATACCGGACAAAATCAGCAAGTTAACCCTAATATAAACAATGATTCCGTCAGGCCAGTATTAATTCAGAAACCAGAAGAAAACAACATAGGGGTACCTCAACCAAATTACAAACCAAATCCTCCTCAACCCGCATTCAGTCAAGAGCAAATTGCTGAACAAGAAAACCGAAAAAAGAAATTGTTTTTCCGAAAATGGAGAGATAATGAAGAAGCACCTATAGAACAAGCTCCAGAAGATCAGCAAG
This sequence comes from Candidatus Melainabacteria bacterium, assembly GCA_005110395.1. Taxonomy (GTDB): domain Bacteria; phylum Cyanobacteriota; class Vampirovibrionia; order Caenarcaniphilales; family Caenarcanaceae; genus LMEP-10873. The sequence goes on along the minus strand of DUDU01000120.1, from coordinate 11,435 downwards.
TGCCAGTTCGTTCAGGCTGGAAAAGAATTTTGCCTAATCCGTATAAAACTCAAAATCCTTAATTAGCTTCAATAATGACTTTACTTTGAAGTTTCAGCGATAATTTTTTTGTTGAGTAGTTTAAGTAAAGTTGCGGTAGTTCTTAGATAAGGTAACTCAATATTGAATCTATTGGCTTCTTCAATCAGATCGCCGATTATAGCTTGATACTCAAGAGCATTGTCTTTGCGGACATCTTCTAGAGTTGAAGTAGAAATATCACCTAATATATCTCTTGTGAATATGATTTTGTCTTCAATTACATTTTCTGGAATATTAATGTTATTTAGCTTTGCTAATTGAAATACTTCTTTGCCTATATTCCTAATCAACTTAATTCCATCTGCATCATTTAATATTGGACTAGTAGTTAGTCCTGTAAGAGCAGTAACTGAATTGAAAGCAGCATTCCAAATCATTTTTGACCATATATCTATTTCAATATTCTCACTTAATTTTGTAGGAATATTTACTGACTCAAATGAATGAATTAATTCTTTTGCAAAAGGGATTTCATTATTACTTATACTCTCGTGTTGACTATAGGTTTTACTCTGTATAAAAATCATTTCACCAGATTTGTGTATTAAAACTCCTGGCTCAGAGAGAGCAGCTGCAATGTTGATTATTACTCTACTTACATTTTTGAAATCAATTAAATATGGATAATGGCTTTTTACTCCATTTTGAAAAATAAAAATAGGAGTATTGAGTTTATTAAGATTTTTTAGTTTCTGTATAACTTGTTGATTTGCTGTAGATTTGGTTGCAACGATAATCAGATCTGGCTCGAATTGTTTGTCTAAATTATCTACTGAAGAAACTAAAATTTCACTAGGTAATATCTCAAGGTCGCCTTTATAACTTTTTATTTTCAAACCATTTTTCTGTAATGTTTCTAACTGTTTACCGCGAGCAATAAATAGAATCTGATTGCCCGCTTGATTCAGTCTTGCTCCGTAATAACATCCAACCGCTCCTGCCCCATATATCCAAATCTTCACTTCCATATACTCCTATTAAATCTTACAAATACCTGCGTAAAGTTAATAGCATAAATTGACTGAAATACTCAATAAGTCTCCAATGTTTCGCTTCAAATTTTTCATGGATATCAAAGCTTTATCATAATTGGTTTTCAATTTACCATACCAGGTTCAAGGTTTTTCTTTTCTAATAAGACTAAGTTGTTTTTTATACTTACTAATAAAATAAAAAAGCTTCTCAAATAAACCTTTAACTTCATCATGAGGCATGAAAAGAACATAAGTAAGTGGACATATCATGAATTGAGGTATATCCAAAAAGAACCACACTGAGATATGAAAAATAATACCTATAATGAATATATATTTTTGTAATGGTTTTATCCAAAATAAAATCCCACAACTTAGTTCGAAAATAATAAGTGAATAGGTTAGTGCATCATAAAACCATATAGGAGGATTCACAGTGTTGACAAACCAAAAAGCAAAAGGCGTACCCCAAGCAGAAACCATTGTCATCTTAATTATTAACCCAGTATGCCAAGCTGGCATGAATAATTTATATATTCCAGTAAAAGTATAAAAAAGTGTCATTTGTATAGCCAAAATTTTAATTATGCAATTACTAATTCTTCTTGATTCTTCGTTCATCGGTTTTCTGTGGGGACTTATTGACCATACTGAATCTAAATTAGCAAAACATAAAAGTCCTAAAAACAACATAATCATTCTGTCATATGAAGTATTTTGAACTGCTGAATCAAGTAGATAATGATAAACAAAAGTGACTAGCAATAATGGTGTAATTATCTTAGTTTTATAGCCCAGGATAAAGGAAATAATAAGTCCAATAGCAACTAAATATATGCCCCAAGCTACACTGATTGGAGGGGCTATATCAGGAATAAGAAAAGGTGCATATACTCCCTGATTTGAGAAAAATAAATCAATGTATGGCAAAGCCGCTAAAAAGAAAACAAGCAGATAAACACCAAAAAGTATTCTAAATGCTGCAATTGGATATAGTGGCAAATCTGCGAACCAAAAATTGATCCAGTTTGTTTTGATACATGACAATAAACTTATTTCTTTATTTGAGTTGGTTTGAGAACTAGTTTCAGTCTTATTCATGAAATTTATATCTCCGTGTATAGGTTGGTATATTGAGTAATTTCAGGTTTCAATTCAGCCATATAACCTTGAAAAGACCTTGGCCAAAACGCAAATCCAATTGATACTTTTTGTACTTTTTTCTCAGGGTTTTCGCGATTATATCTTTCACGAATTTTAATTGCTATTTTGCTGAGGCCTTCAATATGAGCTGGTCTGCCTAGAGCATAATGCCTAGATAAATACATTCTCATTTGTCTGGCTCCTTCACAATAAGGAAAATATTTCTCAACTACATCTAATACAACCCAGTTTTCAGGAATGTTGTTTTTTTCCTCTGGAAGGCCTTGAATAACAAATTTGCGATTAATATTTTCATAGTAAGCAAATACTGAAAACAGATCAAAAAGATCTGCGATTGGAGCAAAGATCGGCAAATTAACCATATCTTTGTATGGGGTTCTAGAAGCCAAGGTGGCAATATTTGTATAAACAATGAATAAGGCAATTAAACTAAAAAACAAAATCTTCCAATTACTTATAGTAGCTTTGGAAGAGCTTTTTAGCGAAATAGTGTCAGGGTTTGTTGGAAGCTTTTCCGCCATTTAACTCAAATCTACAATGAAGTAATACTTAGTAATTTCCCTAAAGAATAATTCATTTAACCTTATTGAATTTATTTTGCAGGTGGAGTTCTTAAATCATATTCGCCTCATCAGCCAAATGCTTCTTTAGTAGAGTAGTGTCTAAATTCATTTTATGAGCTTTTCCATGAAAACTAATGCAAATTTTGTTGTTGCCCAAACTATGAACAGACAATAAACCACTCTCTGCTAGTAAATTCAAACCGACATTGCATGTTTCTTCTCTGGAGCTAAGTTTGGTGGAAATATCAATTAGGTCTATTGCCGACAACATGCTGGCTTCTTTTGCCTGAAGAACTAATTGCTTAAGAAAATCTTTGACTTCACGAGGTTTCTTATTTGTCTGAATTAAACTTTCTTCAATTAAAGGTGTTAATTGCGAATTGACTCTGTTTTGATTTTGATCTTGAGCAATTTGTGATTTAATCGTAGTCGAAAAACAGTTTTCATTTAGTGATTCCACATACCAATCTTTTACTTCAAGTTGTAAATATTCTTTCTGCTTAAAAACTCTTTTATTAGCAGTAAAGGCAATATTCACCTCTTTTCCTTTTGCAATCTCAAATGAACTAGTATGAGCTCTCCAACGAATAGCTTCAAAATATCTGCTTCCATCGGAGGTACTTAATATCAATTTTGTGTGTTCACCTGTTTTGCCTAAAGATTGAACGTCTTGCAATATACACAAATCTTTGAAAGTAAAGACTGGACGGGTGAATCCCATACCATATGGAGCTAATTCAAATATTGGCTTTAAAAATTCAAGATTGAGATTATCTGCATCAAGGGCTGAATCAATATCGAGAGTAGCATCTAAATTTTCTTGATTGAGAGTTCTATTTAATTCTGCTTGCATGGAAATTTTGAATTTTTCCCAATTTTCTTTTTGCATAGAAAACCCCGCTGCCGCTTTGTGTCCACCAAATTTTGTAAATAATTCTGCAAATTTAGACATTTCTTCAAATAAATCAATTGCCAAAATACCTCGCGCCGACCCCTTGATTTTTATTTCCTGAGTTTCTTCGTCTATTTCTTCAACCGCCAAAAAAACTGGTAAATGGTATTTTTCAACTAACCGAGAAGCTACTATCCCAACAACTCCATGATTCCAAGATGTATCTGCCAACATAAGAACTCTAGCTGTCTCAATATTGACTTCATTCTCAATTTTTTGAAGTGCTTCGCGATAAATCTGATCACATAAATCTTGCCTGAATTTATTTTGTTCAGTCAGACTAGAAGCAATTGTGCGAGCTTCCAATAAGTCTTCACTCAAAAACAATTTAACAGCGCTCTGAGCATCATTTAGTCTGCCAGCAGCATTAATGCGTGGAGCAATTGCAAAGCCAACACCTTCTTCATCGGCTTTATAGTCACATTCACCCAGCAGCGCTCTCAATCCAGGCCGAGTAGTGAGATTCAGAACTTTCAAACCTTCTTGAACTAAAAGTCTATTTTCCGCTCTCAGAGGAGCCAAATCAGCAATCATTCCCAAAGCTACAAAATCAAGCAAAGCTTTTTGGAAATCTTGATATTCAATTTTAGGTTGTTCATCTTTCTTGCTATCTTCAAAGTCTTTGGCAAATTCAACAAATAAAGCTTCCGCAAGTTTATAAGCAACCCCTACTCCTGGAAGCCAATGAAGAGGATGTTCTTCTGGCAAAAGTTTTGGATTTAAGACGGCAACTGCTGGTGGAAGAATATCAGGTAAAGAATGGTGATCGGTCACAATTACATCGAGGCCAATAGATTGGGCTAGTTTTACTTCATCTATATTTGTAATTCCACAATCGCAAGTAATCAGCAATTTTGCTTTTCTCTGAGCTTTAATGCTGACGACAGCTTTGCTGTTAAGTCCATAACCTTCTGTGAAGCGATTGGGAATATAAAAGGAAGTTTGGGCGCCGAGGTGATTTAGAGCTGAGATCAAAAGAGCAGTGCTGGTAGTACCGTCTACATCATAATCTCCAAAAATTACAATGTTTTCTTTTTTCTCAATTGCCTTTTTAATTCGCTGAACGGCCATGCTCATCTGAGGAATTTCAGCAGGGCTTGAATAAGCTGGTTTATTGTTGCCCAGGTAATATTGTGCTTCTCCAACAGATTTCACTCCTCTATTTAGAAGTATTTGTGCAAGCAGTTGATTGTTGGCTTCATTGACCGAGTCGGTGTTTTTGGCAAGGCCTGTGCAAAATTTTATTAATTCTTGAGATGGTTTTTTATCAGCAATAATCCACTTTTTACTTCCGCCTTTTTTCTTGTCAATCTCCAAAGTTAAGTTATCAGGAAGATTTAAAGTAGCCGTTTGATTCATGCGAAATTAATATTGATGCGTTGATGAATTGTTTATTTTATTAGAAATCAAGCTTAAGCTAAAAAGTTTTTCTAATGAGTCTCTTCATAGTCTTTTTTACTATCTTTGTTATCAGCTGAGAAGAATTATTTCATAGCCTTGTTCATTGTAGTTTTTCATTTAAGAAGAAAATCAAGTAAGAGGATCTCTAGAAGTAGTCATGTAGGAAATTTGTAGAAATAAAGTAGGAAAAAGCAAGTCTACTTAGTCATGACAGGAAATAGGAAATCATATGCTTTAGCTAAGTCCACGGTAAAAATTGACTTTGTCCTTCCAATGACAAAAAAATCTTCACATGAATTTGTCGTATTTTGAATATTTAATTCTGGATTCTAGATAATTGTGATGTGTAAAAAGATATTCTAGATTGCATGTCAATAGGCGAATTGTCTCTCTGAATTAAAGAGGGAAAGCGAGCATGTCCTAATTTGATTAGTTTGTCAAGGTTTTATTGTTCAGCTAAAAAAAACCGCCTCCATCAAAACTGATAGAAGCGGCTATTTATGAAAACAAAATAGAATTTATAGTTTAGAGAGTAATTTCAGTTACAACTCCTGCACCTACAGTTCTACCGCCTTCACGGACTGAGAATTTCATTCCGACTTCGATTGCAACCGGTTGAATCAATTTGGCAGTCATCTGAATATTGTCTCCTGGCATAACCATTTCAACTCCTTCAGGTAAACCAATTTCACCAGTTACGTCTGTAGTACGGACATAAAACTGTGGTCTATATCCAGGTAAAAATGGGGTATGACGTCCACCTTCATCTTTGGTTAAAACATAAACCTCAGCTTTGAATTCAGTGTGAGGATTGATGCTGCCTGGCTTGACAATTACTTGTCCTCTTTCAATTTCTTCTTTGGCAACACCACGAAGTAATAGGCCTACATTGTCTCCTGCTTGTCCTGAATCAAGTGTCTTACGGAACATTTCAACTCCGGTTACAACAACTTTCTTTCTTTCAGGTGCGAGACCAACAATTTCAACTTCTTCTCCGACTTTGACTTGTCCTCTTTCAATTCTACCGGTGGCAACAGTTCCACGACCAGTAATTGAGAAGACATCTTCAACAGCCATGAGCATTGGTTTATCAACTTCACGCTCTGGAGTTGGAATATATGAATCAACAGCTTCCATCAATTCATAAATTTTATCTACCCATTGATCATCACCTTTTTTGGTTGTGGGTGTCGCAATCATTTTTTCTAATGCATTACGAGCTGATCCACTGATGATTGGAATATTGTCACCATCAAAACCATATTTGCTGAGAAGTTCACGAGTATCTAATTCAACTAATTCAAGCAATTCAGGATCAACACCTGGATCATCAATTTTGTTTAAAAATACTACGAGCTTAGGAACTCCAACTTGGCGAGCCAGCAAAATATGTTCCCTAGTTTGAGCCATAGGGCCGTCTGTTGCAGCAATAACGAGAATAGCACCGTCCATTTGAGCCGCACCAGTGATCATGTTCTTAACATAATCGGCGTGTCCAGGGCAGTCTACGTGGGCATAATGTCTGGTTGGGGTTTCATATTCAACGTGAGCTGTGTTGATCGTGATTCCTCTAGCCTTTTCTTCTGGAGCTGAATCAATTTCATCATATCTCTTTGCTTGTGAATTGCCGATAGCAGCTAATGTAGCGGTTATGGCTGCTGTAAGAGTGGTTTTACCGTGGTCAACGTGACCGATAGTTCCAATATTTACGTGAGGTTTATTACGCTCAAATTTTTGGCGAGCCATTATTCTAGAATCCTTTCTTAAACTTATTTACTGTGATTAACCTGATAAACATCTTTAATTATCAAGTCTTAAAAATAACAACGCACTCATTCTAATTCATTTTCGAGCGTAGTCAATTGCTTTCGCAGAAAAATAGTTCGGAGAAATTATTTGTGGCAATTTAACCCTCCTAACTACTTGAAAGTTTTTAAAGAGAATCTAAAGAGAATCTTGTGTCTTGAGAGCATCATGAGTTTGGTTTTGGATTTGGCATAAATCCTCATAGAAAGGATGTAGGTAAAAATCAAAATATTTTGGTTCAGACTTAAGAACAATAGAAATCCAATTTCAATTTGAAATTTGAATTAAAACAAAATGGATTTTTTAGAGCTTGACTTGCAGGAACTTCTATAAATTCCAACTTCAAATGTTTTTGCGAAACAAAAATTATTCAATTTTATATTCTTGAAAATAAAGATATTCTTGAAAAAATCAAAGAGTTGACCAACTGAATTTAAATATTTTGCAAAATAAAAATGATCACATTAGCAAAAAGCAAAATTGGTTTAAATTGCTTTTCAAAACCAGTAGTTTAATTGCTATCAGCAAAGTAATTGGCTTTTTACGTGATTTGATTATTTCTTTTTATTTTGGTACTTCTCTCATTGCTGATGCATTTAACTATGCAAATCTCTTGACGGGAAATTTATTTATTTTGCTGGGGGGACTAAATGGACCTTTTCATTCAGCAACTTCTTCTACGCTTTGTCATATAGATTTGCGTCATGCTGTTCTGAATTCAAATAAAACTGAAATAGCTAAAGAACAAAATAGTTTTTTGACGCAAGTACTTATTTGGGTTTCATTATCTTTTATAGGCTTAAGTACAATTCTTTTTTTTAGCAAAACTTTTTTCTTAAACTTAATCCTTTCTTCAAAGCCCGAACTTATTTCGACAACGGCAAAGTTTATTGATTGGATGCTGCCAATGTTTGCTCTCTCGGGCATAATCGGGATTTTGTTTGGAGCATCGAGCTATAAAGGAAATTATTTTTGGCCTAGTCTTAGTCCGCTTATAAGTAGTTCTGTTTTGATCCTTGGTATTTTTTTTAGCTATCAACTTTTAGGTGCAAGTATTTTAGGCATTGCTTCCTCATTGGGTGCTTTGTTGCAAGCCTTAGTTCAATTATTTGATTTAAAAAAAGTTGGCTTTTCATTTTGTTTTCCAGGCACCCAACAAACCTTAACAGCAAAATCTGAACACAAAACGTTTCAAAAATTTCTTTTTCAACAAACTGAATCGTTTAGACAAGAATTGAAAAACTCTGGTGCAAGTTCTAATATGCACTTTTTCAATGCCATGCTTTTCCCAGCATTACTCAGCAGCACGATTGGCAGCTTGAATGTTTATGTTGATAGTTTCTTTTGTGCATCATTGCAAGAGGGCAGTTGGACTGCAATTTTAATTGGGAATAAGCTCATTCAATTACCTTTTGGAGTATTGGTGGGTGCTTCGCTAGTTTCATTTCTCCCGAGAATTTCTTTACTAAAAGATAAAACTCAAGAATTTAATGAAACTCTAAATAGAGAAATTGGTAATTTGCTTTTCTTATTAATTCCTTGCGCAGCTCTTATGCTGGCTCTTTCTAGACCAATAATACAAATACTTTTTCAAAGAGGTGAATTTAATGAGAGTTCAACACATTTAGTTGATTTGGTTTTATTAGGCTTATCTGCAAGCTTAATTACTGGTTTACCCAGAGAAATATATACACGCGCTTTTTATGGAATTGGGGATAGCAGAACTCCAATGCTAATTAGCCTAGTATCGATTGCTTGGAATGCTCTCTTAGATTGGTATTTGGGAGCAAAATTTCAAGCTGGTGGTATTGCGATGAGTACTACTTTGACAGCGCTAATTAATTCATTATTTCTGGCATTATTCTTGAAGCATAAAATTCCAAATTTGAAAATCATTAATTGGACAGTTTTGCTCAGATATTTCCCAGCAGGAGCAATTTCTTATTTCAGCACTAAATGGATCTATTCTTCAATTTCAAAGATCAAAACATTTAGTTTTTTAAGTCAATTACTGAATTTCGTTGATTTAAAGATATGTTTGTTCTTGATAATTGCTTCAACGGTTGGTTTATTAGTATATGTTTTAATTGCAAAAGGCGAATTTCTTTGGAATAGATTTCAATCTCGGTTTGTAAAAATGGCTTAATTAACAAATCCTATTAATCTATCAATTTAATGTTTGTACCTATGGGCCCAACCGATCTAACTGCTTTTTTAACGTTAGGATCAGTAATATTAAATTTATACGTAATAGTTTTGGTCAGGAGAGCAGCAAAAAGCATATTGACTTTCATTTAGCCGATCTACGCTGTTATTTATAGAAAGAATTGTTTCTATTTCTCTCTGGAGATCATCATGTTTCAATCTTCCATTTTCGTTTTTCTCGCTCAAAACCCCCCTAAATTCATCCTCAACTTATTTTAGCTGGTCTCTGAATTCGCTCTCTGAAAAGACTTTAACGATTTTGCCAATCTTAGAATAGCTTTTCTAAATTCTGTTTGGCGGTCTTCTTTCTTTTATGATTGCATCAATTAATGTTGAATTGATTGAATTCTCCCTTTCAGCAATTCTTTCCAACGATCTCATCTCTTTTCCTACTTGTCCATCCGTCTTAATCTAATACCTTAATTTTCCGTGGCTCCTTTATGTTAGTGTGTTGAAAACTTTTTGCCCCAACTGAAGATCCTTCACCCCCAGGCCCTCCCCTTTCAGGGGGAGAATAAAGCAGGACGGAGGGGATAACTCAGTATTTAGGTAGTTATTCAAAATCTTGCTCCTGAAGAAAGTTTTAGAATTGTTCAAATCTAGAAATGGATTTCCCTGAGCAAAGAGTATTTCATTTTCTCCCATGATTATATTGTAGGATTTTAGGACTTACACAGATTTGAGTTTTGGTTTGAGTAATTGGGAACGAATAAAATTCTCAGATTGACTATTTACAGGGCAAATATTAACTTTTCTCTTTCGAGCTTCAGCTTTTATCTCTGATTTCTCGTGGGTTATTACCATTATTCATAATCAAAATTTCATTATTTGAAATACAAATCTTTATCCTAAACAAAGCTAATTATTAATCTTTACCTATTAAAGTGATTAGTAAAGAGCTAAATATCGATTGCAGAGACAGGGTAATGTTCACTTCATGTCATCCTACTATTATTGGCAGAATAAATTTCAAGATTATCAATTGAGCTATAAGTTCATTAGTCCAGAATTGGTATTTTATACAGCTCCAAATAATTCAAACATAAATACCAATAATAATAATAATAATGTTATTCCGATTGCGTCAGGTACTATACGAAAAGTAGATACTGCTATTTCTAACTCTCCTAATACAAAAAATACTAATAACTATAATAGTTCTACTAAAGCTCCAACTACTGTTAATGACAGCTTAATATTAGACCCAAAAAGAAAAGCTGAATTATTAAGACAAATTGCTGAACAAATTCACTTGATTCAGAGTTTGGCTGATGAAATGGAGTATAACTCGCATTGGCTTACTAATGGCTTGGTTAATATACAAGGTAAAAAAACTACTACTGAAACTTTTAATGAATATGCCAAAACTTTAAATAACTTATGGCAGGCTTTGCATGATGGAAAAGTTACTATTCCAGACGCAAGAAAACAGTTTTTAGAAGTAATAAAACAAGGCGGTTTTCAGGTTAGTGAGTCGGTAGAAGCAGAAACTGGCATTGCAGACAAGATTGCTTATTCGTTTGATTTAGTAGAAAGCTTGTCAGAGCAAGCAGTGCAACTACTGCTGAGTAGATACAGTTCTGAGCTTGGATTCTTGGGCTCCGCCGCTTATAGGCTTACAAACTCTTTTGCGAAGAAGGTAGTAGAAATTGCCAAGGAAGAAAAGAAAAGTGTAAATGATAAAGAAGTATTAGAAAAGGCTTTTCAAGAAGTAATAACTGGGCCAGATGCCAAGCAAGACTTTCAGCAAAGTACTCAAATGTATTTGACCCAAAAGTTGGGGAAAGTAATACCGCCACAATTAGGAAAGGTAATATCTTCGGGGGCTTTATATCTTGGGTCAGATCTTATAAGCCAGATTTTGGGAAATATGATTGCAGGAAAAGCTCCGTTGGAAGAAATTGATCCTAGATCTCTTTTAATTTCTTTTGTATGTGGAGTAGTAGGTGGAACATTATCAGTTCAACTGGATAAATCTCAAATGACAGAGTTTCCAAAACTGCTTACAGAAGCGGGATATGATAGTTTAGCGGCAGTAGTACAAAGTATTATTTTGTCTTGGAATAGTTGATGTTGATCCGATTTAGGAGACAAACTTTTTAGAGATATAGTGATACTCTTCGAATTGAAGAGGGGACAGATAATTCAAGGTTGAATGCTTTCTTTCCCGATTAAAGTAAATCTCTATGTATTGAAATATACCCGATTTAGCCTCCTTTCTTGAAATAAATTTTTCGTGATTAACAAACTCGGTTTTTAATTTGCCGAAAAAGCTCTCTGCAACGGCAT
>DUDU01000119.1 GCA_005110395.1 Candidatus Melainabacteria bacterium | reverse complement strand
ATGAATGCGATCAAGTTGCAGCTCCATTGATTGACTTTAAAAAGAAATGCCCAAATCACAAATTGGTAGTTCGTTTACTTGGTAATAATCAAGATAAAGCACGCGATATGCTTAAGGGAACTGGCATTGAATTTATTGATGATCTCGATAAAGCAGTAGAAACCGCTGTCAGCGCTGCTAAATAGAATTGAAAATCCTCAATTAACTCATCTTACGCAAATCGCATAGTTTTATTTAGTTTCCGAAACAAGTTCGGAATGACAAAGAAAATTGAATCTTGTCATCCTGAGCTTGTCTCAGGATCTATCCCAGCAAACAGAAAGTGATTTTGTGTAACATGTGTAATTAATTCTTCAAAAATTGGCCTTAGGATAAATAATTTCCTAGGGTCTTTTTTATTGGGGTCTTCTCTCGAATTCTTTTAATGCTGCTCCAAGGCTTCTAACAATTCACGATCTTCTACTCCTTTGAGTATAGAATCCTTAGTTCTAATCATCAATTCGGCAAATTCTTCAGAAGCATCAATTGATGAGTCATTCCCAATAATACCTTCCAAGATTTGTCTTTCAATTTCATATCGACAGTCTTGAATATTTATTTTTTGATCAGTAACTATTACTTGCGTTTCTAAATCCCATTTGACTTGACAATATAATGCACCTACCTCCTCAATTGATTGTTTTAAATTGTTGAGTTCTTCATTAGACCTGACAAAATCAGCCTGTCCAATAATATTAATTTGAACAATTGGCTTATTGTCTTCTAGATTGGATAATAATTCATTAGCGAGTAATAATTCCGATTTAGTTCTCTCCAAAATAAATTCATTGAGATGTAATTGTGTTGGAAATTTATTAGCCTTGAAATCAGGAAGCTTAATAAACTTTCGCTGTTTGTAATTAGTCAATAATTCATAATTTATTTTCTTTTCAGAATTAACGGAAACAAGCAGTCCTCCACGTTTAATATCAATTTCCGCCATTGAGTTTGCCTCTGTAGAGCCAGGATTGAAAATGAAATCTTGACCTGCTTCATTCTTGATTACATAATGCTCATGAATATGACCTAGGGCAACATAATCAACTACTCCGTTCAGACATTGAAAATCAGCATTACTTACACCGCCTCTGCTCACAGGTAAATAATCTTCTCCTCCAGCGTGAAACATAAATACCGAAAAATCTGCCGGTGGAGAAGGAATTTGCTTAATAGATTCTGCAAACATTTCTAATGATTTACCAGCATTAAAACCTTGCCATTTTGAACCAATTATTCTGATAGTTTTTGATCCAATTGGTAAATCCAAATAGCCCCCACCAAGAAACTTTTGATTGAAGATTAATGGTTTCAGAGCAATTTCACTGTCTTTGTACTCTGGATAAAGGAAATAAATAAGTTCATTCTGGGCTAAAGCTTCAAACCATGAGCCACGCAAGCTGCTGAAATTTCCCGTTTCTTTGAAATCATGATTCCCCTCAATCGCAATAACAGGAATACCTGCCTTTTTGAGTTCACTAAAAACAAAAACAGCTTCATTATATGTTTGCGGAGAAATTGCACGTACATTAAATAAATCGCCCGCAATTAAAACAAAATCTACTTTTTTCTCGATTGCACCAACTCGACATATATCACGCAAAGACCGATAAAAATCTTTCTCCCTCTCCATCAGCTTATATTGGCGATAACCAAGATGAATATCTCCAAGATGTAAAAAGGAGCAGATTGGCTGATTTGACTCTATTGATGAAAGATTATTCATAGTTTGCTTTTAATCAATAATTCAATCTAATAATCTTAGCTTTTATATTGCAGCTCTAATAAATGAGTTGCTTTATCTTTAACTTTAATTAAGTCTGAAAGCTCAACTCCAGGTATCCATAAAACATTTGATGAGTTTTCAACCGCCATGACGATTATATGCTCTTTGTATTTTGTATTTTCCAAAGAATTCGCTTTATTGATTAAATGTTCACTTTCATTTTGAATTGCAAAATTATTTCTATTTTTTAAACTTGAAATTTTTCTATTAATCAAAAAACTTTTTAATTTCACAGAATATCCGCAATTAATGGGCTGAAAAATATCACCTGGCATTCTTTGTCTAATTTCAAATTTACTCTTTTCCAAATCACTTAAATCTACATAAACAGAATAGGAATTTCTTTCTTTTGAAATATCACTTAAATCAATTGAAGAAGAAATTTTGCTAATAAGCAATAAACCGATTTGAGGAATATTTATTATTTGAGGTGATAAATCAGAAGCTTTCAAATTGAACTTGAAAGGATCAAATACAAACTTTGCTTGCAAGCTTTTATTCAAATTATTTATCTGAGCATTAGAAAAAATACCAAAATGCTTTTTATTACATTCAAAGAAAAATTCTTTACTTAATGAAATTTTCTTCTTTGCCAAGACTGATTTCTCCAGCGCTCCTTGATTCTCTGTCATACATTCCAAAATTGATTTACGCAATCTCTCAATTAATTCATAGGATGGAGGAATTGAATGAGAAATCAAAAGTTCTTTTAGTATTTCTCTTTGTATTGCAATTTCTTGCTTCAAGAAACTTTTTGTATTTGTGAAATTTGATTTATTGAGATTGTTTACATAATCTTTAATGAATTCTGACTCCTGATTAAGAATCTCAATGAGATTAGAAATTTGATTTTTATAACTTGGTTGCAATCTTTCAATAAGCGGAATTATTTGTTTTCTGATTTGATTACGTTTTATATCGAGCTGATCATTGCTTGGATCTTCATAATAAAAAAGTTTGTTTGATTGACAATATGCGATCAGTTGGGCTTTGTCAACTTCCAAAAGTGGTCTTAGGAGCTTGATCTCAGGAGCGAGATTTCGGGCTTTTTGCATGCAAGTCAAACCTTCTGTGCCAGAGCCTCTTAGTAAACGCAGAAAAAATGTTTCAATTTGGTCATCTAAATGGTGAGCCGTAAGAACTATGTTGGCTTTATGACTAATAGCAGCTTGAGTTAAAAAAGCATAACGCTCATCACGTGCTTCAGCCTCACTGTTTTGCCCAGAATTTTTGGCTTTGCCACATACAAACTTTATGTTTAATTCTCGACACAAATTTTTGACTATTTGTACTGGCTTTTCTGAAGAAGAACTCCAGCGATGATTAAAATGGGCACAGATTATATTTTGTTGTAGATTATGCTCAGCAAGAAGTTTGTGAACGGAATGTAATAAAAAAACTGAATCAGCTCCACCAGAACATGCAATCAGGAAGTGATTAGCAGCAGGAGAAAAATCACTAATTACAAAATCTCTATACAATAGATTTAATTCCAATAGCATTTTCAAATGGTTTTATTTATTCTTACTGAGCTCTGATTGATTAATGTTAGACTATTTGAGATTTTGCATCTGCATAGTTTTGGGCTGAAAAAAGCTAAATGCTTACTTGTTAAATCATAAAGTATGCCGACGTAGCTCAGTGGTAGAGCGACGCTCTCGTAAAGCGTAGGTCGTGGGTTCAAGTCCCATTGTCGGCTTGTTTTTGATAATGTTCATAAAATTCTTTTGCTTTACCAGATTGAACTAAGCGTTTGGCCTCTTCCATTCCAGCTTTCAGTGAATTGGTTTTTTCTGCAATCCAAAGAATTAGTCCAGTATTCGCATAAATAGTTTGAAGAATTGCATTTGAAGCTTTTCCATTTAATACCTCAAGGAAAATTTTGGCATTAGTTTCTGGATCAGCACCTTTTATATCTTCTAGCGTGAAGTGAGAGTTCTCATTAATTCCTAAGTGAGAATACAATTCAGCTTGGCTTAAAGTGATTTCATTAATTTTTCCATTTTCAAGAAACCATAAATGATTTGTACCACAGAGACTAAGCTCATCCAATCCTGGCTCACCAAAAACTACAATTGCCTTTTTTCGGCCAAGCTTACTCAGAGATTCAATCATAAGACTGCCCCATTCATATTTTGGAACTCCAATAATTTGATATGTCAGAGTTACTGGATTGGTAAGAGTTCCAATTAATCCCGTTTGTCCATAAAATTCAAGCTTGCGGCATACAGCTTTCCACCTGCCCAGTATTCTTTGAGTTGCTGGTGATGCAATAAAAACCAAACCTTTTTCATCAAGATTCTTCTTTATTTCTTGGCTATTTGTGAGAGTTGGGATTTGAAGGGCTTCAAGAAAATCTATACTTCCACTAGCGCTGGTAGTTTTGCGACCGCCATGTTTAGCTATTTTTACTCCAGCAGCTGCTGCTATAAATGAACTAGTTGTGGAAATATTGAAGCTTCCTGAATTGTCGCCTCCAGTTCCGCAACAATCGAGAATATTACTTTGATTTTGAATTGACTCAAGTAAAGTGAGTAGGTGCTTAGAGATAAAAACCAATTCATCTGACTTTTCGCCTTTTGCTTTCCATGCAGAAGTTAAAGTGCCCATTTCTTCTTCGGTACTTTCTGAATCACTGAGAAAAGTAATGAATTCTTCCGCTGTTTCTTGATTTAAATCTTCGCCAGTCTGAAACTGTTTTAATAATTTATTGAAAATATTCATGGAAGGGTAGAAAAGGAACTAAAATAAAAATAAATCAAGCAAAAAGTTGTACTTATAAGTTTATGTTCTAAAAAGTTTAAAGTGAAACAGATTATCCCACCAGTTACTAAAATCAGGTTTTATATATTCTTTGTAATTTTATTGATTTTTATTGGACATACCATAATCTCATCTCCAAATAGAGACCCTGAATTAGAGCAGCATTTATTACATGGACTTTTTACGTTTGATTATGGCAAGGTTGATTTGAGCATAATTTGCGTATTCAATGTCCTTGGTATAGTTCCGCTATTTCTCGGCACTTACTTGATTCCGTTCCGAAAACAATTTAATATTGATCCGCTTCCTTTTTGGATTGGATCGTTCTTTCTTGGTGGTTATTCGCTCCTTCCATGGTTAGCACTAGTTGAAAGAGTAAACAACAAAGAAGACGATAAACCTAATAATCACAAAATAATATTTCTTTATATTTTAAGATTTTCACTTTTAGCTTCAATTGTGGGTCTGCTCATTTGGGGTTTCATCTCTGGCAATCCAAAAACATATTTTCACTATTTTCTGAATGCTCGTCTAGTCAACATTATGAGTATAGACTCAGCAATTTTGATGCTCATAGTCTTTCCATATTTGGTGCTCTCAGAAATCAGAAACGCAGGAAAATCTCTCTGAGTTGTAAATTCACGTTACGCAAGCCTCATGATTTTATTTAGTTTCCGAATCAATCCTGAAATAAATCCAGGGCGAAATGACGAAGAAAAATTGCTATTGTCATTCTGGTCTTATATCAGGAACTATCTCAAGCAGCGGGATAATATTCTACGTAACTTGAGTTGTAAATTTGAAAGCTGCTTTTAGAAGAATTATCTTTTTTGACTACTAACTAAGAAAAATCTTGGTATTTCAATATCAAAAAACTCGCCATCTTGAGTTTGCATTTTATACGAACCTTCCATAGTCCCCCAATGAGTTCTAAGTGGGCAAAAACTTGTATAACTAAAACTTTCTCCCGGCTGAATTAATGGTGTTTCACCCACAACTCCGGGACCTTCAACTTCCTCACGATTTCCATTTCCATCAATAATGACCCAACGTCTTTCAGTCAGGGTCGCGGGTGTTTCGGCTTTATTAAGTATTTCAATTGTGTATTCAAAAACAAATTTATTAGCCCTTGGGTCTGATTCTTTAGCAATAAACTTGGGTGTTGACTTAACCGAAAAAAGACCAGAATAAATGCTATTCAAGTTAGGTCTTTTTTCTTTAGAATCTTGAGAAATTAAATTTTCTGAGTCAATTGTTTTTGATTTCATTGATAAAAAGTTTTATTAATCGTGAATACTCTATTAATTTTGAATATAGTATATCGAGAATCATAAGCCTAAGTCAGGCTCGAAAAATAAATTCAATGATTTAAGCTCAATAAATTAATCTCTAGCAAATCTCTTCAACAGTTTCTAATGCATAATCACAGATTTTGTTTAAATAACATTGATTACATAGTGGCTTGCGCGAATTACAAACCTTTCTGCCTAATTCAATTAAACCAACATGAATTGTGAAAGCATCTATGTCCTCAACTAATGGTTGAATCAATTTATGGGCTCGGTCTGAATCAGTTTTTAGAGGAAGAATTCCGCCAACTTTTTTGAAAATCCTGAATAAATGAGTGTCAATCGGAAAAGTATTTCTACCAAAACCAAACATTAGTAAACATGAAGCTGATTTGATGGCAACACCTTTAATCGCAGTTATGGCTTTCAGGGCTTCATCATCAGACATTTGATTGACAAATCTCATTTCAAGATCTAGCCAGCCTCTTTCAGCAAGATATAGCAAAGCATTGAGAATATATTTAGCTTTGGTTGAAGCTAAACCACAAATTTGAATTGATTTCACTAGTTTAGCGGGATTGTTTTCACGAAGAATTTTTTCGTAATTAACTTGTTTATTATCGGGATAATCTTTTTTTAGTTGTTGAAAAGCCCTGTCTGAAAGAGTATCGGTAGTTGATTGATTGAGAATAAGAAGAATGAGCAAATCTAAAGGCAAATGATTTGAATTTCTTTCTTCACTCACATTCAGGTTGTTTTGCAAAGTTAAATGACATAGAGCGTTGAATTTGTGAGCTTTAAACTTATGAATTGGGAATTGATTTTCAGCTTTGTGAGAAGTTTTTCCTTTTCTCTTTTGCTTCAAATAATGCTCGGACAACTTGTTTGAAAAGTCTTTCTTCATTTAACTTTTTTATGCTACTCTGCTTCCCATTAGATGAAAGAATATACTCTATATTGATTATGTTATTGAGACTTGATGACATTAATTACTTAAGTTAATAATTTGAGTTTTAGTAAATAAGTTTGGTTTCGTCTTCTATTCGAACCGATAGTCAAATCATATTTTAGTTTATTCTGAATTGCATATTTGAACAGTTTCCCTTTTCATAAAATCTAGCCACAAAATCCAGTCACAAAAACATTCGCAAAAGAAATGAATACAATTTCTATAGATCAATCAACGAATAGAGCCTCTGATAAAGGTGTTGATAAATTATTTATTCGTGATGGAAATATGAATCTTCTCCAAAACTATCGTGGAGAAAAGCGCATCAATCAGCCTGTTTTATTAGAAGCAATTAAATTTCTTTTAGTCGTAGCTTTTTGGGTGGGTGCATCTTTTGGAGCTGGCTTAGTTGCTCCGCTAGCAGCTGTTACGCTTACACCCATTCTTCTCAAACCCTTTGGATTACCACAATTCATTTTAGATTTTGCGGCTGCGACTGCTCCTTTAGCTGCAGTTCTGACATTTGTTCCAGTTAATGCAATGTTTTTGGTTTTGCTCGAAAGAAAATTGCTGGCACTACTGACAACCAGACTTGGCCCGAATCGAGTAGGTCCCAATGGTCTTTTGCAAACATTTGCTGATGCACTCAAGCTTTTATTCAAAGAAGATATTGTTCCAGCCAAAGCGGATAAAGTACTTTTCTTTTTGGCACCAGCTCTTTTCTTTATGCCGTCAGTAATTGTTTTTATGCCAATCCTATCTGTGGCTTCAAATGGAGTAGGGCCTTTTGCGGCAACTGCTTTTCCATCTAGCTTACTTTTTGTAATGGCTGTTTCTTCGCTAGGAATAATGGGTTTGGTTATGGCAGGCTGGGCAAGTAATAACAAGTATTCGCTTTTAGGCGGTCTAAGAAGCACTGCTCAAGCAATTAGTTATGAATTACCTTTAATACTTTGTATAGTTTCATTGGTTCTTTTGGTTGGCTCACTTGATCTCAGAGAAATTGCAAATGCTCAAGCAAATGGAATCTGGACTTGGAATGTTTTTGCCGCAGGAGATTTAGGCAATCCTGCAAATTATCAATCTCCGCTAAAAGCAACTTTCCTTTTTATTCAATTTTTGCTTTCTCCTTTACTGCTTTTTATTATTTACTTCTGCTCACTCGCTGAGGTCAATCGTACTCCTTTTGATTTGCCAGAAGCTGAGTCTGAGCTTGTAAGTGGTTTCAATACAGAATTCTCCGGAATGAAATTTGCGCTTTTCTTTTTGGCAGAATACACTAATTTGTTTATCGCAAGCGCTATTTTGGCAATTCTGTTTTTGGGTGGACAATACTTTGGAATTCCTGCAATTGATACTTTCTTTTCTTCAATTCTTACGGCAACACCAATTGGTAATTTGAGCTGGTTATTTGGTTGTTTTATTTTGTTGATGAAAGTCTATTTGCTGATTGCCCTAGCAATATGGATTAGAGCTACATTGCCTCGCTTCAGAGCAGATCAGCTTATGAGTTTAGCCTGGAAAGTTTTGATTCCGATTTCATTAGTCTCTATTCTGGTTGCGGCTATTTGCAAGGTTTTTGTCTAAGGTATTGGTCTAGGTATTGCCCTTAAATGTTCATTTATAAAGTCTTTTATTTAAACTCTTGATGTCAGTTCAAAAAAAATACACAATTTCAGTTTTAGTTCAAAATGAGTCTGGCGTTTTAACACGCATTGCAGGCATGTTTAGTCGCCGCGGATTCAATATCGAATCGTTAGCAGTTGGAACCTCAGAAAAACCAGGTTTATCTCGGATGACTATTGTTGCCTTGGCTGATGAAGACGAAATTCAGCAAATTCAAAAACAATTGGAAAAGTTAATTGATGTTTTAGATGTTCAGAGTTTAGATAGCATTCCTTTTGTTGATCGGGAATTAATACTTATTCAGGTAAGTGCTAATGCACAAACTCGCCTCGAAATATCTCAAATAGTTGAATTGTTTAGGGGAAGAGTTGTTGATGTCTCTACTGAGAGCTTAATTATTGAAGTTACTGGTGATCAAGGAAAATTAGTTGCAATTGTTGAGTTGTTGAAAAAATTCAATATTATGGCGATTTGTAGAACAGGCCAGATAGCGTTACCAAGAGGTAGTAAGGATTAACGTAGTAAAGATTGATTTTAATAAACTATGTTAAATGAATTGCCTCAAAAAATTTTCCTTTAATCATTATCATCTGTAAAGTTTCATGTTTGGAGCAAAGAATAAAAATACTAAAAAAAAGAAAAGGTGGAAATTAAATCCGATAAAGCCTGAAAAAAATAAATTTTCTTTGCAAAAAAAAGATGGAATCGTGAGGAGAATAAGCAAAGCCTTACGAGTTATTAGCAAAATTTTTGTCAGAAAACCAGAGAAGAAAAAATGGTATAGCAAAAAATCCATTTTTATTAGTAAAACCCTTTCTAGACTGTTTCTAGCTTTAGCCAGTATTCATTATGATTATTGGATTATTTCTTGTCTTAGTGGCTTAATTGCAGGTTTATGTTTACCTGGAAGTCCGATGAAGTTTGGCGGAGAATTTATTGCCTGGTTTGCTTTAGCTCCTTTATTTGCAGTTATTTGGCTTTCAGATGATTTGTGGCAAGCTTTTGGTCGTACTTTTGTGGCTGGTCTTGTTTTTAATTTAATTGGATTCCGTTTTTTACTTGGCATTCATCCTCTTTCTTGGCTAGGAGTTCCTGATGATTTAAGTCTTATTGCTAGCTATTTAGGCTTAATAATTGCTGTTCTTCATCAGGCTATTTATTGGGGCATTTTTGGTTTATTTCTTAAACTTTTGAACCGAACGATTGGATTTAGTTCATGGACTGCTATTCAGGGCGGAATTATTTGGATTGTATGGCAAGAAAAAGTTGCAAATGCTCTTGCTTCGGGAGGTATTCCTTGGACATCTTATTATTACACCCAAGCAAATAACACTTTTTTGATTCAAGTCTGTGATTTGTTCGGGGGCTCGGCTATTAGTTTTTTACTAATTCTGTCAAATCTTGCAATTGCTCAATGGGTTATTTTGTCCTCTTCACTAAAAAATAAATTGAATAGAAACCAAGATTTAAATTTTCCAATTGCTTTTGTTTCTTCTGCTCAAGCTGTTTTTCTAATCGCCATTACTTTTTTTTATGGAATAAGTGTATTTGCTCAAAACAAAAATTATGATGCAAGCAATTCTGCAAAAGCTTTACTAATACAGAAAAATTTAAGCGCTTTTGAAAGTCGATTTGATGAAGTGAATAATCAAAATTATTTGAATCTTTTTGAATCACTCTATGAAAGAGAAATACCAGACTTGATTGTTATGCCAGAAGGAGCAATTGGTTGGAGTGATCAAATTAAGAATTTATATTCATCCATACAATCAATAAGCCCGCTTAGCAGCTTAATTGGAGGAGTTTATTTTAACCAGACCGATAAATCTTTTAATGCTGCCTTTGGTTTAAGTGCATCAAAGGGCAAAGATAAGTCATTTTGCTCTTTAACAGAAAACAAAAAACAACCTTCTAAATTCAACACTTCAGAGCAAATTTATTTAAAACAAGCCTTGGTTCCTTTTGGAGAATATACTCCATTCGAAAAACAAGTTACTTCTCTCCTTGCAAAACTTCAATTGGAAAAACTTGGGAAAAGCAGTTTTAATGCTGGAAATAAAGCTATTACCTTCAATTTCCCTTTTGGAAGAGTAAGTCCCCTTATCTGCTTCGAATTGATTTTTCCTGAATTATTTCATAAGCAAATTAAAGCTGGAGCCGAAGCTATAGTTGTAATTGGTGACACATCTTGGTTTAATGAATATAAAAGTACAGTTGCAGAACAAATGCTTGCAGCCGCTAAATTTAGAGCAATTGAAGGCAGAAGAGATATCTTGATTTCTGTAAACAAAGGGCCATTAGCAAGAATTGATAAATTTGGAAAAATTAAAGATTATTCTCAAGATGCTGAATTCTTGTTTACTGATTTTCATTTGAATTCTACGAAGACACTGGCAACCAAGAGCTATCTCTAAAATACCCTATAGGATGATAAGCTCATTTAACTTTTTTATTGAACGTAGAATTTATCCCAGAATTTAACTCCTAAGAATGTTTGAACATTTATTTGATTTCATAACTAAAATTATTTCAGAGACAGGTTATTTGGGTATATGCTTTTTCATGATTCTGGAAAGTATGATTGCACCTATTCCAAGTGAGGCTGTTATGCCATTTGCAGGCTTTCTTACGGCACAAGGTAAATTTTTGATTTGGTATGTGCTTGTCGCTAGCTCTCTTGGAAGCATGATTGGTTCATATCTTTCATATGCAATTGGACTTTATGGTGGACGTCCATTTCTCGATAAATTTGGAAAATACTTTTTACTAGATCATCATCATTTGGAAATCACAGAAAGTTTTTTTGCAAAATATGGCGACAAAGCTGTTTTTGTTAGCCGTTTTATCCCGGTTGTAAGGCATTTTATTTCAATTCCAGCGGGTATGGCTCAAATGAATTTCTGGAAATTTTCAATCTACACTTTGGTTGGAGCAACTTCATGGAATATGTTTTTGGTTTGGCTAGGATTTCTTCTCAGGGAGCGCTGGTCGGATATCAAAAAATATACACATTATTTAGATTATCTAGTTGTTTTAATAATTCTGGTGGGAATAGTTTATTTGTATTCAAAGCTAATAAAACCTAGCAATCTTAAAATAGAAATCGTTGACAAAGAGCCTGTCACGAAAGGTAGTAAATAAGTCAATCTTGAAAATCTATTTCTAAAAAATCAAACTTTTAATCTTCAAATATTGAAAATAGTCAATCACTACATAAATAGTGTAAATTTGAATGACACAAATCATTCTCACAATTATATTTCAAATTAATTAAGTCAGAATAGGTTGGCTCAATTAACCCTGCAGAATTGGAAAATTAGTCTAGCAAGTCTTAAGTTATGAATAAAGAAGTCAAAGTTGGGGCCCTGATTATATTCTTTTTGGCAATGGGACTTCTATTTGTTACATGGATTAAAGGTAATCCTTTTACGCCAAAGAAAACCCTTCATGTTCTATTTGAAAATGTTCATGGTTTGTCAATTGGCTCTTCGGTTGAATATGCTGGCTTAGATTGCGGTAAGGTTAAAAATTTTGAAGTTACTTCTTATGGAATTTTGGTTGAAATATTGATTAATAATCCTGATATAAAAATTCACTCTAACGATAAATTTATTATTGTGCCAAGTTCTACGATTGCATCTGAATATCAAATTTTTATTGTTCCAGGCGGCACAGGGCATGAAGTAAGCGATAAAGCTAGCATTATTGGTCAGTCAACTCCAGGTATGCAAGATTTTCTATTCAAAGCTGAAAAAACAATTGACAGCATGAATCAAGCTTTGGGTCAACTTAAGGGTATTTTATCCAATGTTGATGCTTCAATTATGGAAATCAGACCATTGTTTTCAAAGGTAGGTGATTTATCTAGAAAAGGCACCATAGATTCTATTGCAAATGATATTTCTCTTTCTACTCATTCAATCAGGGATTTGTCAATAAATGCTAATCAATTACTCTCAACAAATAAAACAAAAATATCAAATACACTCGATAGCGTTTCTTCCTTTTCAGTTGGCGCAAATGAGAAATTAAAAGCCGTTAATTCGAAAGATCTTGAAGAAATAATGACTTCATTAAAATCAGCTTCTAACAATATTAATGAAATAACAAAAGTTGTTACTCCTGATGATGTCAGAGCGGATATAAAGGTTTTTAGTGAAGCTGCAAGACAAGTTAAATTAATTACTGAAAAGCTTCAAAGCCCAGATCCAAATGAGGATGTGCCTACTTTAGTCAAAGTGAATATACAAAGACTTGATCGAATTAGTGAGGGTTTGGAAAAAAGCTTAAAAAATAAAAGTTTATTTAGAGTATTAACTACAAAAGTGCCAATTTCAGCTCAGAAAAAGCCAGAAACAGCATTCAAAGATAAGGATTCGACTGATGAGTCCTCTTCAAAAACAAAAAATCCCAAACTGAAAACCATGGAAAGGAATTCTCGCTCAAGATATCTTTTGCAACAGGTGACGATTTAGCTTTCTTTCATGAATACACCAATTATTAATGTGAATACTGATTAACCTACATAAACGGAGAACTGAATTTCTGAAAGAATACTGAAAGAATTTAGTAGTGCAAAGTGCTAAATAATATTTCTCTAGTCATCTTCAGCTTGTCTTAGAAACTATCTTAATATCCATGATAATTATTTTGTACATCATGAGTTCTTAAAAAAGCTAAAATACTTTTTATAAACTATATGTTCTGTTTGTCGTGAATTGATTTATGAATACTTTGAATACAGCTCCAATGACAAATCAAAAGTCCGCTCTTATTCTCGATGGTAAAAAAGTTGCGACGGATTTAAAAACCTGCTTAAAGAGTAGAGTCGCAAAAATAAAAGAAGAAACTGGACTGGAACCATGCTTGGCTGTTTGTTTAATTGGCGATAATGCAGCTAGTCAAGTTTATGTTGCTAGCAAAGAAAAGTCTGCTACTGAAATCGGCATCAAATCAGTGACTCACAGATTACCAGCTGATATTAAACAATCTGAATTGCATGATTTGATCAAAAAACTAAATGAAGATAAAAGCATCAATGGAATCTTAGTACAATTACCTCTTCCAAAGGGGTTAGAAGCTGAGCCATTGCTTTTGCAAATTGATCCAATGAAAGATGTTGATGGCTTACACCCCTTTAATCTTGGGATGATTATGGCTGGACATCCCAATCTTATTCCTTGTACTCCATTTGGAATAATGCGGATTTTGCAGCATTACAAATTTGATCCTAAAGGATTAAAAACTACTGTCATTGGACGTTCTAGATTGGTTGGTCGTCCAATTGCCGAACTTCTGATTTCCAGAGATGCAACCGTTACAGTTGTTCATAGTAAAACCCCTCATCATGAGCTTGTTGAGCTGGTTAAAAGTAGCGATTTGGTTATAGCTGCAATTGGTCAACCTGAATTTGTAAAAGCTGAATGGCTTAAACCTGGTGCAATCGCAATTGATGTTGGGATTAATCGCCTTGAAAGTGGAAAGTTAGTTGGTGATATTGAATTTGAGCCCGCTTTGCAAATAGTAAAAGCTATTACGCCAGTTCCAGGTGGAATCGGACCACTCACAGTTGCACATTTGTTGATTAATACCGTAAAAGCCTTTGAACTTCAAACTCAAGGCTATTCTTCAATTGAGCTTTAACTATTTAGAGTATTAATTCGCTCTCTGCTTATTTGGCATATCTCCATAATCTCCTTGAAAGGAGGAGCTAAGTTTTGTCTTAGATTAATAAGCTCATATTCAAGTTGATAATTTTGAAGTGATCCTAAAAACAAAGAATTTGCAGATGCGATGATAAAATCTTCTTCCTTCTCATACTCCTCAGATGAGACTATTCTTCAAATCATCAAAATCAATTGATATGCAAAATATTTGCCGAATTACTTTTTCGCTTCTTTTACTTTTTTCTCTTCAAGCTTGCTCTCAAATTGGACTGAATTTGAATAGTAAACAGAATCTATCAGCGGAATCTTCATTGTCTGATTTGCTTAGTTCGGCTGATCAAAAGTTGCGAGATAAAGACTTTGAAGGTGCAATCAAGGTTTTGGATTTAGCCATTCAGAAAGATGCTAATTCTCGTGATGCTTATTTCAAAAGAGGGCTTGCAAATAGCAATTTAGCTCAGAGTACTTTACCTCCTAACAACTTAGCTAAGCTTGCTGAGTCAATTACTGATTTTGACAAAACACTTGAACTAGATCCTTCTTATATTGAGGGTTATATACAAAGAGCAATTGTAAAAGCTGAGTCAGGAAATAGAGAATCTGCTCTGGAAGACTTAAATAAAGCAATTGAAATGAATCCAAGCAACTCAGAAATTTATGAAAATAGAGGCTTTTTGAAAATATCAATTGGGGATAAAGAAGGTGGAATTTCTGATTTCAACAAGATTATAGAGTTAGATCCTCAGTCTGAAAACGCTTATTCCAATCGATGCAAAGCAAAGCTCATGACGCTTGATTTTCAGGGTGCAATTAATGATTGTTCCAAAGGAATTGAAATCAATCCAAAACTCAAAGATGCATATATGAATAGAGCTTCGGCCAGAATTGCTTTGCGCAAAAACAAAGATGCTTTGCAAGATTTGAATAAAGTAATTGAGGAAATTGATACTCAATTCGAAGATGCTTATTTATTACGTTCATCAGTCAAGCTTCAATTGAAAGACCAAGCTGGGGCAATTGCTGATTTAGATAAATTTATTGCTGACATTAATCCAAAATCGGAAAAAGCATTACTTGCAAGAGGTTCACTGAAAGGTCAAAGCAAAGACTTATCTGGAGCAGTCGCAGACTTTACAACAGTTATTGAACAAATCAATCCCAAATCAATTTTGGCTCTCAATAGTAGAGTTTTGGTAAAAGCTGCTCAGCAAGACTTTCAAGGAATGATTGATGATTGCAAGAAGATTTTGGAAATTGATCCTAATTTTGCAATTGCCTATAATAATCGTGCTTTAGCTAAGATTCATCTAAATAAAGATTATGTTGGAGCAAAAGAAGATTTTGAAAAAGCCAAAGCCTTATTTGATCAGCAAAAAGCTACTAAAAGTGCCGATTATCAATTTGCAAATGAGCACATTAAGCTCTTAGAAAAAATGATTGCTAAAAAATAAAAATCCCTCATCAATCTTTATCTGAAAAGATTTTTAGATTCCTCTTTGAAATCTTTATAGCAGTAAGGGATTTTGCACGAGTCTAGCTTCGACACCCCCCGCCTTACGGCGTCCCCCTGACAGGGGCACTCAAGAAAGACAAATGCAAAATCCATCAACTCTGAGCAAGTTAATGGATTGAAAAGCTTGATTCGCTGAATAGATTTCTTGAATCTAAATACCTTCCAAATATCTTATGAATCCAAGTACACCAAATCCTGATGGATTATTTCTTGGAGTGTGATGAGTATCTCTTTTTTCAGGCCAACATATACCAGCAATATCCAAGTGAACCCAAGGAGTTTCTCCGACAAATTGCTTAACAAATAAAGCTCCATTTTGAGAACCAGCCTGACCACCTGAACCTGAATTGATCATATCGGCAATAGTACCTTTGACAACATCATCTTCATAATCTTCATACAATGGTAATTCCCAGACTTTTTCACCTGATTGCTCAAAAGCTTTTTTGACTTTATCTGCAAATTCAGAATTGTTAGTCATAAGTCCTGCAGCAGTTTCTCCCAAAGCTACAACTACAGCTCCCGTCAAAGTTGCAATGTCAATTACAGCATCTGGCTTTTGCTGGCAAGCATAGTAAACAGAATCAGCCAGAGTTACTCTTCCTTCAGCGTCAGTGTTGTTGATCTCGATTGTCTTTCCACTCATAGAAGTAAGCACATCACCAGGACGATAAGAAGCACCACTTGGCATATTCTCACAAGCTGCAACTACTGCTGTTATTTCGACATCAGGTTTGATTTTGGAGACAATACTCATTAAGCCTATTACAGCAGCTGATCCAGCCATATCATATTTCATTTTTTCCATTGACTTCGCTGGTTTCAAAGATAGACCGCCCGAATCAAAAGTAATTCCTTTGCCAACAATTGCAATATGTTTTTTTGCTTTTTTTGGTTTGTAATGAAAATGAATGAGCTTCGATTCATTCTCCGAACCTTGACCCACAGCTAAAAAAGCACCCATACCCAATTTGCGACATTCGCTTTCACCTAAGACCTTAACTGTCAAATCTGAATCTTTTTGATCTTTGGTAACTCTTTCAGCGACTTTGGCTAAATATTCTGGATTTACAATATTAGGTGGTTCAATAATCAATTCACGAGCTAGTAAAACCCCTTCAGCACCAGCAATTCCCTTTTCGACTTCTGCCTTTGCTAAATCAAATTCCTTTTTACTTGATTCACTGGGAAAAATAAGATTAATTTCCTTTATTCCATCAAATTTTTTGTCTTCCTGTTTTGATGAAGAATCTTTGGAATTATTCAAATACTTATTAAATTTATATGGAGCCAATAAACTAATTTCAGTTATAGCTCTACTGACATCAGAATCTGCTAATTTATTTTCATTGTCATAAAGAATAAAAGTTACATTTTCTGCCTTTAAGGAATCGGCTTTTCTTGCGGCATTAGCAGTTGCTTTGCGTATTTGATCTAATTTGTTTAAATCTTTTTTTGTACCTAATCCGATGAGCAGAACTTTTTTTGGACTAATACGATCCAGAGAATTAATTACAAGTGTACTTGCTAATTTAGCCTGAAATTGCTCTTGAAGAGCGAGCTTTGTAATTTCACTATTAAAGGAATTATTCAAATCTGATAAAAGGCCTGTTAATTTTGCATCTTTGTCTTTGGGGAAAGAATCTTCATAAACTCCAATTACAAGCAAATCAGTTTTAAGCTTTTCTATTTTTTCATTTTTGCCTAATTGCTTGAGTACGACTTTTGCGGCTTTAGGACTAGCTTTGACTGATACAGGTTTAGCTTGTTCGGATTTTGTCATGCGATTAAATTGATTTTAGTTTTGATTTTGATATACAGAAATTGCCGAATTAATGAAACTCAGTTAATGAAGCTCAATTAATGAATAAGTTGAAGCAATTCACTTTGTATTTAAGATGAATTGTATTTTTTCACTAAAAGTAGTTTTTGAACAAGGATTAACACAATAGGAAGAATAAGAATCTTGTAAATAATTTTGAGAAAAATCATTTTGTGTAATTCAAAATTTGATCGCTAAGATTGTGTTTATAAATTTGTACAATGAAAGCTATTCTCTGAAACAAAGCTTTAAGAAGTAATTCAATCAAATTTCAAAAAAATAAGTTTCACTAACTAAGTTTAATTTTCAATTAATTTCTATTATGCAATCCAATGACTCAGACGATTTATTCAAGCATGTTGATGTTTTTGAAGCTGCTGAATTAATAAAACAAAATTCACCAAATCTTAGAATTGTTGACGTAAGAGAGCCTCATGAATTTGAAATATGTCGAATTGATCGAGCAATTAATTGTCCACTAAGTGATTTCTTGTCTGCGCTTGAAAAAAAACAGATAAGCTCTTCACAAGAGTTATTGCTTTATTGTCACCATGGAGTGAGAAGCGCAAAAGCTGCAGCCTATTTATCAACTGAGGGATTTTCTACAGTTTATACGATGGATGGCGGTATTGATGCTTGGTCCAATCAGATTGATTCTTCGATTGCTAAGTACTAAAAACTTAACTTAGCCTCAGGTAATGAGAAAGATTCTTTACAAATTCAGGAAGGGGTAATCAAGACACCAGATCAAGAGTTTGTTAAGATAAATGTGTAAAAGATTTAGGGAATCTATCTTGAAAATGAATGGCAAACCAATTCATGGTTGATTTCCATACTGGAATGGGGATAGTCCACTGCTTGGATGTTTTTGAATTGCCAAATACATTGTCTTGAAGACCGATTCATCTTCAGGAAATATTCGGCGATTTCGAGTAGGCTTACGTAAAATCTTATTCATTACTTTAATAGCTTGATTGATTACAGCGATTTCAGGTGATAATTCAATTGCTATCAACACGGCTTAGAAGTTGATTTGACAAACAAGCCCAATTCAGAGATAATTAGTATTAACTAAACATCGAGCGACAAATCCAACTTTTCATTAATGACAAAGTTTCAAATAACTGGGATTCAAGAGAATGGTTTGTATTACAAAACCACCTCACCTGGAAAGCGTTTTTCAGCCGAAAAGAAAATTTACAGTAACGGATCAAAGCACCCAACAACCAACTGCAAAACCAAAACTTAGAATTGAAAAAGTTACTTATCCTGAAGGACATCCTCTTTCCAGGCTTACTAGTCGTGAGTACACACAAGAAGATAAAAGAGTACGTCAAGGGGGCTTTACTCTCCCTCCAACTCATGAAGAGTACCTAAAACAAATGTCCCAAGGTTGGGGGATATCAGCAAACCAAATCAAGGAACTAGCAGAGTCTGGGGATAGAACCTTTCTCAAACCAGGTGAATATGATGCTTATAGGAATCGGAAAATATTAGAGCTTGTAGAAACCCCTTGTCGCCCATTCGCTGAAGCCATACTTAATGCTGGATATTCAACTTATTGGAGTAATGGCTTTAATGGTGGCGTTAATGGTGGCGTTAATGGTGGCGATCATAAAGGAGTTTATTTTAAAGATTCTCAGGGGAATCGCTACTTTGCAAGTTTGGCTGATAATCAAGTCTATCCAATCATCCCTCACAACATAAAAGGCCGAGAAGAGCTCTCGATAGACTTCAGCAGAACATGCAGACTAACAAATCTGAGCTTACCCTTACCGAAAGTAGAACATTATCAATAAATCACATTAAAACCCTCTTCAAATCGTGCTCATCTTTAATTGAAGTCCGTCAATCTCTTTTTCTTTTAAGGCTTCTAAAGCGATTTGTATGAAAACTTTTTTGATTTTGGGGCTGTATCCGTTTCTCCTGTTTTGCGGTTACCGTTTTTTTCATAATTCAAATGATCAGTCATTTCAGCTTCCAAGCATTTTTCTACTAATTTTTTCTTTAGTTCATCAAAGAATCCTCAATTCTTAATATGCTCTTTGGATCATCTATTTCCTTTAATCACTGGGGGTGAAATTCTCCGATGCTTGCATCGCCGTATAATTTGTGAATGAGAAAAAAGAGTGAATACCTCGATAAAAGCCATAATGTATCGATATTGATATATCACTTTGTGTGTCCAACATTGTATAAGAGAATGGCTTTAGACGAATTAGTTAGAGAAGGTTTATTTGAGGATTGTTTCGGCAACTAAAATAAAATCGTACTATGTGCATAAAGTGAATCAATCCTAAAAAACTTTTATGCTTCAACTTTCAGTAAAATGATGAATTAAGATATCTAGAAAGATAAGAATTTTTTGATTTCAATTAAGATTCATATTTAAGAAGTTGATTTTAGAATCCAATTCAATTAGGGTATGAAGCACAATTAATTCAAACAGATCTAATCAAAACAAAACGAGAATAGATTCATGAGACTGAAAGACTTATTTAATTTCAAGCGAAAAACAAGACCTATAAAGCCATCTCAGGAAATGATTTCTGAACAGGAATTGTCGGAGTTATGGACTCAATGTCCAAGTTGTAAAACTACAATTTATACAGCAGAGCTAAAAAATAATCTGATGATTTGCTCAAAATGCGAACATCATTTTCGTCTGAGTGCTTACGATCGGATTGAACACTTGGTAGATGCTGATACTTGGGAAGAAATTAATTGTTCCATTAAACCAAGTAATCCTCTGAAATTCGTCGATCTCAAAAAATATGAAGACAGCATTGAAGCTGCAAAAAAACGCTCAGGCTCTAATGAAGCGATTGTAACTGGTGTTGGCAAAATTGATGGGTTTGAAACCGCTTTTGGGATTATGGAATTTCCTTTTCTGGGGGGCAGTATGGGCTCTGTGGTTGGGGAAAGAATAGCTAGACTTTGCGAACTTGCAATTGAAAGAAAATTACCGGTAATTATTATTTCGAGCTCTGGTGGGGCTAGAATGCATGAGGGTTTATTTAGCTTGCTGCAAATGGCAAAGACTTCTGCAATTTTGTCAAAGCTAAGAGAAAACAAACTTTTGTTCCTTTCAGTTTTAGCAGATCCGACTTATGGTGGGGTTAGCGCTAGTTTTGCAATGCTTGG
Organism: Candidatus Melainabacteria bacterium; assembly: GCA_005110395.1. Lineage (GTDB taxonomy): Bacteria > Cyanobacteriota > Vampirovibrionia > Caenarcaniphilales > Caenarcanaceae > LMEP-10873. The sequence goes on along the minus strand of DUDU01000119.1, from coordinate 36,360 downwards.
AGATATTATTATTGCCGAGCCCAAAGCGAAAATTGGTTTTGCTGGACCTCGAGTAATTGAAGAAACTATTCGTCAAAAATTACCAAAAGATTTTCAAACATCTGAGTATTTGCTTGAGCATGGACAAATTGATTTGGTTATTTCCCGAAAAAAACTAAAAGAGACAGTGACTCAACTGATTAAACTTCACAGTAAAACACTTTATGGTAATCCTACTAATGAGTTAAATGGCTTTGCGGATATAATCTCTCAGCCTCTTGTCTCTAGTTCGGTATAATTCAGTTGTATTTATTGTTTTTCAATTTAGCCTCATTCATAAAGGCCTTATAGATTAATGCCACACAGTTCTGATACTAATACTCTTTTTTCCCAAGCGAAACTACAGCCGCAATCCACGCAAATGGAAGACTTTGGTTCATCTCAAATTTATTTAATTGATGTTCCTGCAACTTCCGCCAATATGGGAGCTGGGTTTGACTGTTTTGGTATAGCCTTGCAGCTTTATAATCGTTTTGTTTTTAGAGTAATGGAAGATCAGCCAGGGGAGCTGGTTTTCAGAGCTAATTTTTCGCTAAAGCAAAATCCCCGAACAAATTTAGTTTACAAAGCTTATCGATACACCCTAGATTGCATTGGTTTCAATGGATTACCTGGCATAGAAGTAAATGTTATAAGTGAAATTCCTTCTGCTCGAGGACTTGGCTCAAGTGCATCAGCTGTAGTTGCAGGTATATTGGCTGCGGGTGCAATTGCGGGAGTGAATTTACGTTTGTCAGAAGCGATTGAAATTGCAACTGAGCTAGAAGGGCATCCTGATAATGTAGCGCCTGCAATCTTAGGTGGCTTTACGATTTCAACAAAAGACCGCAATGGTGTTTATTCCGAAAAACTTGATTGGCCAGAAGAGTTGGCGATTTTAGTTGGAATTCCCGACATCAAAGTCCGAACTCAATCTGCGCGAAAAGTATTGCCAAGAAATGTTTCTTTCGAAGATGCCGTATTTAATATTCAATGTGCATCGTTATTTATTTCGGCTTTAGTCAAAAAAGATTGGCGGGGCTTGGGAATTGCTATGAATGATAGGCTTCACCAAAGTGCCCGGGCAAGTTTAATTCCTGGGCTCAATCGCGTTTTGACTGCTTGTCGTGATTCTGGAGCAATTGGTGCAGTTCTCAGTGGGTCGGGTCCATGCATATTGTCTGTTGTGGCGGCCGCCAATCAGCATGCAATAAAATCAGTTAGCAATGCTATTCAAAAATCTTGGAGGCATGTTCATATAGACAGTGAAGTCAAGCAATTACAAGTGCAAAAACATACCACCAAAATAAAAAGAATTAATCAAGAAGAAATGGACAGAATTATGGAGCCTCACAGAGATAGCTTTGATCATCCTAATAGTTCAATTCTGATTTGATGACGGCCACCTTCGTATTCGGTTTTAAACCAAATTGCAAAAATTTCTTCGGCTAATTTGGGAGTAACCAGCCAATTACCTAAACACAAAACATTTGAATTATTGTGTTGCCTGGTTAATCTTGCTGAGAGCAATTCATTACAAAGAGAAGCTCTAATGCCTTTGTGACGATTAGCCGCAATTGACATTCCAACTCCACTTCCGCAAATCAAAATCCCACGCTCAGAATTTCCTTGATTTATAGAATTACAAACCAAACTGGCTAAATCTGGATAATGCACTGAGTCAGTCGAATTATCACAACCAAAATCTGTAATTTCAATTTCAGGATAATTTTTTTGAATAAATTCGACTAAATGAGTCTTGAGAGAATAACCTGCATGATCGCTTGCAATTGTGATTTTGGTGGAAGTCATTGATGAAATATTTTGTTTAAAAGTCTTTATATTCTAAAATGCATTGGAGAATTTGAATTAATCACTTACTCAAAACTTATTCAAATGCATTTGTTAATAACTTGCTTAATTAACTTGATCTGAGATTTATGAAAATTCTTATCAAATTTGATGTCTAGTGATTAAGTTTGATAATTGTGTTTAATTACTTCTATATTGTTTAGTTGATCACTCAATTCACCAGCTGTTTCTTCAATTGAATTTTAGATTCTACTATCAAATCAATTATTGTTTAGATTTGTATTTTGAAGTATTTCTATTGCGTTTGAAAATACTTCGTTTACTAGCCTTTTGTTTTCTTGAAGCAACTTTTTTATCACTTGTCTTTTTATTGTTCGCGCTTTGAATTTCGGGTGGCTTAGAATAAACTTTCTCAGAATTACTTTTGGATGAATCAATAATTACTGTCGTGCTTGCTATTTCAAAACCTTTAAATCTACTACCTAATTTGTTCTTTATTTCACCTGCTAAATATTCATCAAGTTTTTCCAATCTTTTTTCAATTTGATAAGCTTTTTCATAATTTTTTTCTCTCAAATAAAATAATCCGATTCTATAAATTAACTGAGAATCATTAGGACTTTTTTTGAGTTCAGCTAAGTAACCTTGCAATTCTTCTTTATATGATTCAATTGAAGAAGATTCAATATCAGAATATATATTATTGACAATATTACTTTGGCTCTGATTCAATTCAGCCTTTGGAAAATGTAAGCTAGTACCATTATTTTCTTCAGCTTCTTGTTTGTTATAAGCAATTATTTCAGCTCTGTTTTCATCCTCCTCATTATTACTGAGAATCACTTCATTCCAGAAAATACTCTTTGGCAATTTATTATCTAAATCAATGCCCAAACCCTGCCTAAATGAACTTAAAGCTAATTCTTTCTTTCCCTGCATTTGATAACACAAGGCCAAGCTGTAATAAGCTTCGAGCATAGCCGGATTTAACTCAATTGCTCTCAGAAAATGTTCAGTTGCTAGCTCTAAATCTTTGTCTCCTAAGTAGCTTATTCCAAGACTAAAGTGAATTGTTGGATTACCAAGATCCTTTTCAAGTGCCTTTCTAAAAAATTCGATGGCTTCAGAATATTCTTTTCTTTTTAATCTATCATTTCCACTCTCAATTAGATTTGCAGCAGTGGATAGAGATGCCTTTGCAAATGAACTAAATGTTGTAGAAAATGCAAAAAAGCTTATTACGATCAATAAAAGTATTTGTTTCGGAATATGCACTTTATTGTTTGAAAGGTTTAAAGAATTGAAAGGTTTACTTAAAGCTCTAATTGGATTGCTTAAAAGTTTTGAGATGTATGCCTGTAAATTTTTCATGACTTATTTCAATATACCCATTATTTTGTAAAAGCTTTTTCTCTTCATCAAACAAATCCATGTTTTCCATAACTATCAAAATAGTCCTTGGCAATTCATTAGGATTGGATAATTTTGTTTTTAAATCTTTGATTTCATGTCGAGGTGACTTCCAATAATAGTTCAAAGGTATCAGTAAATAGGTTGGAGATGGATAAACTATAACTTTTTCTTTATTAGTTTCTTGTTTTTTCTGTGTAATGACTTTTGTTGGTTTTTCATGTAAATTAACCTTTATTTCAATTTGCTCTCCTAATAATCTCCAATTTTGCTTTTGTGGAGTATATTTCATCCATCCTATAGTCAATAAATAAGACAGTACTATGAAAGTCATTGACAATTCACGCAATCTCAATTTACTGAACAAATTTTGTACTGAATCAGCTAATCCTAATTTTGGACTTAGCTCAGATTTGTTAAGTGAAAGCTTACCTAATGAATAGATGCCTGCAGAGATAATTAGTAAAATTGCAGGAGCGGCAACAATCATATAGCGGCTATTCGAAAAGCTTCTATTTGAGATTAAAAAAGCAATTGCATTAAATAATATTGGAAGTAGTAGCCATGAGCTGAGAATAAGCTTTATTTTCTTACTAAAAGCAGAAGTAATATAAAAAGAAAAAATAGAAAAAATAATTGGTATCAGTGATAAATAAAGAGGCCAAGGTATTCTATTTGATAAGGAAAAATGTACGATGGCAGAAACCCCAACTTTGAATACATAGCCAATATTAGAGATTTCCTTGAAATTAAAATTTTGATTTATAAAATTACCAAAAACAAATTTGTTTAATAACCAATAGAAAGCTATTCCTAGTAAAGCAATTAAGGGCATGAAGATATAGAACTTGTCTTTAATTTGCTTTGCTAAAAATTCTCTAAGATTTGAAATAGAATATGAGAAATCAATCAGTCCAATTATAAAAAGTGTGGGTATGAAAAATATAAAAGTCATGTGAAGAGATATACCTAAAGCTAAAATGGCTAGAATGAGGAAGAGGTATAAACTTAAATAAAAAGCTTTGACTTTATAAGATTTATGGGAAGTCAACTCGATTTTCATCTTAAGGTATACAAATACTGTCAAATTAACTAACAATATAAGAAGTGAATAAACCCTTGCTTCCTGCGAATAATAGAAAAGATATGGAGAAGTGCATGAAATTAATGCGCAAATCAAAGATAAATAGTATTTTTGAAACAGTATTTGACAAATGCATATCAACAATATTGAAGCAATTATAGAGAAGAGTACGGAAGGTAATCGAATAATACTTTCAGATTTTTGATCGGATATTTGATTAGAGATTTTTGAGAATCCAAGATTTTGCTCTTCATTTATTCTATTATTTTTAATTGATTGAATGGGTAATGAAGATTCTGGATAATGAACAAATGAGGAAAGCCAACTACTCATAAAGCAGTAATAAAGAGGGAAATGAGAAGAATCACCTCCTTTGTTTAAATAGCCAATGACCTCGCTATAATCCCTAGCAGGGAGAGGACGATATTGCTTATTGAAATAATATTCATAATTATTCTCAAAAGATCGACTATCAGCACTAGCAATATCAATCGTTCTGATTTCATCAAGCCAAAGGCTATCAAAATCCAACTTCCACAATTTAAGAAACAAGCTCATTACAAAAACTAAACCAATAAAAAAAAATATCTTTTGCTTTTTTGTGTGGAATAAATTAACTTCTTTTTCTTTTGAATAGTCTGCTTTCATTAATTGAGGTTGATAAAACGTTTATAGGTTTTGCGCCCTTGAGGAAAAGCTAATGAATGAATTGAAAAATCTAAATATTTTAAGCGTTTCAATTTAATCAAAAGTTGCGACTATTTAGGACAATTGTTGAACTAAATAGTCGCAATTACAAAGAATAAGATTACTGAGAATATTAGTGGGCTAATGCTATTATTGCAGGCAGTTTCTATTTAGCAGCTAAAATAAGTCAATCAATTCTCAACCTTGCCACAGTCAACTATTAGCCAAGAAAATCTTGTTACTATATCCAACAATAAATCATTGATTAAGAGTACTAATCTTGATTATTTCGAAAAAATTGCATCAACTAGAATTAAAGCGCGCAAGAGATATTCGTACTATTACAATTTGATAAAAGACTATTGTAATTATTTTGTATCCAAAACATCTTCCATCTTAGAAATTGGCTGTGGTAGTGGAGAGCTAATTGCTGGCCTTAATGGTGGATACAAAAAAGGAATTGATTTCAGCCCAAAAATGATACAGGAAGCTAAAAAGCAATTTCCAAATATTGACTTTGAAATTATGTCGGCTGAAAATCTTTCACTGAATCAAAAATATGACGTAATCATTCTTTCTAATTTAGTTGGATACTTAGAAGATATTCAAGCTGTTTTCAATGAATTGCATAAAGTTTCGCATTCTAGAACCAAAATAATAATTACTCACTATAATCATCTTTGGGAGCCACTCTTGAGGTTCTCGGAAAAGCTAGGGTTCAAAACTACTTCCCCAGATCAAAACTGGCTTTCAACTAGAGATATTTCAAATTTATTGAATCTAGCAGGATTTGAAGTATATAGAGATACCAAAAGGATATTGTTTCCCATTTATATACCAATTGTTTCTAACTTCATCAATAAATACCTGTCAAAACTCCCATTAATTGAGAACTTAGCACTTAATAATTATATTTTTGCAAAACAAATTAAACCTAATGTCATTTCTGAAAATACTGAATTATTAATAAATCCAAATAATAATGTCTCCTCAAAACAGAATGATTATTCAGTTTCAATTGTGATACCCACTAGGAATGAAAGTGGCAATATTGAAGATGCTATTCAAAGACTACCGATGTTTGGTAGAGAGCAAGAAATCATTTTCATAGAGGGAAATTCCACTGATGATACTTGGGAAACAATTCAAAAAGTTTCCGCAAAATATAATCAAGAATTTCAATCTCGGTCTATACAAAACCGAAAAATTATAATAGATAAACAATCTGGGAAAGGCAAAGGCGATGCAGTAAGAAAAGGTTTTGAAATTGCAACTGGCGATATTTTAATGATATTAGATGCCGATTTGACAGTTATGCCAGAAGATTTACCTAAGTTTTTTAATGTAATTCAATCAGGCCATTCAGACTTTGTTATGGGTTCACGCTTAGTCTATCCAATGGAGAAACAAGCAATGCGTTTTCTTAATATGTTGGGTAATAAATTTTTTAGTGGATTACTGAGTTGGCTCTTAGATCAGCCTATTAGCGATACTCTTTGTGGTACCAAGGTTATATTTCGTGATGATTATGCGAATTTAATTGAGAATAGAAAATTCTTTGGCGATTTTGATCCTTTTGGTGATTTTGATCTTATATTTGGTGCTTTTAAGCTCAACTTAAAAATAGAAGAATTACCAATAAGATATCAAGCGAGAACTTATGGTACAACCAATATTTCCCGATTCAAACATGGTTTAATACTTTTACAAATGTGTTTATTTGCAGCCAGAAAAATTAAATTTATTATTTGAGTTCACATACTTAATCAACAATATTGCTTTTTGAGAATTTAATTCAATAATACTCTTTTGCATTTAATTGATGAGCATTTCCAGAAATACTTTTCCTCATTGTCAGGAATTGGTGAAAGCATAATAAAATCTCTTTTGGCATAATACCCTAATAGCAATCTCTCAGAATTTGCATCTGAAGCCATTCCTGGAGCGGGAATAACTATGATTTCTTTTGTATTGCTATGTGTTCTAATAAAATTACCTGCTTTGAAATAAAAATCTGTTTTGCCTCTTTCCTTGTGATAAATAGTGTTCCAGCCTGAAAATATGAGAATGGCAATGATAATTATTTGGGGTATTAGTTTTGAGTATTTCTTTATGAGAGCTTGAGATATAGAAGCTACCAATTGAGAAGTTGAAAATTCAGCAATAGCTAAACAGGCAAAAGGACACAAAGTACAAATCCAAAAAGCGTGTTTATAAGCACCAAAAGGAAATGCTAAAACCATCATTAATGGCTGAAATAATAAAGGGATAAAAGTGAATTTGTATTTTTGAATAAGTTGATATCCACCAATAAAAACAAAAGGAGTGAATAAAGTCAAAGTATAAGTTATCAGTATGCGACTAAAAAATTTATCGATTGAAATAGTATTATCAACATGTTGCTTCATTCTGGTTAAAGCTGTAGCAAAGGTATGAGTCTCAGTTTGATTAATAAAAAGCCATATCATAAAAGCATAAGTACTAAGCCCGAGTATCCATATAAGCTGAGTGTATTTTCTGTATCTAGGAGAAATAGATGAATATACTATCAATGGTACAAAGCTCCACTCAGTGAAAGCAGCCAGGATAAGGCTAAAGGCTACCCATGAATTGTTTTTTTTGGTTTCTAAGCAATAAAAATAAAGCAAACTGAAAACAACTACTAGGGGCCCGCCAATACTATCAATGCAAAGCGAAAAGCCATTTGTAAAAGGCAAAACAAAAGAAGCTAGCAATGCATAATATGCAAATCGAATTGATTTTTGTGCTGCGATTTTAAAAATGAGAAAACTAACGGCATACCAACCAATGAGAGCTGCTATCTTGGTAATCAAAACACTTGATCCAAACAGCAGATAAAATATACTCAAATAAAAAGCGGTGAATGATGGATGGCTCGTGTACAACTCAGGTGGAAAATTAGTGCCAGTATTGAGTATTGGTGTAAAAAAATGAGAAAAATATCCATACTTCAAATAATTTTCTCCTGCTATATGCCAGAAATTGGTTGAACCAGCAGCAGTCATTGTTCTTCCATAAGGAGAAGCAATATCATAAGTACGTAAAATAAAGGAAATCAGGAAAACAATAGCCCCAAAGAAAAGATGTGATTTATTCGATTTGATGAACTTATTCAAATTTTTCAAGTTGTAGCTAGTAGGCGATAATGATTTGTGAACAATTAATAGACTTTTCAGATGAATCTCTTGCAAGCATTCCAGCATATTTGCATATAAACTCAGAATTGAAAACTATAAAGTCAATTGCAATAAGTTAATATTAAAGCTTATTGTTTTGAGTTTAATTTTGAGTGGAATTCACGAATTTGCCCTCAAGCTCATGGAAGTCCTAATCAGGGAAATTATTTCTTTGTCAATCAATAGTCAAGAACTATAAAGAGCTAAATAAATTGAGTAAAAAGTTTCAGCAAATAAAACAGAAGCCAAAGAAAGTTAAATCTAATCCTGACGAGTGGGTGCAGATTGCGATTCAGGTTTCAAAAAAAAACAAAATTTCTTGGATTAAACGTATTCAGTCAATGATTACAAGAAAGCCTCTAAAGGATTCTGAAAAAGAAATATGCAAAGAATTGATTCAACGCATGGATAATCGAAAAATGACTTATGAAGAAGCTCAGCAAATGGCGATTGAAGCCGCTAATTCTCTTCAAACTTCGCGCAAAGATTTACCCAGAGTTTTACTTTATTTGATTGTTGGGGGCCTTTTACTGCTTACATCAATTATATTTTTTATTGTTCGCTTTCCTCAATCACGTGAACCTCAAGTTCTATTCACTGATTTTAACTTTGTCTTTTGGTTAATCATGATTTGTGCAAATGGCTTTTTGTTCTATATGGGGATGAATCGCAGAAAGATATTTGAAGATAATTTAATTCCAAATGCAATTTTGTCTCAGGCTTGCGCTGCCTACGCTGCTTGCAAATCTCCAGGTAAAGGCGGTAGTTTGTTCGAGGCTTATCAATATCTCGAATTAATCAGAGAAAAGAACAAAGAAGCATTCAATAAACAATTGCCTTTTGGTAAAAAGAAATAGCAAAACTTCTACTTCCATTTTAAAATCAATTCTTTCACTCTCTCAGTAAGTCATTAAGCAAAATCATGGATCCGATTCTCACAAATAAATTAGAACAAATTCTGGTTACCTATAATCAAATCACCGAGAAAATTTCAGACCCTGAATTGATGAATGATTATGAGCAGATCAAAACTTTATCCAAGGCCAGAAAAGATTTGGAAGTTTCGGTAAATAGATATCAAGAATACAAAAAACAAAAAGCAGAGTTAGAGTCCAATCAAAGCTTAGTTAATTCTGAATCTGATGCTGAAATGCTTGAATTTATTAGGGAAGAAATTGAAAGCGTCAAAGAAAATTTAATTAGACTAGAAGAAGAACTGCAACTATCGCTATTGCCTAGAGATCCTAATGATGAAAAAGATGTAATTGTAGAAATCAGAGCTGGAACTGGTGGAGATGAAGCTTCGCTCTTTGCGGGTGATTTACTCAAAATGTATTTAAGATATGCCGAAAGTCAAGGTTGGAAATCCAGCGTAATTAGTTCATCTCAAGCTGAGCTTGGTGGATACAAAGAAGTTTTCTTGGAAATTTCAGGGGAAAGAGTTTATAGCAAAATCAAATATGAAGCGGGAGTTCATAGAGTTCAAAGAGTTCCGCTGACTGAGGCTTCTGGACGCATACATACTTCAACCGCAACTGTAGCTGTAATGCCTGAGGTAACTGATGTTGAAGTTCACATTGAGCCAAATGATGTTGAAATTTCTACTACTCGAAGCGGTGGAGCTGGTGGGCAAAATGTAAACAAAGTGGAAACTGCTGTTCATTTGGTGCACAAACCAACGGGAATTCATATTTTCTGTACGGAAGAGCGTTCGCAATATCAAAATAAAGAGAGAGCAATGGCTTTGTTGCGTTCCAAAATTTATGAAATGCAAATTAATGAGCAAAGAGAAAAAATTGCTTCGGCAAGATCTGTGCAGGTAGGAACAGGAGACCGATCTGAGAAAATCAGGACTTATAACTTTAAGGAAAATAGGCTTTCAGAGCATAGGCTGCAACAGAATTTTTCGCTTGATGTAACGCTTGAAGGCAGTTTGGACAATATTATTCAGTCTCTGATTGCCTATGATCAGAAAAAACAATTGCAAGAATTAGTTGTGAATTAGTGGCAGATTTTGCAGTGCTGCTCACTATTTCTGGTTCAGCAAGGCATAAGCTGTTTTTGCCAGAGAGTTGAGAGATCGAGCTACTCTCAATTTCCTCTCTCAAACACTTCTTTCCTCCATTCATGTTTTTTTCTCTGATTCAAGATTGCTTACTTAGATCGTAGCGTTTTAAAATCGCAACTGTAAATTTAGCTTGAAATACATATTCCCGTCTTTTTCTAAATATAATTTTCCGAATCGATGCCTTGTTGTTGATGGAGTGTCTAATTTTATGTTTTCAAATAAATAATTTTTTAAATTATCCAATTCTATTATGTGAAAACCAAGGCAATCTCCATTGTTTTTCATAACAATAGTTCCATTTGATTCGTAACTACCATTCCATTTCGTGCCCGCAAAAAAACCAAGTAAAATGTCAACTAATAACTTTTTGATTTTGTTTATAAAGAGTGTTTTTTCATCATCATTTATATTTTCAATAATGGAGTTTGTTATTTTTTTCAAAGATGAAGTTCTATCCTTGTAAAAAGACAATAAAAGGTGCCCTATTATTTTTGGCATTTCACTATCAACCATTTTTAAGTTAAATTCCATTGTTTCTTTTTCGGCACCAATGTACTCAAAAGCACCACCAAGTTCTTCAATTTTATTAATTCTGTCTTTTAATTTTGTTGCTGTTTCAATAGCATTTATATCATCAAGGAATTTTTTATTTAATCCATTGATTTTAAATATGAAATTGGTATTCCCCGAAGCATTTAACAAAGTTGGTTTGCTTCCTAAATACGATTTTATACCAAAACCTTCGTTTTCTTTTTGAATAAAATTATTTTCAATATCTAATAAAATATCAGCCTTTTGATTGCTATTTCCGCCTTTGATTATATTAAAACCTAGTGTGTCTTGAATAATATTGAACTCTGGAATATCAAAAGTTTGAGCGTTTTCTTTTATCTTTTCTATTAATAAATTAAGGATTTTTGTATTAATTATTTCAGAGACATTTATCTCTTTTTCTAATTTACTTTCTTTGTTTCTTACAACAACAGTTGAAAGATTTAATAACAAAAATTCAATATCTAAATTATGAGTAGTTACCTTATTTATTTTAAATGAATTATTATTTGCATTCAGCTTCTCATCAGACAGTGAGAGTCTTTGATCTAAAAGAAGTTTAATAAAGACTAATAATTCTGTCCATTCCCCTTTGTTTTTTGTCGATCTCAGTGTCGTTTGTTTTGGTGTTAAATTTTCTAGGTGCTCCAACATGCTTTTTGAAACTGCTTCGATAGCATCAACGGCGACACTGTTTCCTAATTGTTTTATGGCTTGTGTTGGACTAACAGGAAACTCAAAATCGTCTGGGAATCCTTGCATTTTTTGAGCCTCTTGGTATGAAAGCCTTCGTAATTCTCCGTCAACTTCATAAGTATCCCAATTTCGTCTGTCTGTAATGTTCGAACCTCTGCCACCAACTCTAATTGTAAAGCCAATTTTTCTTGAGCATTTCCCTTTCCATACCTCATCCATTGTGAATTTCAAGGGAATTGATGGAGGAAAATGAAAACCTTTCATCAAACCCTCATCTCTAAAACCTATCATAAATACTCTTGGTCGTAATTGAGGTAATCCATAATCTGATGCATGAATAATTTCAAAATAAAACGAATATCCAAGCTCATTTTCAATGATGTTTCTAATGACTTTAAATGTTTTCCCGTTATCATGAGTTTTAAGCCCACGAACGTTTTCCAAGAAAAAAGCTTTCGGTTTTTTTGTGTCTAAAATTTCAACGATATTAAAAAATAAATTTCCTCTTTCAGAATTGTGATTGTCAGCAAAACCTCTTTTGAAACCTGCTTGACTGAATGGCTGACAAGGAAATCCTGCACAAAGTATGTCGAAATCAGGTATGTCTTTTGGGTTTATTGCTCGAATGTCTTTGTTGAAATTATTAGTTTCAAAAAGTTTAGGACTTATTTTTTTGTGATTTATTTCATAAGTTAATCTTGCTTGTTCATCAATTTCAGATGCAAAGACACATTCTCCTCCCAGTCTGTGCATGGCTATATGAAAACCTCCAATGCCAGCAAATAAATCAATAAATTTGAAATCTTTTTCCATCTATTTTTTTAGCAAATGCAAATATTTTTTCTTTATGCTTTTGTTGTTTACTTATTAGCCTAACGGTTTATGTTTGTAGCTTGGCGGAGGCGACGTTTTCGAAGCACTTCAATAGTCAAAAAACAAGAAGCTTTGATAGTAACACATAGCTTGATTTAATCACTGAACCTCATATTATTGCCAAACCAAAGTTCGTCCATTGTTAATTGTTGTTTAGTCCAAATGAGTTTGTTCCGAGTTTATTTTTAAAAAGTTGTTCTTTTTTAATTGCTTCGTCTGCAGTTATCGTTCGAGGTAATAACATTAGTATTGAAAACTGAAAATTGTTTCCGTGAATTGGGTCGCTTGCAATAAGTTCTTTTAAGGTCTTGTTGTCACCGTGTCCGTTAGTTGAAACGTATCTAGTCCATCGCCCCCAAATTCCTTCTTCTCCATATGCAGAGCCAACATACAGTTTACCTGTCTTCGTGTCGCTTATTAAATAAATGCCTTTTGTCGCTGAGAGCATTTTTTTCCAGTCGCGATATTGCTTTGTTACAATTTCTTTTAGTTCGTCAAAGTTTAAAATAAAGTCTGAGTAGTCAGTAAATTGTTTGTAATGAAGTCCTGGGTGAATTTCTAATACTTCCATTTCGTTTTTAATCCACTGATGCCAAGAAATAGGATTTTCCCAACGTATGATTACTCGTTCTTTTAAGTCGTCAAACTGTTCTTTTACTTCTTCCATTTGATATTCAAAATGTTCGTCAGCGATTTGTTCTTTACCTGTTAGTTTGTAAACACCTATAAATCTTGAAAGAAACCCTTCTTCACCGATAAATGAAACGATATAGTCAACCCCATTAAAAACGTCTTTTTTTTGAGAGTTTTGATAAGCTAAAAATTCTACTTTGTCAGTTCGATATAAGTTGTATAAGTCACGTCTGTTGTCTTTGTGTCTTACAAGTTTGATTTTGCAAGTTTTGGCAAGTTTCCTATTAAAAAGTAACTCTTGTATTGTTATCATTTTTGTCTGTTCGTTTAATACCACAACTATAGTTTTACAATTACAGCTAACTAGTTCTTATACGAACGTATCTCAAATCTATTATTAAAAACATTCGCAAAACAAACTTGATTTCACTATCCTAAGCGTTATGTGAAATCAAGTTTGTAACTTTTTAAAGATATATTATTTATAGGAAATTTAGTGAAGATTCAATACGATTTTATATATCTTTGCTCAAAAAACTCTTGCCAGACATAAGCTGTTCTTGCCAGCGAGTGGAGAGATTGAGCCAATAATAGTGAAAGCAATTTTGAAGATTAAATAAATGTCCATTTGCTATATTTTATATTCTTTTAGTTCATTGGAGTAACCCCATACTTGACCATGTTTAGGGTTGCCATTTTTTGAAAGTTTGTCAACGTAAAACACACTATTTTTATTTGCGATCAATATGTCGAGTATTCTCCTTTTGAGTTCTTTATATTCTGTGTAAAGTCCTTTTGGGTGGTCGCCCCACGCAATAATTACGTTTTCATTTTTTGATGTTAGGTCGTTAATAGTCTGAATATTTTCTTTGTCAACAATGTTTAGGTTAGATGTGGCAAGGAGTTCTGCATATGTCTGATAAAAAGGGATTAAATTCAATATTGTTATTGTCCCAATATTCTTAAATTGCCGGTATTTTTCTCGGTTTTTGTAAATATAGTTCGTAACATTGAAAACCGTTTTGTCTGAAATGTCTTTTGTTGCTCTGCTTGGATTTTTTAAAATAACTAATAAGCCTTCTTTTAATTTGCTGTCAATTTTCAAAGAAAGCCACAAACGTTTATTTTCTTTTTCGATTCGTTTGTCGTCAGTTTGGGTTACAAAGTCAGGATGTTTATAAACTGGTTTATTCATTTTGTTATCGTTAGCACGGTCGACTTTTAGCATTGTCACTAACTAGTTCTTATACAAACATATTTTAAATCAGCTATTAAAAAATTCGCAGATCACACTGGTTTCAAGATACAAAGCGTTATGTGAAATCAAATTTGCAACTTTTTAAAGGATATATTATTTACGCAAAATTATAGTGAAATAGCATTCGTTCTAAATATTGTTGCTCAAAAAACTCTTGCCAGGCATAAGTTGTTCTTGCCATCGAGTGGAGAGATTGAGCCAATCAACAGTACTAGCCGCAATATCCGCAAAAGTATCTCTGACACCAATTGACTTTCCTTCTTTCATTGAAGGTGAATAAGCCAAGATCGGAATAAATTCTCGAGTATGATCCGTTCCAGCCACAGTCGGATCGCAGCCATGATCAGCTGTCAAAATTAATAAATCCGTATCCTTCAAATCCTTTATCCATTCACCAAGACTCAAATCAATTTTCTCTAGAGCTTCACCAAAACCGATTGGATCATTGCGGTGACCAAAATGAGAATCAGTTTCAACTAAATTCGCAAAAATTAATTTATTGGAATTACTCTCTTCAAGTATGGTTTCGTGTATATTGGCTAAGCAGGCTTCATTTGATTTGCCTGGAATAATGCGCTTAATACCGACTTCACAAAAAATATCTGCAATTTTGCCAATCGAAACGGTCTCACAATTATGCGCTGAGAGAAAATCTAAAACCGTTTGTCCTCTTGGTTTGACTGCGTAATCATGTCTATGCTCGGAGAGGCGGCGAAATTCTTTACTCGTTTTTCCCGTGAAAGGCCTTGCAATAACGCGGCTGGCTTCGTGTTCACCGCGAAGTATTTCTCGGGCAATTTCGCACCAATGGTACAAAGTTTCCAATTGGATTTTTTCGGCATTTGTGGCTATTTGAAAAACGCTGTCAGCAGAAGTATAAATAATAGGCCACCCAGTTTCCAAATGCTTCTCGCCTAAGCGAACTAATACTTCTGTACCTGAGGCCGGTTCATTGCAGAGTATTCCCCCGCATCCAGTTAGCTCAATAAACCGATCGACAATCTCTTTTGGGAAGCCTTTGGGATAAACAGGAAACGGCTTATCAAGAGGAAGTCCAGCCATTTCCCAGTGGCCAGTGGTGGTATCTTTGCCAAAAGAAAATTCAGCGGCTTTCCCGAAGAGGGCAATAGGTGAATCACTAGGAGCAACACCTTGAATTGAGGTTATATTCCCTAAACCCAGTCTCTGAAGATTAGGCAAATGCAGTCCATCACATGCTTTAGAAACATTAGCCAAAGTATTTGCACCATGCGGATCATCAAACTTTTCCCAGTCTGGCATAGCTCCAACTCCGCATGCGTCCATTACTATCAAAAATACTCTTTTCATTCTTTCTGAGCCTGATTTGTTTCTATTATTATGAGATTTACAAGTTAATTGTAGCTATATTGTTTCAATCTGAATCTATGGGATGAAATAGAAGTAGTCAAAAGTGTGAAGCTTACAGGAAATAAGCATTGTAGATGGGCCTCTTAGTGGTGAGTTGGTCAGTAAGAAGAGTTATTCCAAAAAAGCTTTTATATCCTTTAGAAGTATGAATAGATGATATGGATCGGTTGGTGATGGTTGAAAGTTAAAATGCTCGTAAAAAGCCTTTGCATTTTGATTTTTGATGTGAACTATAAATGCTCTAATACCAGCAATATCAGAAGCTTGCAGAGTGCGCAACATGGCATCTTTCAGCAAGCCAGCACCAATTCCTTGTCCTTGCCTGTTTTTATCAACAGCCATCCTTGCAAGTAACATAATGGGTATTGGATGACGAGGCAAACCTTTTTTCAATCTTTCTGGTGCGTCACTATAAAGGACTTGACCAACAACTAAAGAATAAAAACCAATTACTTTACTATCACTTAAAGCAAGATAAGTTTGAGAACTACCCGCCAGTTGATTATTAAAGGCGTTGATGTATAAAAACTTGTTCAGTTCAGCTTGCCCACAATCAAAATTCTCAACTTCATGAATGCGAGCGAGTTTTTCTATCCTGAAATTTTTCAATCAAATACTCCTGGCTCAGAAAGAAGTTTCTTTAAGCGAGGTTTAGGACAGATTGGAGCATCAAGCGCTTCCTGAAAGTTTATCCACTCTCCAGCTGTTAAATTAAAGAGTCTACGATCAGCAAGTTCTTCATTAGCGGCTTTTAATGCACTACTTAAAATGAAAGTCGAAACTGTGGTTCCTTGAAGCTCAGCAACAGCCTGCAAAGCTTTTTTATCTTCAGGAGAAACCCTCAAATCAATTCTATCGGTTCGTTGCATGGCTTTTTTTATTTAGTATTCTCAATTACCATTGTGCACACAAAAGCCGTACAAGTCAACATCGTCTTTAAAAACTTTAGGGTTGATCCTCTTATATTCCTAGCCTTGAAAGCAACTTCAGGATATTCCAATTAGTGAGGAGTTAGTATGTCGGAGGGTGTTAGATCAATTAAAATATTCTTACAATAAGTTTGCACCAATATACAAAATGGAATATTTTGAGTATTCTCCTCCATCAAATGAGCCTTTATCTTCGCATAAGCTTATTGAAGATTTACAAATAATCGCAAATAAACTTAATGTCACGAAAATAACACAGAGCATATATACTCAACATGGACAATACAATTGTTCTACTTATATACGAAGATTTGGAACATGGAACAATGCTTTGGAGAAAGCTAAGTTAACTATATCCAACTTCGTTGATTATTCTGATGAACAACTTTTCGAAAACCTTCTAAACATTTGGCAAAAACTTGGTAAACAACCAACTAGAAGGGATGTAAATCGGAAGAGTATTTCTACAATTTCTTCTAGCCCGTATCATAGGCGCTTTGGTACTTGGACAAACACTCTTAAAGAATTTATCTCATACGTTAATGATAAGGAGGTCTTTTTTGCGAGAAACTCTTTAGAATTTCAATCAAATTCGGCTATTAAAACAAATAGAGATCCTTCATTGAGGATAAGATATCAAGTCTTAAAAAGAGATAACTTTTCTTGCTCAATATGCGGTGCTAGTCCAGCAAAAAATCCTGCAATTAATTTACAGATTGACCATATCAAAGCATGGAGTAAAGGTGGACAAACAGAATTAATCAATCTACAAACTCTTTGTAGCTCATGCAATTTAGGAAAAAGTAACCTTGATTGATTTTCGCTTTTCTATTACATTATTGAATTGGGAAAATAGTCTAAGCTCTCGGCTATTTCACGAACATGCGCAATTTCTTTTTGTTTTACTGGTCTAACTTGATTAGCTAAAAGAGTGTGAACAGCCACAGTATCACCGCCAAGAGTCATAAATTCAACTTCAAAGTCAGCTCCATTATCGTGAATCATTACAACGGTTCCAAGGTCTCCAACTTAGAATAAATGCTCTGGTAGATCCACTTGTAATATTACTCCTTACCTCAACTTCCTGATTTAATTGGCTATCTTAGCTTTTAGGCGGGTAATATATTGGTTGATCTCCCGCTTCAGGTTTGATTTCTTGATCATTAGAGTTTGATTCACCAGTAAACATTTCCATGAGATCAAAACCAAAATATTTTAAAGCTGCTAAAAGCATCATGGTTGCAGTTACTTCATCTAGATTGCCAATGAATGGCACCATGTCTGGAATGAATTCAAATAATCCACCAGTAGGAGCCACAAGATATACCGCACTAAAAGCTGCAAGTCCTCCAATTACTAAGTTTTTTAATGGTGTTTTTTTTCCTTTTAAGAAATTGAATTTGTTGTTTTTCATTGGCGTGTATGGTTTTACCGACTATGCAATTTCTGGTCTGGATTTTTTGAAATGTAATAATTCAAGAACTTCACCACTTGATCTTTTTTCAACCATTTCTTTAGTTATAACGCATTCTTTGACTTCTCTGTTTCGAGGCGCTTCATACATGATATCAAGCATGATTTCTTCAATTATACTTCTAAGCGCTCTGGCTCCCATTTTGCGTTTATAAGCTAGCTCAGCAATTGCTGTGGTTGCATCGTCATTGAATTTCAGTGCAACTCCATCGAGCTTGAGTAATTCTTGATACTGCTTAATGACGGCATTTTCTGGTTCAGTTAAAACTTTCTTGAGAGCATCAACATCAAGTTGATTGAGTGAAGCTAGAACTGGAATACGACCAACAAATTCTGGGATTAAGCCAAATTTGATTAAATCTTCAGGGGCAGTTTGGCTAAGAGCTCTTTCCAATCTTTCTTCTTTTTCTTTTCTAGTAACGGGCGCATTACCAAAGCCTAATGTTTTGCGAGAATGAATTCTTTCCTCAACTATTTTGTCTAACCCAACAAAAGCACCACCAATAATAAAGAGTATATTGCCAGTATTGATTTGAATGAATTCCTGATGAGGATGTTTGCGGCCTCCTTGAGGTGGAACATTAGCAACCGTGCCTTCAATCATTTTGAGCAGAGCCTGTTGAACTCCTTCACCAGAAACATCTCTAGTAATTGATGGATTCTCGGATTTGCGGGCAATTTTATCCACTTCATCAATATAGATAATCCCTCTTTCAGTGCGCTTTATATTGTAGTCAGCTGCTTGATAGAGCCTGAGTAAAATATTCTCAACATCTTCACCAACATAGCCTGCTTCAGTGAGCGTCGTGGCATCAGCAATTGCAAAAGGTACATTCAAAAACTTGGCAAGTGTTTGGGCTAAATAGGTTTTACCTGATCCAGTAGGACCAATGAGAAGAATATTGGATTTTTGGATTTCTACTTTGCTCTTTGTTACGCCACTTGGAGAGGTATCTTCTTTTTCTGTGGATGAGTTGCCTTTAGCTTTTTCTTCTATAGCTTCCAGCTCAGCTTTTTGAATAGAAGCAACACGTTTGAAGTGATTATAAACAGCAACTGATAAAACCTTTTTTGCGCTCTCTTGTCCAACAATGTGGTGACCTAAATGTTGCGTGATTTCATGTGGTTTTGGTATTTTGTCAAATTCAATAATTTCGTCTTTTTCTGGCTCTTCGTTTTCGGTTTTGGTCTTTGGTTGAGACTTTAGATTTGGTGAAGGTGGTTTTTTCATTGCATTATTGCCTGATGCAAATGAATTATCAAAAAGCTCTTCTGACAGTATTTCATTACACAAATCAATGCATTCATCGCAAATGTAAACCCCTGGGCCAGCAATGAGTTTGCGGACTTGATCCTGACTCTTGCCGCAGAAAGAACATTTAAGCTTATTATCTAATTTTGACATGTTGATATTTTAAGGGTTTTTAGTTCTTTTGTATCTGAGTTACTAATTGTCTATGTGGGTTATACCTTTAGATGCATAATAAAACATTTTGTTACTTTCTCCTTTGGGCTGGTTAATGCTGCTTTTCCCAAGTCTATATTTTTGTTTGTACTCTTTGGAATTTTTTAGTCATTGGTCTTTGTCTTTCAATCATCATTCTTTCACCCATTTTCTTTCATGTGAAGGTAAATGTTTTCTCAACTATTGGTACTTTGTTAGATTTGGTTAGACAGGTGTGATTAATTATTTGCAAATTTTGGTTTTCCTTACTTTCTACTCAATAATTCATTATGTTTGACTTTTATTAAGGCTTGATTGAATTCAAGGAAGTTTTGCGTATGTGAAAGTTTGCTTTTCTCTATGAAATTTTAAATAAAGCTTCTAGCAAAAGTAATACCAAATATTTGATGCTGATTATTTCTAGATTTGATTTCTTTAGCGCAAGTTTCAAGGGTAAGCCCGCTGGCAATCAAATCATCAACCAATAAAATCTTCCTGGGCTTTTCATCAAGCTCTTCTAGATTCGTTGAACGTGAATAAGCTTTTTGTATAGTTTCACTTCTTCCTTTTTTTGTAAGTCTATAAAATTTAGTTTCTTTAGTTTTTGTGAGTATATTGTCTAAAAGTGGAATTTGAGTTAATTGACTTAAATGTTTAGCTAGAATCTTACTTGTAATCCAGCCTTTCTTCTTATCATTGATTCCGGGTATTGGAACAATAAAGTCAAAAAATTTTTGAGGTATTTCTGAGTTCAGATCTTTCAATTTCTTTTCAAGACTTAATGCCATGATTTCGGCTATTGCCTCTGACAAGCTCGGACTAACCCATTTTGTGAAATGAATAATTCTTTTTGTTTCACCCAAATATTTGCTTGATGAAATCACATATTCCAAATGTTTAAAATTGGTTCTTAGATTTACTGAATCGTCATGGAATCGCTCAAGACAGAGCTGGCAAGTTTGTTTAAAGGGATTGTCATTTGAGCACGATTCTGAGCTAAGAGTTTTACAAGGTCTAGAAAATGGGCATATTGGCTCATAAATCAAATTTGGCAGACCCTTTAAAAATAATGCTTTGAAAATCAGCTGAGGATTGATTCTAAGCTTTTTAAACACTTTGAATATCTCTCTGTCTGTGTTTTAGAGATTTATGCAAGTTGCTTTTTGTACTTCGTTTAATTCTTTTATGCTTTTGATTACTGCTTCTGGAATTGGATTGTCAAGGCTGCATATCATGAGAGCTTCTTCTCTAACAGCTTTGCGACCAAGTGACATTCCACTAATGTTTACATCATTATCTCCAAGCAACTTAGAAATTTTAGCGATTACGCCAGGTTTGTCATTGTGCAAAGTGAGAAGTATATGACCTGCTGGAACTACTGAGAAGTTGTAACCATTTAGTCTAGTGATTACAGGGGTTTTTTCATTTTGCAAGGTCCCTGCTACCTCAAAACTTCCTTTATCAGTTTGTAGTTTGAGTATGATTTCTTCGGCGTAGTCAGTTTTATCGGCTGATTTTGACTCAATGATTTTGATTCCACGCTCTCCAGCAACCAATTTTGCATTCACAAAAGTTACACCTTCGATTTTGTCAGACAAAAAGCCTTGAATGGCAGAAAGCACCAGTGGTGAAATTTCTTTTTGAGTTAATTCACCAGCGACTTCTATGATTAATTCAATTGGCCTGGCCGTTCCAATGAATTGACTTAAAAATGATCCAAGTAATTTGCTCAGATCAAGATGAGATTTTAATTCTTCAATCGCAACTCCTCTTAGTCCTGGTAAATTGACGGCGCTGCGCGCAAAACCACCAGATAAAACCTCTTTAATTTGTTCTGCTACATCGATTGCTACATTTATTTGCGCTTCTTCTGTGCTAGCTCCTAGATGCGGAGTTAAGAGTACTTTGTTTCCCAAACTTCTGAGTGGACTATCTGCTTCTAATGGTTCTTTGTCAAAGACATCAAGCGCAGCTCCACCAATTCTTCCTTCTTTGATAGCATCAGCTAAATCTTGTTCATTGATAATCCCTCCTCTAGCGCAATTAATAAGCCTCACATCTTTTTTCATTTTAGATATGGTTTCTTTATTGATCAGATTTGCAGTTTGAGGAGTTTTTGGTATGTGCAAAGTAATAAAGTCGCTATCAGTCCAGATTTGCTCTAATTCAACCAGTTTGATGTCAAGGCTTTCAGCTCTAGATGGTGAAACGACTGGATCGTAGCTGATTATTTTCATGCCTAATGCTTGAGCAACCTGGGCTACTTTTGTGCCAATTTTGCCTAAACCAACCACACCTAAAGTTTTATTTTGAAGCTCTATTCCAGTGAATTTACTACGATTCCATTCACCGTTTTTCATAGAAACATCGGCAGGTGCTGTTAGACGAGCTAAAGCCATCATGAGAGTTACAGTTTGTTCGGCGGCAGCAGTTGTATTTCCATCAGGTGAGTTGACAACAATTATTCCTCTTTGTGTCGCAGCCCCTAGATCAACATTGTCAACGCCTACACCTGCACGTCCAATAACTTTCATTTTAGGTGAGCAAGCATCAATTGTTTCCTTGGTGACAGTAGTGCCGCTTCTTATGAGTAAGCCACTGTATTCGTGAATGACTTGAATTATTTCTTCAGGCTTCATGCCAGGTTTATAAGTTACTTCAGCAACACTTTTGAGAATTTCAATGCCGAGTTCGCTGAGAGAGTCAGTAATTAATACTTTTGTCATATTTGTAAATTTTAAAGAAGCTATTTATTAATAGTGTTACTTTAGATTATCAAGATTATTAAAGCAGAACAAGGATTATTGGGATTCAAACGATTTCAAGATATTTGAATGATGGACTCTCAGACTTTTGGTTTAATTTAATTTTTATGATTTAATAATCGAGTTGATTCTTTGACAAGACAGTTGGTTTATTTCTCAAATTCTCAAAAGCCTCCTGAGAAAAGCTAAGAAAGTGGGATTGAGGAAAGTGCCGAATAAAACCACTAATCCAACTAAAACATTTATTTTCCAATCCATGGCTTTGAATTTATCTTCCATGAGTTGTGCATGAACTAAAAATAATTCTCTAGTTACTAATTCTTGTCTCAATTCATCTTTAACTTCTGATTTTATGGATTTCCCTTGCTCAGAAATAAGAGATTCAATACCACTGGAAAAATGCTCAGCCTTATTTCTATCTCCTAAAGCTGAGACTAATATTTCAAAAACATTTCTTGGTAAAGCTTCACCCAATGTTTTTCAGTCTTTATGTTTAGATACAGTTTTGTATTTTTAATTATACCCATGCAGCTTTTGAAGAAGATTCAGGAAGGGATTTATTTGAAATTGCTTTCAAAATTAGCTCTTTGAAATGCTTACCTCTTTCCTCAAAATTTTTGAATTGATCAAAACTAGCGCAGGCTGGAGAGAGCAAGACAATTCCACCATTAGATTTGTTTATTGTTGCAAGAAAAGCCTCTTCAATATTTGCAACTTCAAGAATTAAACCTGCAAATTTATTTAATTGAAGAGCTTCTTTGAATCTGCTTGATGCTTCGCCATACAAAATAGCAGTACTAACTTTTTGATTTGCAATTTGGCACAATTCCGTCAAATCAGTCATTTTGTCACGTCCGCCAGCCAACCAAATAATGGG
The DNA here is from genome assembly GCA_005110395.1 of Candidatus Melainabacteria bacterium. Lineage (GTDB taxonomy): Bacteria > Cyanobacteriota > Vampirovibrionia > Caenarcaniphilales > Caenarcanaceae > LMEP-10873. The sequence continues at coordinate 13,195 of DUDU01000119.1, read as the reverse complement.
TTCATCAAAGGCTTTTAGCGCCACAATTGTTGATTCAGGATTAGTCGCTTTTGAATCATTGAAATATTTTCTTCCATATAGCTCAGCCACAAATTCAATTCGATGTTCTAATCCTTTAAATGAAAGAAGCTTTTTTCTTACAATTTCTAGTGATTGACCTGCAAGAAGTGAAGCAACAATTGCAAACATGGCATTTTCTAAATTGTGTTTGCCTGGAAGAGGAATTTCAGAAGTTTTTGCAATTAGCTGAGATTTTCCATTAAGAGTAAAAACAATTTCCGAGTTTTGATTAATCCAAATGGCGTTTTGCTCAACTTCAGATTTTGAGCTTGAATTCACCCAGAAAATCTGAGCTTTGCTTATTTGAGCTATTGAAGATAATGGTTGACTAGTTGGTAATATTAACCAATCTTGCTCGTCTTGAAATTGAGTAATTTTTGTTTTGGCTTCCAGATATGCTTTCCAAGAACCATGCCAATCAATGTGATCAGGAGTAATATTGGTTATCATGGCTATTTTTGGCTTTAGCTGATTGGAATGAGTCAATTGATACGAACTAAGCTCACAAACATAATTTTCTCGATTGGGAAATTCACTAATGGCCTGAATAAAAGGAAGCCCAATATTTCCGCAAGCGGGAGCTTCTAAAATATGGGAAATCCAACCGGTAGTTGTTGACTTCCCATTTGTACCGGTAACACCGATAAAATTTGATTTTTGTATTTGGCTTGAGTCTGTTAGAGCCTGTACCGCCAAATCAATTTCAGTAATTACTTCTATGCCTTCTTCTCTGGTTTTATTTAGTATTGGCAGATTGGGCTTGAATCCAGGGCTCACGATAATGCAGTCGCAATTCAAGCATTTTTCATTATTTGAATTACCAAGATCTAATTCAATTTGACTTTTAATACTTGTATCTTTAGTTAATTTATTAAGGATTTCCCTAGTATTTAGGTTTAGCTTTTCATCGGGAGTTTGATCGCAGACAAGAATAGATTTTGCATTATTCTCAACTAAGTATTTCAAAGCAGCTAAACCGCTAAGGCCTAAACCTAATATTGCAAAATTTTTTTGATTGATTTTCGAAGTCATTATCAGGAATTCGCTGATGTTTCTCTTGTTTTTATATTCAAAAAGTATCTCTCATTGAATTCAAATTAGGGAAATTATTGTTCGGTTTAATGAGAGCCCTCATAAGTTCACTCTCTCTGCGAGGAAAGTATTTAAGTGAATATTAAAAGATTTAAGCAAATTCACGAAATTTTTAAATTACAAGTTTATGTCTAGTAAAAGATTTGCATCGGGCAAAGGGCAAAAAGAGACTCATAAAGAAATGAATTCTCCTGTTACAGGCTCTATAGCTGCTAATGAGGAAGCAAAAGATACAATACTCAATAACCCTGATGAAGCAAGCCATTTAAAGGGAAAATCAAAACTTAAGCTTTCATCAGAAAAAGCAAGCAAACAACTATCTGATTTGGCTGATGAAGATGATATTCCTGAGGACTTGATTAAAAACTCGGAGGCTGAATATGACGATGAAAAGCTAGAAGCTGATATACGAAGTGATAATTCAGTTCAGCTTTATTTGAAATCAATCGGTAAAATTGCATTGCTAACCGCTGATGAAGAGCTTGCAATTGCCAAAGACATTTATTCAGCTGATGAAAACATTTCCAAAAAAGCAATTAATAAATTAGTTCATGCCAATTTACGCTTGGTTGTTTCAATTGCAAAGAAATATGCTTCGCCTAGTATCCCTCTTTTAGACCTGATTCAGGAAGGAAATACTGGGCTTTTGAGAGCGGTCAAAAAATTTGATTATGAATTTGGTTATCGCTTTTCAACTTATGCGACTTGGTGGATTAAGCAAGCAATTAAAAAAAGCATTAATGATAAGGAGCGTTCAATCCGCATTCCAACTCATGCTTTGGAGCAGGTGCATAAACTAAAAAGATCGGTTGATCAATTAACTAAAAAACTTGGCAGAGAGCCAACCGATGCAGAAATTGCCTCAAGTTTGGATTTCCCTACTGCTGATTTGAGTATTTGGAAAGATATTGAAGGTGAAACTTTATCTTTAGAAACTCCAATTGGTAAAAATAGTGAAGGAACTCTTAGTGAGATCATTAGCGACCTGGAGGAGAAAACACCCGAATTTGAGATGCAGCAGAAGAATCTCAAACATCAATTAATTAAATTTTTGGATTATTTGGATGAACAAGAAAAGCAAATTGTGCAAATGCGTTTTGGTTTTAATCAGGCCGAACAGTTTCATTCAATAGATGAAGTAAGCGAAGAGCTTGGTATTACTCGTGACAAAGTGAGACGTTTAGAGTTTAGAGCTTTACGTAAGCTAAAAGGAGTGATGGGAAGCGAAATCCAGGATTATTTATTTAGTACTTGATCTGAGTATTTGATTAAGTTTCAGCAAGTAATTCTTTGAGTTTCTCCGAGGGGGTGGGGAATTTCAATAAACTTTCGCCAATCAAAAACGCTTTGAACCCAGCATTCATTAGGCTTGCAATTTCGCTTCTTTCATAAATGCCGGATTCACTCACCCAAAGAGTAGAGAATTTGTCATTTTTGAATCGTTCACCATATTTGCTTATCAAGCTGAATGAAGTATCTAAGCTAACTTCAAAAGTATGCAAATTACGATTGTTAACGCCAATTATTTTAGGTTCTAATGAAATTATCTTATTGATTTCTTCTTCATTGTGAACTTCAAAGAGAGCATCCATCCCAAGTTTATTTGCTAATTCATAAAAACTTCTCAGTTCTTCGATACTCAAAACCGCGGCTATAAGCAAAACCGCGCTTGCGCCATAGAGCTTTGCCTCCCAGATTTGATATTCATCAACCACAAAGTCTTTTCGCAAAATAGGAATTTGCACATTTTCTTTTACGGCAATTAGGTCTTTTAGCGAGCCATGAAAGAATTTTTCTTCCGTCAAAACAGAAATTGCCTTAGCTCCGCTGCATTCATATTCTTTGGCTAAGTCTATTGGATTGAGATCTGGTCTGAGCGGTCCTTTGGATGGAGAGACTCTTTTGATTTCCGCAATAATATTTGTGCCTTGATTACTAGCTAAAGATTCATAAAAAGACAAAGATTTTTCATTCTTTTTCTCATTTTCTTTTACTAACTCTTTCAGTCTATCCAGAGGCAAATCCTTTTTCTGTTCTGTTAAATCAATTTTCTTTTGATTAATAATCTTGTCGAGAATTGTTGGTGTAATCGTATTTTCTATCATGAGTCCTGAGTGTCTAATATGAATAATTGTTATGAGTAGTGAATCTGTCCAATTGAAAAAAGAAATATTCGAGAGATTATACGTCTTTGAAGTTGAAACTTATTTGAGAATGATTAACTTGGAATTTCAGGACTTGAATTGAAGGCTTATGATTTCTGAGTTGGGATTTCAAACTGAGAATTTAGGTGAAATGATAAAATCCGCATAGCTTCAATTGGCAAGACACTGTTTATAGATTTTAAGAAATTATCTGCAAAGCAAAATGTTTATTAAAAAACTACAACTCAAAAATTTTAAACGTTTTACAGATTTGACTATTGATCTATTACCCTCCAGCCCCCTTGAAAGTGGGAGTTTGGATAATAATCAACAAGCTCCTAAATTGGTTCTTTTGATTGGCGCAAATGGATGCGGTAAGTCATGTGTATTTGACGCGTTTGAGTTTTTGAATAAATGTCAAGGGAAAATAAATGCATATCCTAATTCATACGGTGAAGAGCAAAAAAAATATTACCGTAAAGATCCATCAGAGGAGACTCATTTTTTCGGAGAACGTATAGAAGTGGATTTTTCAAATGGTCTTTCTATTAAAGCAGATAGTAAAACTCTAGGAGGCACTGCTTTTACTGCATTCAAAAATAACACAAGTAAAAATCCTGAAGACTTTATGTTGTCTCCAAATGATTATAGATTCTACGGGAGAAGTTCTTTTAGATATACTCCTCGAATAACAAAAACCTCAATTGGAACAAGTCAAAAAGAAATTTCTCAGGATGTTGATAGACCAAAAACATATATTGATCTTGATACTTCACGGATGGATGCGGATATAGATCAGATTTTCAGAGATTTCTTTAAAGAAATTAAGGAAAAGAATAATGCTCAGGAGAAATTTAATACAGCTTTCAATAATGCCTTTAGCAATATTTTTGGAGATACTGAGACTTCTTTAAAATATGAAGATTTTGATTCTCCTTTAGATGGCGAACCTGTGAGATTCTGGTTTAGAAAAGGCTCTTCAAGAATTCACTATGACTATTTAAGTGCTGGTGAAAAGATGGTATTTGATCTGTTGCTTAATCTTTATGCACGAAGAAATTTCTTTCAAGATTCAGTCTACTTTTTTGACGAAATAGATTTGCATTTAAATACATCTCTGCAGTTTGATTTATTGAAAGAAATTGTGGAGCATTGGATTCCTGAAAATAGTCAAGTTTGGGTTGCTAGTCACTCACTTGGCTTTATTGATTATGCTAGGCAATCAGACAATGCTGCAATTATTGACTTTGATAATTTGAATTTTGATGAAAAGAAAGAGTTGGTACCAGAAAAGAAAACTTTAGATTGTTACGAAATTGCCGTTCCAAAGGGTTTGATTCAAGATTTATTTAGGGGAAAACAAATTATTGTTTGTGAAAATCAAGATGATGCAACTTTCAACTCGATGCTATTAAGTGAAAAGTTGTTTGTAGGAGTTCATGATAAAAACGCAGTGCTTATTGAAGTGAAAAACAATCCAAAATACTTTGGTCTTAGAGACAGAGATTATTTAACGGATAATGAAATCACAAAGGCTCAAACTAAATACAAGAATTTATTTATTCTGAAATTTTATTGTATTGAAAATTACTTGTATCATCCAGAAAACCTTTTAGAGCTAAATTTGGAAGGTTTTAATAGTAATGAGTATAAATTAGAAATTAATCAACAGAAAAACAATCAAAAAGAAGAAATCAAAATTCAACATTTAAAAGATGATAGAAAGAGTGATTTATTGATTAGAGATGAAAATATTAGGGATCACAATTACGCTAAATTCATTGGAGAAAAACTTGATTCAGATCAGTTTGAAGATTTTTATAGCTTCTTTAATATGAAGAAATATTTCAAAAAGGATTGTTTGGAAAAATATCAAGAAAATATATCCTTGAACAGACTTTCTAGAACCGATTGGTTTAAAGAACAAATAGCGAAATTACTATCAAATAAATAACTGGATTAAGAATCCTCAAGAGTCTGTCAATAAGTAAGCTATGAAAATACTTTTTATTAATTTCGATAAGCGTTGGGGTGGTGGACAAGAATACTTACTCAAACTCATAGATGGTTTATTGAATAATGGTTTTGAAATTGGGCAACTTATTCCGCCTAAATCAATATCATCCGATCGCTTTCCAAAAGAGTTTAGTAATAATCCCAAATACAAAAGTTATACAGTTAATCGAATTCTAGATTTATTTAAAATACTGCAAATTTTTTCTCAGTATCAAATTATTCATATTCATCGTGAGCATGATTTGTGGCTTGGTTTAATAGCTAGTTTAATTACTAAAATATTTCATCCGCAAATTAAATTAGTCTTTTCACAACATGTAAAACCAACAAAAAAAAGATTTGCTCTGAAGTTTTTTGATTTGATTATTTGTAATTCTTTGTATACCAAATCTGTTTTTCAAGATATATACAGTGATTCAGCTATTTCTGAGTTAACTGAACAAAAACTCCAAGTTGTATACCCTAGTGTAAGCATTGAAAATAATGAAATTCTAGATTCAGGTATTAAACTAGCTGGTAATCCTAAATTCCTGATGAGCGGAGCTTATTACAAAGGTCAAGATGAATTGATTGAAATATTTGAAGAAATTATTACTAAACTTCCAGAAGCAAAATTGTATTTTATTGGCCCAAGTGAAGAGGAGTCTCAGGTTATACGAATAAAAGAATTAATACTCACAAAGGGATTAGATCGGCAGGTATATTTGCTTCCTCAAAAAAGCAGAAATGAGTATTTGAGTATTTTGCAACAAGTAGATATTTTTCTTTATGTTTTTAAATATGATGGATTTGGCATGGCAGCGTTGGAAGCAGCTCTCATTGGTAAACTCATTGTGGCTTATAAAGCAGGTGGAGTAGCTGAGGTGTTGGAAAATTATGAATTTGCAAAACTAATTGAGGCTGGCAATAAACACGCATATACTCAAGCTGTTTTAGACTTTGCAAATTCACTCAATAAGTCCAAAAATCTGTCCAATCAATCTTTTGAAATCTTCTCTCTGAATCAATTAATTCAAGGACATATTGATTTGTATTCAAAACTTCTAAAATGAATAATAGTTTATCAAATATTCAATTGCTCTTTGCAAATTTGAATTTCATATCTAAATCCATTCCGGGCCTATAAAGTCTTTCTGTATTGTCTAAGGCAATTTTTACTTTAAATACTTGTTGCTTTCGTCCTTCAATGGTCTGAATATTACGTGGTGTGAACTCAGCTTTTAGGCTAATATGCCGAACAGTTCCACTTAGCTTTTCGCTTGGATAAGTCATAGATAATACTTCTACTTTGTCACCATTTTTGACTTTTCCATATACTTCTTCTGGTAGATAGGCATTAACCCAAATATCATCCAAATCAATTAAAGTACCTAAAACCTGATTCTGCAAAACTAAAGTACCTGGTTCAATTTCAAAATCACTCAGTTCGCAATTACAAGGAGAAGTAACTTGTAATTCTGCCAATTTGGTTTCGAGCTCTGCTAACTGTGCTTCATATACTTTTAATTGATTGTTTTCCGCTTCAATTTTTTCTGGGCGTGTACCTTTGCCTAAATCAAGATAAACCGATTCTTGTGATTTCATTTGTTGATAAGCTTTATCAATTTCTTCTTTTCTATAGCCAGCTGAAATCTTTTTGTAATTTTCATTAGCTTCTTCTAGCCGCTTTTCAGCCGTTTTGAATTTATTCTGAGCATCATCTAATTGCTCTCTTGAAATTAATTCCTTTTCAAATAAAGTTTGTCTGCGCTCATAATAATTTTTGGCTGTTTTAAGCTCACTTTCGGATGACTCTTTGGCTGAACGAGCTGAATTGATTTCCTCTTTACGGTTTCCAGCTTTGACAAGCTCATATTGCGCTTTGCTTGATTGATAATTAGATTTTGATGCTTGAATTTGGTCTACTCGATTTCCTTTTTTGAGTTCCGCTAAGTAATTATTCTGCGCATTAACTTTAGCTTTGAGTGAATCTTTTTGATTTTCTAATTCTTTTGCTTCAAGTAAAACAATTACATCGCCTTTTTTTAGGACTTGACCTTCTTTGGCTAAGACCTCAGAAACTCTTCCACTTTGTCTTGAGCCAAATTGCACTTCAGAGGCTTGAACTGTTCCTGAAACTGTTAAACCATCTTGATATTGTTTATATGCTGATCTAAATATCAGAAAGCCAATTAAGGCTATTGCAATGGGAGCAATAATGAATATTGGTTTAATAGTCTTAGCTTGCGGCTTGCTTGTTGGAGATTCTTGCTTCATGAATACGAAGATAACTTATGAAAATCTTTCATAAAAGTGATTGTAATGTTATTTTATTTAGTCGTAGTGAAAAAATTCTCAATTAAGATTTTCATAAACAGCTTCTATCTAGAACCCATTCCAAGTTTTTGTGCTTGCTGATAAACTTTGCCTTCAGTCAAAATACTAGGCGCAATCAGCACTTCGACTTGCTGCATCTCTCTGATATTTTGTGCTCCAAGCGTTCCCATAGATGTTTTAATGGCGCCAATCATATTGTGAAAACCATTATCTAGCCTTGCTGGACCATTGATGATTTCTTTATAGGTTCCAACAGAGCCCACTTTTATACGAGTGCCTCTTGGAAGTACTGGGCTTGGAGTTGCCATTCCCCAGTGAAAACCTTTACCTGGAGCTTCATTAGCACGGGCAAAAGGAGAACCAATCATGACTGCATCGGCTCCTGAAGCTAATGACTTACAGATATCACCAGAAACAACAATTCCACCATCAGCAATAATTGCTACTTTTTTTCCTGTTTTTGATTCGAAATAATCTCTTGCTTCAGAACAATCCATAATTGCTGTAGCCATTGGAACACCAACTCCAAGTACACCTCGACTAGTACAAGCTGCGCCTGGTCCAATGCCTACCAAAACTCCATCAACGCCAGTTTCCATTAGCTGAAGAGCTACTTCATACGAAACGCAATTTCCAACTAGGATCGATAATTTACTTTTTTTGCAGAGTTTTTCTAAGTCTAAACTTGGTTGTTGGCTAATATGCTTGGTTGAAGTTACTGTGGATTGAACAAATAAATAATCTGCACCAGCTTCGCTTATAAGTGATTCTAATCTTTCTGCATCCTGGGGAACGCTAGACACTCCCACCAAAACACCAGAGTTTTTGATTTCTGCAATTCGCCTTTGAATTAAATCATCACGAACAGGCTGTGAATATAGCTTTTGCATCAAAGTCACAAAGTCTGAATCAGGCGCAGAAATGATTTCTTGCAATTTATTTTCAGCATCTTCATAGCGAGTCCAAAGTCCTTGAAGATTGAGAACACCCAATACACCTTCTTTTCCCATTTTAGCTGCGGCTTGAGGTGAGACTACGCTGTCCATAGCGCTTGCTAGTATAGGAGTGCTTAATTTGTGAGGGCCCAGCTGAAATGAGACATCACATAAACTCGGATCAACTGTTTGCAAACCTGGAGTTAATGAGATTTCATCAAACCCATAAGATCTACGTAAATTATTACTTCTGCTTGGTGTTTTATCGGTGCTTATCATTTATATTTCCTTAATTATTCGGATTTAAGTGTTATTAGATTTAATAAAAATAGTTTCAATAAGTTTCGGTAGATTCTAGTGAATTGAGGACTCAAAATCAAGGGGACTAATGAAAATCCCTAAACTGCAGAGGAATTTATGTAGATTACATAAAGTTTATTTTTTGATTTTTCTAATTCTTAAATAAAGAAAATGTCCCATTAATACAACAAGTTATTATTAAAACAAATATATTTCTTGAACTTTCTAAACCTATTTCTGAATTTGTCAAAGTAAAATGCCAATTTTAAAAACCGCTTCAGCTCTTATAAAAGAAGCCTTAGAAAAAGTATCTATTAATAACGTATTGCCTCCAAAAGGCTCAAAGATTGCAATTGCTATGAGCGGTGGTGTTGATAGTAGTGTAGCTGCTGCTTTGTTAAGTCAAATGGATTATGAAGTTTTTGGAATTACTGGCTGGTTAATGGAAGGTAAAGGTAAATGCTGTGATGGAGGTATGCTTGATGCAGGAAGAATTTGCGAAATTATAGGAATTAGCCATGAAGTGCAAGATCTCAAAAAATTATTTCAGTCAACTATTATTAGTCCTTTTATAGAGTCTTATTCAATTGGAAGAACTCCAGTTCCTTGTATGCCCTGTAATACCGAAGTCAAATGGGGATCATTGCTTGAATATTCTAAATCGATTGGAGCTTCTCATCTTGCTAGTGGCCATTATGCCAGACTTCTCGGATTTGAAAATACTGATAATTCCTATCAATATTCAATTGGTAAGAGTAAAGATTTACACAAAGATCAATCTTATATGTTGTGGGGCTTAAGCCAAGAGCAGCTTTCTAGAACCCTTTTTCCGCTTGCTAATTTTGACAAAGACGAAATCCGGGAATTGGCAAAAGAATTCAACTTGGTAAATTGGGACAAAGAAGAAAGTCAAGATATTTGCTTCGTGCCAAATAAAACTAAAGATTTTCTGAAAGAACATTTAGGTGAAAAGCCTGGAGAAATAAAAAACATTAGAACAGGAAAAGTTTTAGGTAAACACTCGGGAACTCATTTCTATACAATCGGTCAAAGAAAAGGTATAGGTATATCTTCTCAGGACGCAATTTACGTTGTGAAAATAGATTCTTTTAATAATGTTGTTTATGTCGGTGAAAAGAGCGATTTGCAAAATAATTATCTAATAGCTGATGGTGTTAATTGGCAAATTGTTCTTAGTGAGCCTTTCAGAGCGCTTGTGAAAATCCGTTACAATTCAGAGCCATCCATCTGCACGGTAACCCCAATAGAAGCTAATCAAATTCAAATAGATTTTGATGAACCTGTTTTAGGGGTTACACCAGGCCAAGCTGCTGTAATTTATGATTTGAATAATCAATATATTATTGCGGGCGGATGGATTTCAAGAGAATTGAATGAAAGTATTTCAAAAACTATTCATGCAACTTCTGAAAGTAATAGCTGAATTAATCACATGCTTTCTGAAAAATATGAGGCGGAAATGCTACAGAGTTACAACTTCATTTCTTCTGGCTTGCCCCAGAAATTGACTATTTAAAGGGTTTCTATCGAATTACTAAGTTCTGCTCTGGGTAATTAGTAAGTAAAGCTTTAAACGGGCTTTTGTGGATTTATATTCTGGTGATGAGAATGAAAACATGCTTATTTCCAGACCATTCGATTTAGCCTAAATAATCAAGTCAAAATATATTAAAAATTTATGTCAAACGTATTAATCGACATAACTGAAACAAGTAAATTACCGTCAGCATGGGTTCATCTTGGCAGTCAAAAATTGCTTGATGAAATCATTGATGCAATTCCATCAAAAGATGCTTTTTTACCTCAAATATTAATATCTCTTGAACAAGTTCATGGTTTAATGTCCTCTACTTCAAAACATAACTTACCAACAGGTTTACATCTTGGAAGAGTAGGAAGATTAGCTGCCTTATTGGCTAAGAAAGCTAAATTGGACTGGAAAGAAAGACTAGAATGTTTGTATGGCGGATGGATTCATGATGTAGGCAAAGTTTATATACCAGAGAAAATCCTAAACAAGCCAGGAAGACTTACAGCAGAAGAATATGAATTAATTAAAGGGCATGTACTTTTTGGTTGCAAAGTTTTAGAAGATTACCCATCACTTGAGGCATTTGTTGATCCAGTAAAATATCACCATGAAAGATGGGATGGAAACGGATATCCTCATAAACTGAGAGGCTTAGATATACCAGTAACAGGAAGGGTTGTTTGTTTGGTTGATGCCTATGATGCTATGACAAGCTTTAGACCATATCCTCCTTATCAACGTACTCATGAAGAATCAATTGAAGAAATTAAACGTTGTGCCGGTACTCATTTCGATCCATTTTTAGCTCAAATTTTTTGTTCACTGTCTCATCATGAAATCGAAGATTTGATTTAATTCTGAGCTTATCTCATTAAAGGCAAGTAAGATTCTATCTGGATAAATACAGCTTTAGTTTCCCTCTTTGAGTAAGGATAGGATCATATTGTACTCAACATGAAATTTCAGAGCATGTCACTTTTTGCCTATCTAATATTAAGTTAGATCAAGGATGTGCTTTCTCATGCTCGAAACTATTGAGAATTAATCACTTGAGGTCAAAAGCAAAAGTATCCGTTAATCTCTTCAGCATTAGGTGGAAGCCTTAGTTCTTAATTGCCGAACAACGCCCCTTGATACATTTCGCAACAAATCTGCCATCACGCACTTCTAAATATTGAACACAATCCAAAACTGCACCTCGGCAATAATTGTAATTCTTAGCATCATTTTTGAATTTATTATTTGAAGTTGCCGTAGGCCATCCGCAAGGATCTGATATCACTACGCAATCTGAATCTTTTTTGCAACTAAACCAAAAAGGGTTTTGTACTCCGCATTCAGACATAGCAAAGGCACCAAAAGAAGCCATACTATAGAAATCATTAGCGGGATAATGTATTTCATTTTAACCATTATGCTCTAAAAAAAACTAAAGAAACAGTAAAAGCTGTTGAGAAGTGTAATTACAACTTGAGTGTTAAGAGGGTAGGCTCATGCAGTGATGATTTTTACTGGGACGTGTAAGTCTCTTAAATTATCTAAAAACATTATACTCTTAACATTGATAAAGTCTTGGCTGAAACTGTTTTTACTGAATTAGTAATCCCAAACTTAGTTGCAAAAATCCAGTAATTACCGTCGATAAATGCAATTTTACCGTTTAATTATTTTCTTAATCTGAAAAAACTTTTGCAATTTTTTTAACTTTTTCTTCAAATTGAGTCTGAATGAAAAACAATTTGTATATTTTTCTATTTCAACATCCTCAATCCTAAACCATTCAGAGCCGAATATCAATTGTATTTGCTCAGTGTTTAACCTTTCAATCACCTTTTTCGAATTTATAGTGGTGCCCTTTGCTTTTGACAATTTGCAACTAATTGAATTGAAGGGTGATAGCATGGAAGTTGTATCCGAAGAGTTGAGGAAACTGTGCAATACGAATTCAAAAGCTAGCGTGAAGACACGCATGAAATTAAAAGGTAAATCATGAAAACTAAAAATGAGTATATCGAATCTGCTGCCTCAGAACTTAAATTATGGGGTGCTCAGATTGATCTTTTGAATGCTAAGGCTGAAAGTGCAGCAGTGGATATAAAGCATAAATACCATGAGGAGTTGGCTATTTTAGAAGTCAAACAAAGAGCCGCAAACGAAAAAATGATTGAGTTGCAAAAACACAGCGGTGAAGCTTGGGAAAGCGTTAAAGAGTCTGCAGATAAATTATGGGGTGAAGTTAGATCTGGTCTAGCTAGTGCCGTTTCGAAATTTAAATAGATTTGAATGTATTGATTTTTCAATTAGTTCTTTCTTAAATAACTGAATTTATATATCCCACCAAAAAAGGAAAAATTATGTCTTTAACTACAATTTTGATTGTCACTATTGTTCTCATGCTTATCGGCGTCTTGCCAAGTTGGCCTCATAGCCGAAATTGGGGATATTTTCCCAGTGGTGGAATTGGTTTAGTTCTGATTATTTTGCTTGTATTGCTTTTTATGGGCAGAATCTAGATGTGTTTTTATGCTCAAGTTTTTTAATATTAAGCTTGAAAATTCTTCAATATTGACTAAAAATGTTGTTTGAGGAACTTCTATAAATTTAATTTTTGATCTCAAACTTATTTCGGGATTTTATGATCCACTATTTCTCAAAGAGAGCAAAGTTTTTGAGAACGATCTTGAGAAACTCCTGAAATAAGTTCGGAACAAGGTTTAGTTAATAAAAATGAGGTTCCTCAGTATTGAATTGTCAGCATTATTAGGCATAATGAAAAAAAA
>DUDU01000118.1 GCA_005110395.1 Candidatus Melainabacteria bacterium | reverse complement strand
AAGGTAAGGTTTTGCTAATTGTGAATACAGCTTCTAAGTGCGGCTTTACAGGCCAATATAAAGATTTGGAAATTCTCTATGAAAAGTACAAAGATAAAGGTTTGGAAATATTAGCTTTTCCATCAAATGATTTCGCAAGCCAAGAGCCTGGTAATGAAGAACAAATCAAGAAATTTTGTACTTTAAGTTATAAAACCACTTTTCCGTTATTTACCAAAGTCCATGTGAAGGGAAAAGAACAAAATGAGTTTTATCAAAAGCTGACTAAGTCTAAAGGTGATGTAACTTGGAATTTTCAAAAATATATTATTGGCAAAAATGGTGAAGTTATTAAGAAATTTGCTCCTTGGGTAAGTCCAACTTCAAAATCAGTTGAAGAAACAATTAGAGCTGAGCTAATGAAATAGAAAGTTTATTGATTTAAATATAAAATTGAATTGCTCAATTCTTTTGCAACAAACAATTTGTTCACATGGCAAATGATCGATTAACTCACAATCAGATACTCATAATTATGAAAAAACTTTTTTTTGTGTTTTGTGCTTTTTTAATTTCATTGACTGGTTTAGTCAGGGCGGATGAGGTAAACCCACTTCCTTTTAAAGTTAAAGTTGCTGGTCAGGAAGCTAAAGTGAAATCGCCTGTTTCTGCTTCAGCTGATTTGGAGTTTGAAGTCAAAGACAAATCAATGATTATTATCAATATTTTCCCTTTTACGGATAGAGGAATTGTAGATAATGCTGCAAAGCCTAAAATAATTTTGGTGAATCAATCAAATAAAACTAAACTTAATAAAACCATGGATAAGGCAGCTCTCCAGCCTGGCAATTACCTTATGAATGTAGTAGCTGATCAAAAATCTTCTCGAATATTGTTTGAAGTTAAATAAATTTTCACCGAAAAAGCTAAATGAAATAGTAATTGAAAGAGGAAAAGGTTTTGTTTACTGGCATTATTCAAGAAATTGGAAGAATAAAACAGCTTGAAAATTACAATTCAGGGCTGAGATTATATGTTGATTTGGGCAAGCTTATTTCCGAGAATCTGCAAATTGGCGAAAGTATCTCTCTCAATGGGTCTTGCCATACTCTAGAGAAGCTTGATAACAGAATTGGACAATTTTTTTCATCTTCTGAAACTCTCAGTAAAACTAATTTTGGGTTAATTCGAACTGGTGATTTTGTGAATCTGGAACTCTCGCTTACTCCTTCAACTCGTATGGGAGGGCATTTTGTGAGTGGTCATATTGATAGTGTTGCTAAATTACTAAGCTATAAGCAAATCGGTGAAAGCTATGAAGTGTTTTTTGAGATACCTGATTATTTGAGTAAATATGTAGTCAATAAAGGTTCTGTCTGCCTCAATGGAATAAGTTTAACGGTAGCTAAAATCGAGAATCAAAGTAATGTTTTTAGTGTTGCCATTATTCCGCATACCTGGAATGAAACAAACCTTAAGTATTTAAAAATTGGTGATTTGGTGAACTTTGAAGTGGATATATTGTCTAAATATACTGAAAAACTTTTACAAACAAATATTGGAAATAATTGATTTGCTTTCGAATACAAAAATGTTTAATAAGAAATCATTAGTTAAAGCAAAGCCTCATTTCTCTCTGGCTGAATGCTTAAAGTTGATCTGTTTTTGCAAACATACTTTTCAAATTGCGTTATTTTTAGTTCTAAATATATTTATTGGTTTTTCAAATCAATTAGTTCTTGCTGAAGAAACAAATTCAATTAATTCACCCATTCAATCAAGTCATTTAGGAAGCAAATTGGCTTTTCTATCAAAATGGAAGGAAAAGAAGAAATCTTCTGCAAACAATTTTAATAGTTCGTCAAAAACTTCTTCCAAGACAAAAAACATTATTCAAACAAATATTCAATCAAGCATTCATTCAAATCAGTCTCCAGGCAAGGTTTTGAATGAAAATAATAAAATTCAAAAGCAAAGTAATGAAAAAAGGGAAAATATTTTTGATGAACGAAGTCCAGAAGAATTAATTCAAGAAACATTAGGTGTTTTGCAAACTCTTCCTTTGTCAGATTCAATCAAACTATCTGTTAAAAGCTATAAATTAACTCCCAGTCTAGATAAGCTAAGACAAGGTCAATTGTTGGTTCTGAATACTAGAAAAGCAAAAAATGAAATCGAAAATATTGAATATGTAATTGAATATATTGAAAATACTCGAAAATGTTTAAATGACATTTCTTTATGCTTGCAACAATCTCAAGATGATGAATTTATGGGGAGTTTTTATACTTGGGTTACATCCAAAGATATTGAGATTATTAGTTCTGAGATCAATAATTTGCAGTCTTCTTCAAAAGATACTAATAATTTCAAAAGAGCCAAAATTTTGTATTTAGCAACAAAGTCTTTAAATCTGGGAGTGCAAGAAATTGATGGACCCAATGATGATTCTAAAAATGGACAGAATTTTATTAGTCAATTTTTCAAAGCAGCTGGTCTTTTAAATCCCGGCCGCGAATTAGGTTCAGATAAAGCAGATAATTGGGCTTGGTGTGCTGCTTTTGCAACGGCAATTGTTAATCAAGCAGGGTTTGGTTTCTCGTTTCTCTCTATTGATCAGTACAACCAATCTTGCAAAGAAGCTAATAAAAAATTTCATTGTCATCCAGTGCAGGTTGATTTTATTTTGCAATGGGCCAAAAGAAATGGTTTAACTAATTCATTATCGAATACAAAAGCCTCAATAGAAAGTTTGATGCCAGGAGATCTTTTGATTATGGTTAATAAAAAATCTGATCAGGCAAGCCATATGGGATTTTATTTAGCAAAGTCAATTGAAATGGATCAAGAAGGAAATAAAGAAAAGGGGAACGGAATTATTTACAAATCGGCACAAACTGAATTAGATGATCCCCCAAATTCTGTGGCAGGTGGAGTTCAAAAAACAAATCTGGGAAATAAACGAGTCTGGATTTACTCAATTGAAGGCAATGCCGGACCATTTATTAATGATAAACTGGAAAATAAGTGGAATGAAGTTTTATTGTTAAAAGCAGAAAATAAAATATCAGGGCTTGATTATGAAAGACTTTTGGATCGAGTCACTATTGTTAAGAGACCGATTGAAAGCTGGGATTATTCAGTGTCGCAATCGGATTGAATGGATAAAATGAAGAAAGGTTCTATCTTCCAATAATTTTTAGCCTATTCCCAATAAAGCCAACGCACTATTTTCAAAACTACCACCAACCGTTAAATCAAAATTATTAAGCATATTATTGCTATCAAATTTCTTTCTGTTTGATTGAACGGTGCTAGTTCCAGCAGCTTGAATACCTCCACTGTGATTATTTGTGACTTCGCCGACTAGCAAATAACTAGATTGCCCCCCGCCAATTGGTGTTTCGGTTGCATCAGCTGTGAAATTGTAATCTCTATTTATTCCTCCCTGCGCGGCAAAAGCAATTTGACCTAGCGAAGAATTAGTTGTTGCCTCTACAGATTTATTAAAAGGTAAACCATTAAAGACTGAACTGCCTCCAAAGTCTATGGCAAAAGGCGGAGAAGCAGGTGCACTTACATTAATTGGCGTTGTGGGAGTTGTATAGCTTGCAATCAAAGATTTTGCTAAATCTTCAGCTGTTTTTTTTGTGGAAGACTGAACAGTTCCTTTTGCTTGCACGGTCCAGTTTCCTGAAGAAGTAGCTGATAGATCCCGAAAAGGATTTAATCCTGACGCTGCAGTTTGTCCGAGAGCAATTGAGGCTTTCTGTTGATTGGAAAAACCTCCTTCTGATGACACAGTAGATTGAGATTGCAGTTGACCTAAACTGGGTGAACCACCGTTGTTTTTGCTATTCAGTCCGTTTTGATTTTTTAAAGCATTTTGTAAATTAAAAGTATTTGTAGTTGCGGCTTGAACAAAAGCATTTCCAATAAGATCGCCTGTAATATTGAGTGGCATAAGCATTAAAACCAAGTAGGGATTTCTTACTTGATCAATGCCCGCAACATATTTCAAAAGACAGCGTTTAGCTGAAAACCATGGCTGATTTGGGGAAAATCCCTAAACTTCCAACTCTATTTGGCCTATGAATACGCTTTTCGCTGGACCAGTCATAAAAATCGCATTTTCTAATTTATTCCATTCAATGAGCAATTCACCGCCTGGTAATTTAACGGTAATAGGTTTATCAGGAGAAACCAAGTTCTTTATTTGAGCAGCTACAACCGTTGCACAGGCTCCAGTGCCGCAAGCTAGTGTCGCCCCACAACCTCTTTCCCAGACACGCAAATCAATATAATCGCTATGTTGTATTGAGTCTCTTACAAATGCAAATTCAACATTGGTTTTCTCAGGGAAATAAGGGTGATTCTCTATTGCTTTCCCGTATCTTTCCAAATCCAAATCGTTTAATTCATCCTCAGAATCGAGAAAGGTAATTGCATGAGGATTTCCCATACTCACTGGCGTAAAGAGAAATTCTTTGTCATGAGCTTGAATTGGATAATCAATTATTCTTTTGGCTTCGCCTTCTGGAATTTTGATCGGTATTTCATTGGGCTCTAAAATTGGAGGGCCCATATTAACTTTGATTTCGCCATTTTCTTGAACTGATGGCTTAATTATTCCAGCAAGTGTTTCCACTTCAAATTCTGATTTATTTGTTAATCCTCTATCAAAGACATATTTGGCAAAACAACGAATTCCATTTCCACACATTTGGCTGGTGCTGCCATCTGAGTTTATGTAACTCCAAGCAAAATCTCCACCCTCTGAGCCAGGCTTCACGATTATTAGGCCATCGGCACCAATTCCAAAATTTCGATCACAAAGTTTCTTGGCCAATTCTTCCTCTGAAAGACTGTGTGGTAAATATTTGTAATGCACGAGTACAAAATCATTGCCCAATCCATGCATTTTTTCGAAAGGTAAAATAAAAGTTGCCATTGATTTTATTGAGTGATTTTAGCTTTTGGATATTTCACAGTCAGGATTTTATTCAAACAAAAGATTTGTGTAAGACGATTTGAAGATTCATTTGAAAGATATTAAATATGTTCGTGAAATAAGATTAGCAAAATAAAATACTGATAGAATGCTGATAATTATCCATGTTTTGAATTTTTTATAGGATAAATTACATTACGTAAAAATCACAAAAAAATCATCTTCGTGGCTGGGTGAGCTCTCTCTTAATGGAGAAAGTCTGGGAGTCAGGTCTTCCAGTTTTGCGTAACATAAATAGGTGATTCTAAACGACATAAAAATTAAATCCATCAAATTCACTCTGCTTATTATTCCAATTCGATGTCTCTAGTAATGTAAATTTATAAGCACAAACAAACTCGCTAAGAAATGAATCAAATAAAAAAATATATCATTGGAAGACCTGATTCAAGATTGATTTTATTTGTTTGTGGTTTTGCATCGATTGGCTTGATTCTGTTGCTTAGCGCTTCTAGCTATGAATCTGAAAAATCAGCCAGAGATCCACTTGCTCTTTTTGTTCAACAATCAATTGCAGTTGGACTTGGTGGAATAGTAATGTTTCTAACAAGTTTATTTGACTATCGCTACCTAAGAAAATTTGGTTGGATATTAAGTGTTTTATGTATTTGTTTTCTTTGTTTGGTTGATTTTTCCTCGCTAGGTATTTCCGCCGGTGGCTCTGAGCGATGGCTTAATTTGGGACCATTAACTTTTCAACCATCAGAGATTGCCAAAATTGCCGCTTTGATATTAATGGCAGATGGACTTGCAAATTTCAAATGGAATAGTGGGCCTATTTTGTTGAGATTGATTATTTGTTTGGTTATGGCTGTACTAATACTCAAAGAGCCTGATTTGGGAACAGCCGTAATTATTATTTCAACAATTGGGTATTTGTTATTTGCATCAGGACTAAATTTATTTTTGGCAATTGGAGCTTTAGTTACAGGCTTTGCCGGTGTTGTTCTTAGTCTTCAACTTAATCCATATCAAATGGAAAGATTTCAAGGATGGCTCTC
The DNA here is from genome assembly GCA_005110395.1 of Candidatus Melainabacteria bacterium. Taxonomy (GTDB): domain Bacteria; phylum Cyanobacteriota; class Vampirovibrionia; order Caenarcaniphilales; family Caenarcanaceae; genus LMEP-10873. The sequence continues at coordinate 1,086 of DUDU01000118.1, read as the reverse complement.
ACCCGAAAAAGACCCGCTTGGTGCTGGATACAATTTGTTGCAATCTTATTATGCAATCGGTAATGGAGGGCTCTTTGGAGTTGGCTATGGCAATTCAATTCAAAAATTAGGCTATTTACCTGTAAGTTATGCCGACTATATTTTCCCCGTTATTTCAGAGGAATTAGGAGTAGTGGGTTCATTGTTAATAGTAGGAGGATTTGTGTATTTCTTATGGAGAGGTAATGCAGCTGCACTCAAAATTCCTGGAGGATTTGGACGTCTTTTAGGTTTAGGCATTGTATTTTCTTTGGCTTTGCAAGCTATTTTCAATCTCAGCGGAGTAATAGGATTATTACCTATGACAGGAGTACCATTACCTTTTATTAGTTATGGAAAAACTTCGATTATCATGACTGGGTTTATGGTCGGAATATTAATTAATTTATCTAAACACAAAGTTGTGAGTCAGAATAAAGTTTAGTATATCTCGCCCAGCAAGCTCAGGAAAATGCCCCACCTCTATGAAAGGAAGAGTTTTTTATCCTTCCAGTCCTCTCAATCTTGTTCTAAGAAGATAAATAAATCCGAACATAATTTTTAGTAATCATTGTAGGCTTTTGGGTTTACCTAGCAAAGTACGAGGATAAACTCTATATTTATGCGAGTACTCTCTAGAGCTGTCAACCAAAAAGAGTATTTTTAAATAAAAAGGGAAACATAAATTCAGTGTATAAACTGGAGCTAAATTTCCATGAATTTAACAAATAACTCAGCTAATAATTCAAAATCAAGTAATACTTCGAAAAAATTAACTCAATCGAAATTTCAAATACCAGCCTTACTTTTACTTTCTGTATTCTCACTTAGTCAATTGCCTTTAGCTTCATTTGGTAGAGATCCATCTGAGTTTGGAGATCCATCTTCAATTTCTGTATTGAATCATTAGTGTCCCATTAAAGATCTAGGATTGAAAGCTGATTTGAAAGATCAGATTCTTTGGTTTTGTAATCAAAATTTGAGAATAAGCTTTGAATGGGGATTTGTTCGAAAAGCACATTGCTCAAAAAGTGTAATATTTGTGACAATTCTGTCTTAATATTCATG
>DUDU01000117.1 GCA_005110395.1 Candidatus Melainabacteria bacterium | reverse complement strand
CTAATTTGAAAAGCAATAAACAACAAATTTGAAAATATATTTCTAGTACTTTTCTCTCTAATTCAGATTTTTTGTTTATTCCGTGGCTCCTCAAGATATAAGCAAAAGATTAATTCATATATTTGAAATTGATAATACTGGAGTAAGAGCTTGTCATCGTGATCAAAATATATATTCAAAAGATTCAGCTTTCAAAGATTTGATTTTATATTATGAATATTTTCATGGAGATAATGGCAGAGGAGTCGGGGCTTCTCATCAAACTGGCTGGACTGCTTTGGTTGCTAAACTTATTGAAGATTTGAACTAAGCTAAATTATTTCTAAAATCTTTTTGAGCGAGCATAAAACAAAATAAAGTAACTCCTTGACTCTAAAAATGGTCTTGTAGATTTGAAATGGGGGACGTGAAATTGGATATGTGAAATCAGCAGTAAATATTAAACTCCTAATGTAAGTTATGAAATTTGAATTATCGAAAATCCTGATTTATTAGTCAGCCAGCGGCTAGAATCATTACTTTAATATGCAAGCAATAATATAAAAATAATATGTACCAAAATAATAACTTTAGAAAATCTCAGATTAGTATTTCTCAAGCTAAAGCTAGTCAAGCTCAGGCTAAACGTAGAAGACAAATTGCAAAAATAATTCTTTCAGTTGTAGTACTTATTGGTATTGTGACTTTTCTCTTTTCTGGCATTAAAAGCTTGAGTCAAGCCATGCCTGATTTTTTTAATGCTAACTTCAAAGACAAAAAAGAAAGCTCCAAAGAAAATCACAAAAGGAATTTCGAGGAAATTGAAGAAGATTCTTTCGCCTCATTCAATATAGCTTCAAGTGCACAAACATCAAACAGTCCGCCTCCTTCGCTCATTCAGAATAGCTCGGCTAGAAATGCTATTTGGTCTATTTCCATTCGCAATTCTCAAGGAGCAGAAATTTATGCTTACAATTCGGGTCTAAGACTTACTCCTGCTTCAAATCTGAAATTACTCACAAGTGCAGCCGTCATTGATTCTTTGGGAGCTGATTATCAATTCGAGACTCAAATATATGGAATGGGCGAACTCAAAGACACAGGTGTTTGGGATGGAGATATTTATATTCTTGGAGCTGGAGATCCATCTATTAGTGGAGCCTTTTTCGGAGGAGAGAAATTTGCCGTTTTTAAAGAATTCACCAAACAGCTGAAAGAAAGAGGCATTCAATCAATTACAGGACGAGTAATTGGAAATGATTCCTTATTTGAAAACACTGATAGAATCCCGCAAACATGGCATTGGGAGGACTTATCCTATTATTATGCATCTGAAATTAGTGCGCTTTCATTCAATGATAATTGCATTGATCTAGAGGTAAAAGCACAAGGTCGTATTGGTGAAAAGCCACAAATCAGCTGGTTTCCTTTTAATACTGATTATATAGACTTAGTTAATGAGCAAATTATTACTAGCCGTAAAGAAGCTTATGAAGAGCATTATCAGCGTGAACTAGGAATTAATCGTATTATTTTACGAAGCCATTTACCTCAAGGATACAAAGAAGGCGAAAGTTTGACGATTAGCAATCCAGCTTTATTCTTTGTCGATTCATTTACTAAATTTGCAATTCAAGACGGAATTAAAATTACAAAAAAACCTCGTTTGAATCATGAATTCCAAGATTTCAAAGGAACAGGCTTTAACCTCTTGGCATCACACAAATCACCAATGCTGAAAGATTTGCTAAAGCGTGTAAATAAACATAGCGATAATTTTTATACCGAGACATTGTTGAGAGCTGCAGCAGCAGAGAAATATGGCAAGAACAATAAAATTTCGGCGCGAGAAAAAGATGGAATTCAATTGATTAAAACTTATGCCTGTGCTCATGGCTTCGATTGCAATCAGTTAGTAATTCACGATGGAGCGGGTTTATCATCAGAAAATTTTATTAGCACCACTGAAATGACTCAATTATTGCTGAAGTCCAAAGATCAATCCGAAAATGGTTTAGGCAATAATTTTGCAGCCTTTAAAGATAGTCTTTCTATTGCTGGGATTGATGGAACTTTGCAGGGCCGATTTGGTAAAAGCCCATTAATTGGGAAAATCAAAGGTAAGTCAGGTTATGTTGAAGGAGTGATTGCTCTCAGTGGATATCTTGAGAATAAAGCTGGCGAAGAATTGACTTTTAGTTTAATTACCAATCATTTTCCAAATTCACAAAAAAATGAAATCAGAAGTATTCAAAACAAAATCTTAGAAAGAGCTTATGAAGGTAATTTGTAAGCAATTTAAAATTTTGATTAAACTTACAAAATCTCACAATCTTTTATTTAATAATGCTCCTAATCTTTCCGCCAAAATCAATTAAGCAAAGGCTAGATAGCTTTAAGCTTGATGATTACGCAGATATGCGCCAAAAGAGGGAAAAGATTTTAGAGTGGCAGAATGCAATAAAAAATGGAAACGTAAAACAATCTAAAGAAGAATCTCTTCAATCAGATTTCTTAAATCACTTCTTTGGTGATGTGCTTGGCTACATATATTCTAGAGGGGCAGATGAATACAACCTAGAGAAAGAAGAAAAAGCCACAACAGACAGCACCAAAGCCGATGGAGCCCTAGGTTATTTTAGTTTGGGCAGTCATGATACTAGGGCTGTAATTGAACTTAAGGACGCATCAACCGATTTAGACAAACCACAAAACCGAAAAAATGACAAACGTTCACCAGTTGAACAAGCCTTTAGTTATGCCTCTAAATCAGGTGGTAAATGTAAATGGGTAATTGTTTCTAATTTTATTGAAATTCGGCTTTATCACTCATCAGATCAAAGCAAATACGAAGTCTTTAATATCCCTGACTTGCTTAAATTGGATGAACTAAAAAGGTTTTTGTTTCTCCTTCATAAAGACAGGCTCATATGCAGAACTGGTGAATCTGAAATTGAAAAACTATTTGCGCAAAGACTCGCCCATGAAAAATCAACAGAGGATGGATTTTATAAAGAATTCAAAAAAATCAGGTGGGAATTATTCCAACACTTGCAGAACCACAACCCAAATTTTGAAGAACAGATTTTATTTGAAAAAGCACAAAAGCTATTAGACCGCTTTATCTTTGTTTTCTTTTGTGAAGATTTATCCCCGCCGCTGCTTCCGTCAGACACAACAAGAAAAATATTAGATGCATACCGAAACCGCGGTTTTGACCCTTCTGACGATATTTTATGGAGACATTCAAAAGGGCTTTTTCAGTTCATAAACAACGGTGAGCCCAGAGCGGATATTAATAAATTTAATGGAGGTTTATTCGCTCAAGATAAGGTTTTAGACAATCTTGTAATTAAAGATGAGTTTCTGCAGCATGTAATTAAAATTGGTGAGGATTATGACTTCGACTCTGATTTGAACGTTAATGTCTTAGGTCATATTTTTGAACAATCAATTTCCGATATTGAAGAAATCAAGGCTCAGCTAGCGGGAGAAGTATACGAAAAGAAAAAAGGAAAGCGTAAAAAAGATGGTGTTTTTTATACACCTGCTTACATCACAAAATACATAGTTGAGCAAACCGTTGGTAAATGGCTAGAAGATAGAAAACAAGAATTGGGATTTTATGAATTACCTGAACTAGACTACACTTTGCTTGACCCAAATTCACCCTTAAAAGAGCTAGCTAAAGCACAAAAAGCCCAGCTTACAAAAGCAGTAAATAAACATCTTGAATTCTGGCTTGCATACAAACAAAAGCTCTCAAGCATCAAAATTTTAGACCCTGCTTGCGGTTCTGGAGCCTTTTTAAATCAGGCTTTCGATTATTTGCACCATGAGCACAGAAGAGTTGATGATGCAATTGCTGATTTGAGAAGCGGACAGAGAGATGTAATTGAAAATATAAACAAACTCATTCTTCAAAACAACCTCTTTGGTGTTGATTTAAATGAAGAATCGGTTGAGATTACTAAACTTAGTTTATGGCTCAAAACAGCTAACAAAAGCAGTGAGCTGACTTCTTTAGATGGAAATATAAAATTTGGAAATTCATTAATTGACGATCCTGAATTTGCTGGTAAAAAGGCTTTTAATTGGCAGAAAGAATTTAAAAATATCTTTGAGGACGGTGGTTTTGATGTTGTGATTGGTAATCCTCCTTATGTGAGGCAAGAGCTTCTTAGCCCATTCAAGCCTTATTTTGAGAAGAATTATGCTTGTTACCATGGCGTTTGTGACCTTTATGTTTACTTTATTGAAAAAGGGCAAAAGCTACTCAAAGAAAATGGCTATTACGGTGTGATTATTGCCAACAAATGGATGCGGGCGAATTATGGAAATGCTCTCCGTGACTTCCTTAAAGAAAAAGTTCAATTGAGAGAAATTATAGACTTTGGCGACTTGCCAGTATTTGAGGATGCAACAACCTATCCTTGCATTTTGATTTATTCTCAAAGCCAACCATTAGACAAATTAAAGGCATCGTCTCTCAAAGAGCTTGAACCAACAAGACTCATAGACACGATTGAAGAAAACAAGATTGAAATTGAGCAATCAAAGCTTGACTCGAAGGGTTGGAATTTAGGTTCTTCATCAGAAAAGGCACTACTTGAAAAAATAAAAAGTAAAGGTGTTCCATTGCAAGAGTATGTAGAAGGTAAAGTTTACCGAGGTGTACTAACTGGATTCAATGAGGCTTTTGTAATTGATAACGCTACCCGAAAAAAACTAATTGCAGAAGATCCAAAGTCAGAGGAAATTATTAAACCCTTTTTGGGTGGCCGTGAAGTTAAACGTTATTCAATTGATTGGCAAGGGGATTATTTGATTTTTGCAAAACGAGGAATTGATATTGAAAAATACCAAGCTGTAAAAAAGCACCTTGAGCAATATCGAGAGAGGCTTGAACCAAAACCTAAAGATTTTGAAGGGGCTGACTGGAAAGGTCGGAAGCCTGGATCTTACAAATGGTACGAATTGCAAGATGCTATTGATTACTACCAAGAGTTTGAAAAATCTAAAATTGTTTATCCAGAATTAGGGATTCAACCTAGTTTTTCAATTGACAGAGGTTGTTTTTATGGCAACAAAACCACTTTTATTATTCCGCAAGCTGAAAATTACCTTCTTTGCCTCTTGAATTCAAAAGTCACACATTTTTATATTGATAAAGTTAGTAGTGTTATGAGAGGCGGATATTATATGTTCAGTGGCATATACGTCGAAACTATACCAATTCCTCAAATTTCACTTCCAGAGCAAGAACCATTCATCTTAAAAGCTGACTTAATGCTCGTTAGGAACAAAGAGCTGCAAACTACTAAGCAAAAGTTCTTGAAACTCATTCAAAGCGAGTTTACAATACAAAAACTTTCTCAAAAACTAGAAAAGTGGAATGAACTTGAATGGGTTGATTTTGAAAAAGAGCTTCAGAAGGCAAAAGTAAAATTAACACTCGCCCAAAAGAAAGAATGGATGGAGTTCTTTGAAACCGAGAAAAAAGCCGCCAACGAAATTCAAGCAGTAATTGATAAAACCGACAAAGAAATTGACCAAATGGTTTATGAACTTTACGGCTTGACTGATGATGAGATTGCCATTGTGGAGGGAAGATCGTGACAAAAAACAAAACAAAAAAAGTAAATTGGAATGATTTAAAGAAGCATCTCAAGGAATTTAGCCGAGATGGAATAATTGATGTCTTGAAAGCTGTTTATGAACAGTTTGATGATGTGAAGGCATTTCTTGCAGCACGATACCAACTTTTAGATCTAGATGCTGTTCTTGAGCCATACAAAAAGGAAATAAAAAAATGGCTGAAACCAAAAAAAATTGATCAAAGGGAATATGCGCCCAAACTTACTTTCAGATTAGCCGAAGCTAAAAAACCAATTAGCAATTACAAAAAAGCAACCTCTGATCCGCTAGGCACCATTGAATTAATGCTCTTTTACCTCGAAGAAGGAGCTTATGTAATGAAAAGATACGGCTATGATAGCGATCATTATGACGGTGCATACATTGAAGGTAAATTTTTCGATAGCATGAGCACGGTCTTTCGTGATTTATGTGAAGCCATTGTTAAAGAGAATAATCCTGAGCTTTTTGATCGCTTGAAAGAAAAAATATCGACCGTAGTTTTGTCTTTTGGTGATTATGATACAAGCTATAAAGAGGCTTATAACCTACTCGCACAGAAAATAAACTCCAGCCGCTGACTATAGCTTTATTGCTTAAATATCTTCTAGGCTCATGTAATTAGTTGGCACAGTAAGTATTTCAGAGCCCTAATGAAACGGCTTTTTTGAGAACGATTCAAAAGGTTTAATTCACGAATTTTTTCTTTTTCGAAAAAGATTTATTAACCGAGATTCTACTTGCCCATTTTAGGAACTTTAAAGAAGCGTCCTTCGGTTTTAGGAGCTATTGCCAAGAAAGCCTCTCTAAATACATTGAGTTCTTCTGATTCAGCAACTATATCTTTTCTCTGAGGGGTGGAATTAGCAGCATTATGAATAAGGGGCTCAACACCATCAGTATTGGCTGAATTCAATCTTTGTACATAAGTCAAAATCTTATCGAGCTCTGAAGTGTATTTTTCTAGCTCTTGCTCTGTTAAGTCTAGACGAGCCAAATGAGCAACTTTGTCTATATCTTCTTTAGAAACTGTCATTGTATAAAAACCAGAATATAAAACGAAATTTGAAAACTATAAAGTAATTGAATAATTTTAAAGCAATAAATTCATTCACCGATGATTTTTACTAAAACTCGCTTCTTTCTCAAACCATCAAATTCTCCATAGAAAATCTCTTCCCACAGACCAAAATCTAATTCACCTTTTGTGATTGCTACTACAACCTCTCGCCCCATAATAGTTCTCTTGAGATGGGAATCAGCATTGTCTTCTCCAGTATCATTGTGCCTATATTGTGAAATTGGTTCATATGGAGCCAGCTTCTCAAGCCATTTCTCAAAGTCTTTGTGTAAACCACTTTCATTATCATTTATAAAAACACTTGAACTAATATGCATTGAATTGACCAAACACAGTCCTTCTTTGATTTCAGATTTTTTGAGGATTTCTCCAACCTGCTCAGTTATACAAATAAAATCAATGCGCTTTTTGCAATTAAACCAAATTTCTTCTCTATAAGATTTCATAAATCGGTAATTATTTTCAATGCAATTAGCGTAAGTCTTTCAAAATCCATTTTGCCATAGTGAGGCTTTCAGTCGAATTAGCCAAAATATCTTTTATTGGTGTGTTTTTTCTTTTCGGAGTTAGGCTTGTATGGTCAACTCCCTCAAATAGACGAGCATGTGAATTCATAAGTTTAATTTCTTTGATTACTTCTTCGTCAATTAACCTTTTTTTAGCAAAACGATTTGTATTTGGATTAAGCCATAAACTGCTATATATCGGCACTAATCCATCATTGTATGGAAAAAGATAAATTGGCTCAGATAAATTATTCTCGATTTTTCGCTCTATTTCATGACCCATTTTGTAATGCATAAAAGAATTCCAGGCATTCTTATAATCAAGGCTAATCATTTTGCTTTTAAGCCAACTCTGAATTTCCTCTTCATTAGCCGCTGTGCCATTTTGATTAATTGGACTATTTAAATAAGCACCATAATTGACTGATTTATTTCTCAATGAAAGACAGCTAAATTCAATTTGTTGTTGAGCCTGATTTTGGGCATCGTCTATAGGCTGTGTTGGCAAACTCCATTCCAAATCACGGCTCATGGCTGGAAATAGAATATCTACTGATTGATACAAAAGATTATTAATGGGATCTTTATTGTTTGATCCAACAATGAGATTCTCATTTAAGAGCGGCGTGCCCCAAAATGGTGTTCCAAGGCTTACAGCTTTAATGAGCCTTCTATCAATTTCAGGATTATCATTCAAGGCTTTGCAAAAAACATTTCCACCTAAACTAGAAATCACAACCTTATAACCAGTGCCATCAGGATAATCAGAGAGTAATTCTTCTATACCTTTTGCGAGCTTCTCAGAGACCTCAGCCAGGGAGCCAACATTAGTAGGATATCGAAAAATATAAATGTCATGAGCCTCAGCAAAATCAGCTTCTTCAGGCAATCGAATCTGAGATACAAGAAATTGCCAATTACAAAATGGATAATAATCGCTTACAGTCCCATGAATAAGAATTAGCGGAGTTCTTTTCTTTTGTGGATTTGCATCAGAGGAAATATTTTTTGATTCTATTGATTTAAATTCTGATAATTTAAAATCTCTATCACTTTCTAGATTTAAAGGGCAAAGTGAAAAAGGTGGAAGTGAGCCATTATTCTTGCTAACTGACCATAAAGGTTTATAAATCTTGAATGAATTTTTCAATTGGTCTTTTACTGTGTCTTCTTTTTCCGGCAACATAATTCCTGCTTGAGATGTCAGTCCCAATAGGCTTTTTGCATTAAAAGTCACTGTCAAAAAAAGCAAAATTACTAATACTGAAATAATCGATATTTTCATTTTGCTTTTTACTGATAGTTTTGTCTGAGCAATCAATCCTTATGTCAAGCTGGAATTAGATGGTTTTCTATTTGGGAAAGCTCTCCAACCATAATATTCTGCGGCCTTTCCGAGATCTTCTTCAATTCGAATTAGCTGATTATATTTGGCAATACGATCGGTACGATTTGGAGCACCTGTTTTGATTTGTCCAGCATTAGTTGCTACTGCCAAATCAGCAATAAAGGTATCTTCACTTTCGCCCGAACGATGAGAAATAACCGCCGTATATCCATGCTTATGAGCTAATTCTATTGCATCAAGAGTTTCTGTAAGTGTTCCGATTTGATTAACCTTGATCAAAATCGAATTTGCAACACCTTGCTTGAAACCATCTTTTAGACGATTCACATTAGTTACAAATAAATCATCACCTACCAATTGAATGCGAGAACCTAGACGATGAGTCAACTCTTTCCAAGCTCCCCAATCTTCCTCACCAAGTCCGTCTTCAATTGAAAAAATCGGATATTGCTTAGACCAATTGTCATAAAGATCAATTAATTCACTTGATGTAAGAATTTTGCCTTCTTTAGCAAGATTGTATTTTCCATCATCTTGCAACAATTCAGTAGCTGCAGCATCCAAAGCCAAACCAACTTGAGAACCAGGTTTTAGTCCAGTTGCTTCAATTGCTTGCAATATCAATTCGAATGCTTCCTTATTTGATTTAAGGCTTGGAGCAAAACCACCTTCATCTCCCACACTAGTTGCATAACCTTTGCCTTTGAGGACAGATTTGAGTGAGTGAAATATTTCACATCCCCATTGCAATGCTTCAGAGAAAGTTTTGGCGCCAGCTGGGACAACCATAAATTCTTGGAAATCAACTGAATCTAGAGCGTGTTTACCACCATTGAGAATATTCAGCATCGGAACAGGTAAAACTTTGGCATTAACACCACCGATATATCTGTAAAGTGGCAGATCAGATTGAATTGAGGCGGCTTTGGCAAGAGCGAGACTAACAGACAAAATGGCATTTGCACCTAAGCGGCCTTTATTTTCGGTGCCATCAAGTTCATTCATTTTGATGTCAATTAAAGATTGAAAACGAGCATCAAAAGATTCATCTGGCGATAATAATAATTCCGAAATTCTTTCATTTACATTTTCTACAGCCTTGAGAACACCTTTACCTAAATGTCTTTTTTTATTTCCATCTCTGAGTTCAACTGCTTCAAATTGACCTGTGCTTGCACCAGAAGGAACAATTGCTCTACCAAGCGCACCTCCAGCCAAAAGAACTTCTGATTCAATAGTTGGAGTACCTCTTGAATCGAGTATTTCGCGAGCATGAACTTGTATTATTTCAAATTGATCCATGAAAATTCCTTTTTCTTTGAACTGAGTATGGGCTTTATTTAACTATTCAAAGCATATGAGCCTATGAATTAAGTGCAAATTATTTATCAATCAACTTAACAATATATAAGTAGAACTTTGAGATAAATCATTGGATAAATTGTATTTTCATTCAATAAATTAAGCTGTGAAGATTATGTAAATCTTTTGAATGGAACTAGATCTATTTAATAGCGATAAGAAATAAGTTAGCTATTGACTAAAAAGACAGATTCATCTTTCAAAAACGAATAGAATCGATAGTTAAAAATTATCGAAAAGCATTTATTAAATAATATTTATTTTTTCCAAGCTTAAGCCTAAATTATGAAGCACAAACGAGCAGATTAAGGAATCAATATATAAGCATAATCTATTGATTCAATAATCATATCTTTTAGCTTGATTTGTAAGGCTTGCAGGGTTTTACGACTCATGTTTTTATCGTAGTTATAAGCCAAAAAAATAGATTAGAGCTTTGCAGGTTATCTTCAGATTAATGAGATCGCAAAAAATTTAAGGCAATACATCTTTTCCTTAACAATTTCAATCTCATATAAAGCTTTCATATCAAATCCATAGACCTGAGCTATTAGACGCATAAGTATTGCAGTTGTAGGATTAAATTATCAAATTAAGAGCTAAGTAAAAGGTCGATCTTAGCTAGGGGAAATTCAGGAAAAGAAGGTAGAAAATGTCAGTAGGTTTTATGCCTTATATAGGAGTAGTTCCAATTTCAAATGCATCTCAAGCTACATATACAGTAACCACAGAAGCAGATCCAAATGAAACTCGCAATTCTGTAACTCCTGGAAATGCAATAGTTCAAACACCTCTTACGCCTAGTAGTTATTTGCAGGCTTTGTCAACAAGATATGCAAGATTCAATTGTCAAAACAATAGAGGAGTAAGCTCAACAAATTAAAATAAGAGATTGTCTACCTTGAAATTGGTATAATCAAATTAGCAAATCAAACAAGCTTCTATAAATTTTATAGATTGATGGGGGCGCGTAGGTTTGACGTGATATCTGACTATATGAATGCGAGTCGAGAGCGTTCGGTTACTCTCGTTAATACTCCCGAACAAAACAAATAAACATGCCAACAAAGGTAATGTAATTAGTGCAGATTTCGGAATGAGAAAAAATGTTTTTTCTATGTTCCCTGCCTCAGCTCAAGCTGCTGCTGCTTAGTTTTTTTTCATTAAGGAATTTAAATTAAGACTAAACTGAAATATTTATGGGTCACCGATTAATATTCAGCAATAACAGGTGAATAGTCCAGAGGCTTTTTTCGCAAACGAAAGTACTTAGACAATAAACAGCTTTTGATTAAAATCTTTAGCAATGCTTGCAATCCTGTTGAGGGTTTTGACTCAGTCTCAGTAAAAGACAAATCTCGAAACTACACTCGTAGATTTTATATGGAAAGACTTTACGGACGAGAAGGGCAGCTCTTCTCCGCCTCCACCAGCTTGTTTGCTATTTTGCGCATTTTTGATCTTGATTCAGCGGATTGAAACGATAAGCAAGATTTCTGTTTTGTCTTGCTTTAATCACAGGAATATCGCTTTTGTCCTGACTAATCATATTAATTCTGGTAATCCCTGTTCGGGTTGATCTTGAACAAGATTTAAAGGATTGAAAAGATGAGAAGGTCAATGGGAATAGTTCCTAAGACAGGCTCAGAATGACACGAATAAAGATAATCCTTCTCGTTTTTTATTTGTTTAAAACTAAGATTTCAAAATAAGTTTCTTTTTCTTTTGACTCAAGAATTTCATATCCTTCTTCAATTAGGCTTTTGCTAACGCTTTCAGCAGATTCACCCAAATCCAAAACAATATTAAGCTGAGCACCAGATTTTAGCTTTTCAAGCGCAAGTTTTGCTTTCACAAAATTAAGTGGGCATTTCACCCCAAGTAAATTTAATTCTTCTATTGAGCTTGTTGCTCGATCAAGTGAGTAATCGATCATGAGTATTTTTGCTAAAGTTTGACTATTTGACTTTATCTACTAATATTAATTGAATTGATTTTAGGATATTTATTATCTAGATCTCATTAGCCTTATTTCATTAGTCATAGAGTATTTCTCAATTAATTTTTATGAAAACACCATCAAATACAAAAATTGCACTTCTAGCACTAGCTTCTATTTTCATTTCTAACATTTCTTTCCTGTGCAATGCAGCAGAAGAAAAAGTCATTATTTTGCCTGAAGATACCGAAATAATCGCAAGTTTAATCAAATCAGTTTCTACAGCAAATGCTCATGTTGGTCAACCAATCGAAGCAGAAATCAAAAAAGATATTGTAATTGATGAAAGAGTTGTAATAAAGAAAGGAACTCCTGTAAAAGGAACTGTAACCCACATACAAAAAGCAAAGCGACTTGGCCAAGGTGGAAGCATTGATATTCAAATCAATTCAGTTAAGTCTGTGGACAATCAAAAAGTGATTCTCCGTTCGGCTAGCGGAAAAATGGGCAAAGACAAAGTTGGCTCAACAATTGCACTTTCTCTTATTGTTTCACCACTCTTTTTGCTCAAAAAAGGCAATGAAGCAGGTATTCGCAAAGACACCGAAATTAAAGCTTATGTTGACGAAGATTTAAATGTTAAGTCAGCAATCGAACCTGAAATTGAGGAAATCATTTCTGAAGAAAAGCCACAAACAAAAAAGAAATAATTTTCATTTCAGCATTTGGCAAATTATTGAATAAATCATGTTACCTAGAATAATTATCCTGTTTAGTGAGATAGTTCCTGAGACAAGCTCAGGATGACAAGATTAGTTTTTCTTCGTCATTCCGAACTTGTTTCGAAAACTAAATGAAATCATTTCAGCATTTGCATTGTTGTTGAATCAGCCAGGAATCATAAATGAATACTTCCGTGAAAGAAATTTCAATTCAAGAATTCATCAAATCAAAGAAGCAAGTCTTAGATAATTATTTAGATCAAGCACTTCTTTATAGTTTTGATAATGAAAAGTATAAAGAAAATATGCAGAATGACTCTGGAAGTGCGAGCAAGCTCTGGGCAGCAATGCGCTATTCCTCCCTTAATGGCGGGAAACGAATAAGAGGAATTTTGTGTTTAGCCGCTTTTGAAGCGATTAGTCTCAATTCCCCTATGCCTGCTGATGATAATTCTACGAATCTGGATTTAAATAAGGTGTTGCCCATAGCAGCTGGGATTGAAGCTATTCATGCTATGAGCCTAATTCATGATGATTTGCCCTGTATGGATAATGATTCTCTAAGGCGAGGTAAACCGACTTGCCATATTGCATATGATGAAGCAACAGCTCTTTTGGCTGGAGATGCATTATTAGTTGAAGGGATCGCTCTGTGTTTGAAAACCGATTTAAATCCAGCTTCAAAGATTAGAGTAATTGAAGAATTAACTGCTTCAATTGGAGCTAGGGGTATGACTGGCGGCCAAATGATTGATTTGGAACAGACGGCAAATGAAGAAGCCTCTCTCGAAGAATTAGAAATTATGCATTCCATGAAAACTGGTGCTCTTTTAAAAGCAAGCGTTGTAATTGGAGGAATTGCAGCAGAAGCTAATAATGAGCAAATTGAGGCTTTGAGTGAATATGCCGTAAAAATTGGTTTAGCTTTTCAAATTGCAGATGATATTCTCGATCAAGAATCCAATTCAGAATTGTTAGGTAAAACCGCTTGTAAAGATTTGGCTCAAAACAAGACCACATATCCAAAATTGCTTGGTTTGACTGAATCAAAAGCTAAAGCCAAAGAATTAGTTCAAGAAGCAAAAACGGCTTTGCTAAAATCTAATATTAATTTTCAACCGCTTTTTAGTCTCGCTGATTATATTGTTGAAAGACAGTATTAATTTCGATTTTGATTACGCTCAATCGATAACATTCAATAAACAAGCGCAACAATTCAGCTAGAGTCCAGTCAGAATCAATTCATAAGCCTAATTAATGAATCTATGCAAACACTAACAACTTCAGTTTCCACTGAGCAAAAAACTAATTCTGAACTAAAGAAAGCTATTTTTAGCATTGTGAGTCAAATCCCCGAAGGCAAGGTTATGTATTTTGGACAAATTGCTGATATGGTCGGTACTACGGCGAGAGTTACTGGCTTTGTGATGACCGGCATGAATGAAGTCGAAATGCAGCAATTACCCTGGTATAGAGTTGTAGCGAAGGATGGATTTATTAGCAGCATAAAATTAGGCGCCAAAGGAATTCTTCAAAAGCAGCTTCTGGAAAAAGAAGGCTATAAAATTGCAGAAAATACAGTAGATATGAATGAACATCTCTGGATTTTAGCTGGCATCAATCACAGTGAAGATTTAGCTGAAGATTATGCAACTTTTATTGAGGGCTTAAAGCGCTAAAAGAGATTATGAAGAAAGATAAAGAGAAAGATTCACAAAAGTTTTTCATGCAACGCGCAATAGAGCTAGCTCTGCAAAATATTAAAGAAACAACGGGAGGGCCATTTGCAGCAATTGTTGTCAAAAATGGTGAGATTATAGCCGAAGGAGTTAATTCAGTTCATCCTCACAATGACCCAACTGCACATGCAGAGATTGTTGCAATTAGAAAAGCTTGTGAAAAGCTGAAAGATTTCAATTTAGCTGATTGTGAAATTTATACCACTTGTGAGCCTTGCCCAATGTGTTTGGGTGCCATTTATTGGGCTAGGCCGAAAAAAATATATTTTGCACTTGGTCAAAAAGATGCGCAGAGTGCAGGTTTTGATGATTCATTTATTTATGATCAAATACCCATTCCCTATGAGCAAAGGCAAATTCCAATGCATCAGCTTATGAGACCAGAATCTTTGACTATTTTTGAACACTGGAAATCGAATGAAAAGAAAATCGAATATTGAAATTTGATAAATAGATTTTATGAATACAAAACGCATACAAAGGTTTTTTCTTTCAGGCTCGCTGGAAAAGCTTGAAGATCAAGAGCAAATAAATCAAATCGTGAAAGTTTTGCGATTGAGAGAGGGAGATCGAATTATTGGCATAAAAGAGGAGCGGGAGTTTTTGCTTGAAATCAGCCAAATATCGACATCTAAAATAAGTTCAATTGATTGCAAAATTGTTTCTCAATGTGAAAAATCTAAGGGAAAAGAATTGGATTTCAACTTACGTGTCTTTCTACCTCTTTTGAAGGGTGAAAAACTAGATTGGGTTTTGCAAAAGTGCACTGAATTGGGTGTGCAAGAATTTCAATTTGTTGAATTTGAGAATGCAGTCAAGGAAAATAAAAATATTGAACATAAAACAAAAAGATGGCACAAAATATTAACTGAAGCGGCTGAGCAGTCTGAAAGAGTGAAAATTCCAGTTATTCACGAAACAATTGCATTCAGCAAAGTTAGACTGAGAGATCAAGAAATTGGTTTTGCCTTTCTGGAGAGGCTAGAAGAACAACACCCCTTAATTCTTAATAAATCTGAGAAATTGTATCCAGAAATTCAGCCACTAAATGATGCTTTAAAGCTCCCGCTTGAAAGAGGGCTGGGGGGTAACCTCATGAGGCAAAGTACAAATTTTTTACTCAGTCAGAATGCAAGAAACAAAGCAGCAATCTTTGGCCCTGAAGGTGGTTTTTCAGAAGCCGAAAAGGAAATAATTTTATCCAAAAATTTTCTGCCTATTTCGCTTGGGAAAAGAATTCTACGCTCTGAAACGGCGATTATTCATGGAGTTGGGCTAATTGGTTTTCTTGGTGAAGAATAAAATTTATTATCTTGCAGACTACTAAGACTTATCGACTTCTTCTGAACTTTTAATAGGCAAATCTGTCTGTGAAGCAACAAAGAGAACAGCCGCTATAAATGCTGAAATTGCTGGGAAACTCAAGAGAGTACTTTGAAAATAGAAGCTCATTGTCAGAACCATAACAAAACATGTATAAACTACACTCAATGGTGCATAAAGCAAAAATACTTTTCTTTCCCGCTCAGTCAGGTTTTCTTCAGTTTCTTTGTTTGTAAGAATAGCACTAACATAAGCCCAAGCCCTTCTGCGAAGTGAATGTATGCTCAAAGCCAATTGCAAAGCATAATAACCGTCAAGCCTGATTAATGGATTTAAATTGATGCTCAAACTAAAAAATGCGGCCGTGACTAGCAGAAAAAGTAAATCTGCGATAGCTGTATGAGGAACAGCGACTGACCATAACAAGAAAGCCACACTACCAACAACTGATTGAAAAACTGGACCAGCCATCATTACCCAAATCTTTTGGCCGGCTTTAGGAAGCTTATAGACATCGCTTACATCAGTATATAGAGCTGGGGTCGCATAAATAAAATAAAATCCCATTTCATGACAAGCTCCACCAAAATGCTTAAGCACCATACCGTGGCATATTTCGTGTCCAGCCAATACTGTGATCAGCATGGTTATGAAAACTATTAAGCTAATACTCCAGGAATCAGCAACTAAAGGCCAACCATAAGTGGCAAATGACATAAAGTTTTTGACAGCCAAAACAATCGAAACAAGAAATAAAGCTCCAAAAATATATTTAAAAGGATTAGACCCCAACCATCTCAATCTAGGTTCCCATTCAGTGAGTAAATCATTTGGATCCAATAACTCAAAACGCTTAAACAGAAATTGCAAAGCCGTCATTTTTCTTATGGCTTGCCGAGGGGGTGGAGTAGTACCTTCTAATAAACCCCATTGCTTGAGCATTCCCAAGAATTGCTTCAATTCAGCCTCGGTATAACTTGTCCTTTCAATAATTTGCAAAGGATGCATAGAAGAGAGCATTTTGACTATTTCAGCCTCATCAAAACCAAGGTGAAAATAGCGAACTGATTCTGGATCCCTGATTTGTAAGCTTCCGTCAGGAAAGGGCGTGAGTTCAAGGTTTGAGCGTAATACAATTCTCTGAGGGGCTTCCTGAACAGCTTGTTGTGAGCTATCACTTCTATGAGCTGAAGTAGATTGATCGGAAAATAAATTATCACTAGCAGACATTGTCATGATTTGTATTTGTGTAATTATTCATTTGCTATTCCATGGATATACCTCGCTAGCTAAATCAAAAAATATGATTACCCCTTAAAAAGATTAATTCCTTCTGAATGAAATGCTTAAGATGAGCAACTTGCTCTCCTACTCAATAAAAATTTCTATCTATCAGCTTGAATGACATGTTCTACAAGTTGAAAAACAACTTGTAGAAATAATAAAAATGAAATCAAAATAGGGAAGGCCCTGATAATCTTTAGGTATTGATTTTCTGTATTTGATTTATTGCCCTTCTATGATTGATAGCCACGCACACTTAATTTGGGAATCCTTTGAACCTGATATAGAGGAAGTGATTGAAAGGGCTCACTCGGCAGGCATATCAGCTTTTATTCATCCATGCGTGCATACCCGAGACTTGCTCAAGATGGAAGCTTTGCAAAAAAGATTTCCGAATATTTTCCTTAGTGCTGGAGTTCATCCTTGTGATGCCCAAGAATGGACGGATGAATGTTTCGATCATATTGAACAATACAAAGATAAATTAGTGGCAATTGGGGAAACTGGCCTAGACTTTTATCACAAAGATTGTGCGGTTGAAATTCAAGAAGAAGTATTTCGCAGGCAATGTCGTATTGCCAAAGAATTAAATTTGCCTTTAATTGTTCATTGCAGAGATGCTTTTGAAGATACTCTTAGGGTCTTGCGCGAAGAGTCGGTTGGCAAAGGAGTTATGCATTGTTACACTGGCAATGCTGAATATTCGGCTAAGTTCTGGGAATTAGGTTTCTATACATCATTTTCTGGTTGTGTAACTTTTAAAAGTGCTGGACAACTTCGAATTGATGCAGCCAAAATACCAATAGAAAGAATTTTGTTGGAAACAGATTGTCCTTTTTTGGCTCCACAAAAGAATAGAGGTAAACGCAATGAACCAAGCTTTATGCTGGAAGTCTGTGAAGTGATTGCACAAGTAAAAGATCTTAGTTTTGATAAAGTAAATGAAATAACAGTTGCTAATACTTCTAAGCTATTTGGATTAAATGTTTAAAAAGTTGAGCTGAAAGCATTTTGAGATTTCGATCAATCACCACATTTGAATTTGAGACTTAGCCAGCTTAATAATCATTGAAAACTCAGTAGATGTCAGCAAAACAAAATCCCCCACTAAATTAATTAGTAAGGGATTGTTGATAATAAGAAAGATAGTGTTATCTGATACCTTATTTGAGACTGAGCTGTTTTAATTTAATTTAATTTCGTTTCAATTGAGCTGCTACTTCGTCAGCAAAATTAGATTCAGCTTTTTCAATTCCTTCACCTAAATTGAAGCGAACGAATTGAATGACAGAAGCATTTGCTTTTGCTAAATAATCTTTGATTTTTTGTCCTGGATCTTTAATAAATGGCTGTTCTGCGAGAACCTTTTCCGCTAATATTTTCTCAACACGACCAGTAACAATTTTCTCTGCAATTTCCTTTGGTTTATTTGCTAAATCTTCTTTACCAAGCTCAATTCTTTTTTCATTTTCAATTACTTCTGATGGAATTTCATCACGAATAATAAATTCTGGAGCTGGTTGAGCGGCAGCGATGTGCATTGAAATATCTTTTCCCGCTTGAGCATTTCCGCCTTTAAGCTTAAGCAAAACAGCAATTTTTGAACCGATTGGATGAGTATATTGAAAAATAGATTCGTCAGGTCCAGCTTTGTATAGAGCTAATCTTCTGAGATCAATCTTTTCGCCAATTTCAGCGGTTTTTATTGCAATAAATTCAGCAATAGTTTCGCCAGACTTAACTTTGGAAGCTTTCAGTTTTTCTATATCTGAAATTTCTTGATCGAGTGCAATTTCGGCAATTTCTTTAATCAAAGATTGAAACTTTTCATTTTTAGCAACAAAGTCGGTTTGACTATTCAATTCAAGAATAATTCCTTTTGATGCTTTTTCATCGACTTTAGCAAGCACAGCTCCTTCAGCCGCAATTTTTCCAGCTTTTTTTCCAGCAGAAGCTATGCCTTTTTGTCTCAAAAGTTCAGCAGCTTTAGCAACATCTCCTTCAGTTTCTTGAAGAGCTTTTTTGCATTCAACTAAACCAACACCTGTTCTCTCACGCAATTCAGTAATAGCAGTTGTGCTTATTGCAATTTGATTTGTCATTTAAATTATTCCCCTTTTTCTGCTGAGGCTACTTCTTGAGCTGGGCCTTGAACTGACTCTTTGACAGGTGCAGCTTCTTTATTGTTCTGCTGAGGATTTGATTTATTATCTTGATTAGATTGTCTAATTTCTACTGGCTTACGTGGTCCTGGTCCCATTCCACCAATACGCTTACCTAGCCTAGGTCCACCTTGAGCCATAGGTGAAGAAGATCCTCTTCCTTCTTTCTTTCCGTCTTCATAAAAGCCCATCAATTCATTCATAATAGTTCTCAGAGAGTTGAGAGAACTGACATTGCAAGGAATTGTTACGTCAAAGGCATCTGGCGAAAAATGACAATTTGTATCTGCCAGAGCAATAATTGACATAGTCTTGTTTTTCTTAAAAGCTTCAAGAGTTGCATTGAGCTCATGAACGGGGTCAATTAATACAATTGCGTGAACTGCTCCTCTGATTTTTTTCAGTCCACCAAGATTTTTCTTCAATTTTTTCAATTTCTTAGTCAAAAAACTTTTCTCTTTAGCGGAAATAGATTCCATCAAACCGCTTTGTTCCATACCTTCTAATTCGCGCAAATAGTTAATTCTATTTCTTGTAACTGGATTTGTAAGAGTTCCACCTAACCAACGACTTGTAATGAAATTTAAATCATATTTTTCAGCATATTCTTCAATAACGGTTGCGACCGCTCTCTCATTGGTTCCGACGAAGAGAATACTTTTATCTTCGCTCATCAGCTTTCTAATTAACTCGCCAGCTTCTTGAACTTTTTGCCAAGTCTGGTTTAGGTCAATGATTTGCATGCTGCTAGATGTAACACCATAAACAAAATCATCCATTTTTGGACTGCGCTTGCTTGTTGGCTGTCCATAGTGAACACCCGCTTCTAAAAGTGCTTGGGCTTTTTCTTGAGTTAATTCTTTAATTGCAGTATTCATTCTAAAGTTGGTCGGTTTTAATTTTGTTTGAGTTGTTGGCTTATGTTGATTAGAAGTACAAGATCAAGATAATAAATACCTTGAAATCTACCAGGGAATAAACTGATTTAATTTTCAGTTGCAAACAAATTGCGGGATTTATCAAGATCTATCAAAAGATTATTGAAAGAAATTGAGTTTATCAAAAACAGAGAATATATATTATCAGGAAAATCAATCACTTCAACTTTAGTGAATCTCTATTTATTTCAGTTTTCACCATAAAACATCTTCAATTCCTCATTAAATGAGCTAAGCAAGGCGATAATTCCTAAAGGCTCAATTTTGATGGGCAGATTTTCAATATTTTTCTATATGCCTATTTTTTGAATTTAGTTTCTTGAAGCAATTGAAATGATCTTTTCTATTCACTAAGAAGCAATAAAAAACTAGCATTCATTTCCTAACTCCTCCTTTTAAAGGTCTCGAAAGACGCGAGCAGAAAGCTCATTCAGACTGGGATGCACCACGTGACCGAGACCGCCCCACCACATACAAGCACTGGAAGACCGTTTCCGGAAGAGGATTTAATAGTTCTTGAAAGTGCTCTCTAATTCCTCAATGATTAAAGAATTGATTTTCAGAACTAAACTTTGGCAATAGTAACTTTCTCAGATTGGCTTTGATATTTTCCTGCTCTTTTTGCATAACTAGTTTCACAGGGTTCGCCTTCAAAGAAAATCAATTGAACAACACCTTCTCCAGCATATATTCGGCAATCTGCCCCAGATGAATTACTAAACTCCAAAGTCAAATGCCCAATCCACCCAGCTTCAGCAGGAGTTGTATTTGCAATGATTCCACATCTAGCATAAGTGCTTTTACCAATCGCAATACAACTTGCATTTTCAGGCATATTCAATTTCTCAATTGCAACACCAAGACCATAGCTATGCGCCGGCAAAACAAAATATCTATCACCAGTTTTTTCATCTGTAAGCAGCTCTGCTTGTTCAAGATTTTTAGGATTGAAATTTTTGGGATCAACAACAGTTCCAGGAATATGACGAAAAACCCAAAATTCTTTTTCTGACAATCTAATGTCATAGCCGTATGAACTTAATCCATAGCTCAAGGCTTTATGACCATTTTCAAGCTCATTGACAAGTTCATTCTCAAAAGGCTCGATAAGATTTGCACTTTGAGATTTGTCTCTAATCCATTTATCGTTTTTTATCATATGAGCATTGTATGAAATTTTTGATTCATTATCTATGTTCTCAATTCTATATTTTTCTTTGGCCTTCTTTCTTGTTTAAGATAAATGAATTGATCTAATGAATTTTCTTTAAATCTTTGAATATATCTTTGGTTGCTGGTGCCTGTTCTTGAAATATTTGCTGAGCTGTATTCTGAAAAACAGATTTTTGAATGGAACACACGAAATTTGCACTTAATGACTTAAGCGGACAAAAACAAATTAAGCAATTTAAGAACAATACCGTTATTACAATTTGTCTCATGGTCTATAATCCTTTTTTTGAATGATTTTGTTTTCTCTTGAATTCTCTGCAAACTATTTAGTCGACCAAACAGACTAGATGCTTTGAGGGATAACCCAAAGACTAAAAAATTTAGTGAGGCATTTCAAGAATCAAAACAAATCATAAAAAATATTCAAGAATAAACTTGTCAATTCCTTGACCTGCAAGCCATTTATGGTGAATCATGGTGTATGCAATAAGATTCAAATTCATTCATAGACATTGGTAACAAATTCTTCGCACAAAGGAAGCAAAAATTTCTTTGCCGTCTTCGTTAATCTGCTGGGTGTTACATCAGCCTTTTTGTATTTTACGGGTTGGATGTATAGGCTTGGCTATTATGGACGCTTTGATATTAGCGTTATAGAGCTCAACTTTGGCTTTGAATCATTCCTTTTATTACCAATTGTCATTGTTTTTTCCGATCTCGTTCAATTGATTATTTCTCATAATCCCTATTTGTTGGCGCTAATAGCAATTTCAGCCATATTTACCTTTCTGTCACTATTAAGGCTGTTATCTCTAATCAAAGAGAATATCTACGACTATATTGAGAGAAGATCTCAAAACTCATTCTTATTTAAATGGTTTAGTGAGTCTTTGAATATTGCCTCTCAATACAATGTCTTCCAAACAATTTTTATGGCTCTCTTAATCTTTGGTCTTTTCTTTTTGGCCTGGGTTAAAGGATTTGAAGATGGTATGAGGGATATCTCAGAAGAAAAAACATTATTATCTAAAGTCAAATTTGTAGCTAATCAAAATAATTTACCAATTGCTCAAGGAGATATTCCCGAACTCAACAATTGGAGATTGCTATTGAGACAAGAAGACTGGATTTATTTAGTTTCATGCGCAAAAGAAATTCCCAGCAAAACACCTTTAAAAGTAATAATGATTCCCAAAGGTGACGCGGGAGACAAGGCTATATTGGTTGAAAAGCCCGAGTCTTAGATTCTCAAACTTGATACTTGGTGGGAAGAAAAGTTTTTGATGTAAAGCTTAAATAAAAAAACTGATACGAGTAAATCACTAAATCAGGATATTGAGATGTACACATTAAAAGCTAAGAATCAAGATTGATTAATCCGAATTATTACTTTGTAAAAATGAATTCAGATAACCTATTACAATAGTTTGCTCTGAATGATTTTGATTCTCTGCAAAATTTTTCCCATTATTTTCTATTAGATAATTTATGGCTTTTTCATTTATGTGAGCGTCTTGAAATTTTTCTTTGACTTTGTTTTCTATTCTCTGCAAATCTAGTGGCTCTAATTGATATGGATCTTCATAAACTTTTAGAGCTATATCACCTGTCTCTAAAGCAAATATTTCAAAACGATTATATATAGTTCGTATTTGTGTTCCAATTTTAACTCTTTTGAATAAATCTTCAGAGTCTTTGACTAACATACGTACACACCCGTGAGATGAGAATTTGCCAATTGATTCTGGTTCATTGGTGCCATGAATACCGAAGATTAGACCATTCTTTTCATAAAAGCTAATCCAACGTGTACCTAATGGACTTTTTGGTCCTGGGGGTATTTTTATACTAGGCTTGAAAGGATGCACCCAACCTGGTTTTGCATCTTTTTGTTTTACGGCAAATACACCGATCGGGGTCATAAATTCTTTGGAATTACCGACTCCAACTGGATAGGATTTGATTATTTGATTACCTTGTTTGAGTGAAAGTTTACGCTGAATAATATCTATTTCAATATATTGCTCATTATTGATCTGAGTATTATTCAAATCAATTTTATTAGCTTTAGTACGGTCAATTACTTTATTAAAAGGCTTTTCAGTATTTATTTGATTTGTACTCTGAGGCAAATAGCTAAGCTTAAGTTCATTCTTATTATCAATTGCGGCATTTTGTGAATATGAAGAAATGGGCACAAAAGAAAGATTTAATAGTATAAATAATGCAAAATATTTCTTAGATCTATTCTTCCTAGCTTTATTGTTACTTAGATTATTGTGGTCTTTTCCATTGAATGATTCTGTAGCTGATAGACACTCATTCAGTGATACTAGAGGATGAAGTACTTTTTGAAATAGAACTTGCTCCTGTGTGCCTGTTTGTATTTCGTTTTGAATACTACTCAAAGTATTATTTCTGAATACATTATTCAAAGTAGTAGAAAATAATTTCTTTACAGCTGATAAAGGATTTAATTTGGACTTATCCTCAGCAGTACTGTATACCTGCATTTGATTTGCAATTTCTCTCATAGTCTAAATACTCAAATAGAACTTAGGGGTAAGCAAATTGTTTTGAGACTTACTTATTAGTTCTCGGTATTTTGTACTAGTTTATTTAGTGGTTTTACCGAAGCTTTAAGGATTTATTTGAGATTTGAAAAAGATGCAGAAGATTAAAAAATATTCAGTATGGGTTTATCCAAATTCGCTATACCATCTACATGTGAACACCTCCCTTTGGCAAGCGTTCGACTGGGCTCACGCCGAAGTCTCAGAAAAACGACCCTGCCAGAACAAGCAGCAGTTCTCGCATCACAGCAACCTTAACAGGAAGAGCTAAGAAGTTCTATCTTGAATTCCTTTCTTTGCAACATGCTCATCTTATGGCTTGTTTAGTATAGAGAAAGCTTAGTAGTTTTAAAACAAAAAAAATTCCCCCATCAAATCTGACGGAGGAATTAGTAGACAAAGTAATTCAATATATTATTAAATCTAAAATTAATAGCTAAGAATTACCACATACCTGGATAGTAATATACTGGCTTTTTCACATTAGGTAATTCTTCAGGTGCCGGTTGATTTACTATTGGAGCAGGTGCTTCTGCTGCTGGTGCCTCTGGTTGAACTAATTCTTCAAGGGAATCTTCTTCGGGTGTTTCTACATAGAAAAGCGGTGTTTGTACGCTCGGCTGAGCTGGGATGTTGGCAATTGAACCATTGACTATGCCGTTTCCAGCGCTGACGACCTCAGTTAAGCCACTGGTATCTACGATCTGCGTTGGTATACTTGGAATAACTCTTATTGTTGAAGTATTTGGCATTATTGGAATTGTTGTAATTGGTGGGGTGAGTGAAATGGTTGGTGATGAAGGAGTAATTGGTGGGATGGAAGGTGTATCTGTTTTAGGAGTCTCAGTTGCAGTTTTATCATTGAATTCTGCCTTCCAATCGAGATTGTATTGATTCATATACTGCTCTAATTCTTTTTGTTTTCTGGCAGCTTCTTCCTGTTGTTGTCTGAGCTTTTCTGCATCCTGCGCAGCAATATACTCAGTTTTTTGCTCAGGAGTTAAGCTATTCCACCAGAGATCATATTCTTCTTTTTTCTTAGCTTCTTCTACCTTTTTCTTTTCTTGTTCAATTGCATTCTTTCTCTCATTATCATTTCTGCCTATTATCTGATCAGCAAGCTTGGTAGAGGTATTAGTATTGCTTTGTTGTTTGTCAATTGAGGTAAAATCATTCCATTCATTACGTCTATTGAGTTCTTTATCGGCTAATGTATTAGTCCAATTTATAGTATCGTTTTGTTTTTGTATGTTTTGCTCAGAGGCTAATTTTTCTGCATTCAGAGCTTGCTGCCTAAAATTCTCATACATTTCTTTGGCTGAGCCACTTACGACTACATTAGCGGTTCTTCCATCTGCAAGCTGAGCTGTGAATTGATGAGTAAATTCCACATCAACTGTATATCCTTTGCTAATCATTTCAGCTTTATATTCTTCCCAGGTTCTGGTTTTTGCATTGTTCTTGAATTCTTCAATAATTTGTCTTAAAACAGCATCATTGATATTAGTAGAAGAACCACTTTGAGAACCAGAGGTTTTACCTCCATTCAGCTGATCTGTGATTTCTTGTTCCAGTGCAGATAAGAACTGTCCATCTGTGAAAGAAATACTATTAACTGGTGCATTAGAGTTAATAGTATTTCTGGTATTAGTTGCTGACACAAGATTGACTTGTCCTGCATCGAGAGAACCTAATACATTGATTGTCCCGCTGCCTTGCACTTCAACATCTATCAGGCCTTGATTACCTGTTCTAGAATCTAATATATTCAAACTTTTATCTTTGACATTTAATACTTTGAAACTACCTTGATCGGCTTTCGAATTCACCGATAAGTTATTTATATCTGTAAAAATCGCACCATCAATAAAACCGCTTGCACTGCCTCTTATAGTTGAGAGAGCCAGAGTATTTGCCACAAGCATTCCAGCATTTTGTTGTATATTATCGCCAGCAGAAAGATTAATAGTACCAGAGCCAGCATTGATTGGTCTCCACAAAACTATATTATTACCAGCACTAATAGAAACATCTCCATCATTAGTGGTAATTCCTTCAATAGAATTTACTCCATCTACTCGAATATTACTTTTTTCTACTATATATAATGAAGAGCCTTTACCAGTGATATTGGCTGAAATTTTTGATAAATTATTTTCCGCATTACTTAAATTGACGGAGTCCTTAGATAAGATACTAGTATTGCTAGAGGTAATGCTAGCACTAGCATCAATTCCGCTGCCTGCTCTCAAGGATAGATTTGATGCATTAACAGCTGATCCAAGATTAATTGAACCTGACGAAAATATTGCAGCATCTCTAGATTTAAGACCTTCAACGGTATTTCCACCTGAAAAACTTATATCGTTACCAACGACTTGAATATTTCCTCCATTTGAAAGGAGTTTGCCGCTATTGCTGATATCACCGCCTAAGGCAGTATCAGAACTTGCGATTAATTCAATAACGCCATCTTTATTGTTTATATTATTGGCTTGAATTAAACCCTGATTATTGACGGCTTTTTCATATAAAGCATTAGCAAGTTTGACTTGAGCCTTTGTAGAGCCCCCATCAGTAATAATATTGCCAGTATTTAAAATGGCATTTTGTACATTATCTACTTTGTTTTGTAGTGATTGATCAATTGTAATTTCTATATTGACACCAGAATCAATATTAACTTTCACTGAGTCGCCGACAGCTAGTCTTACATTGCCTTCAGGTGCGTTTATTGTTCCATCATTTCGAATAGCCCCGCCTAACATAGTTACGTATCCACCTGGAGCTACCGTGATATTACCTTGATTTACAATTGAAGCTGGTTGAGAGAGTTGATTGAAAATATATTGTCCGGCTAAGAAATCTGAATCTTTGATATTAAGCGTAGAAGTAAGAAGAGATCCTACATTAACTTGAGCGCTGGAACCAAATAATATACCGCTAGGATTTGCAAGAAAGACTTACCCATTAGAGTTGATTCTTCCCATGATTTCAGAAGCACTTCCACCAGTCACGTGATTCAAAATAACAGAATTGCTATCTGGGAGATTGAAATTAACAGTGGCATTAGAACCAACATTAAAAGTATTATAATTTGCTATTGATTGATTTGCAGCAGTGGTAACATCTAAAGTATTACCTGATTGGTTGAACTGAATATTACCTGATACAGATTGATATCCAGTCGGCAATGCTCCAGTGTCCAAACTGTAAGCTGGTATAGTAAACGCTAGGAGAGATAAAAAGAGAGCAGCAATAGTATGAAGAAAATCTACTTTGCCCGCAAATTTACCTAAAACAAAAGACCCAATTTGGTTTTTGTTATGCATGATGAATTAAACCTCTGTTGAAAAATCTGGCCTTGCAACCTTACGTTTAATCGGTGAACGAGAATAAATCAGAAGTGTGCAACTAGTAAAACAGTTTAACTAGTTGGCAAAATCAGAGAATACCCGTTTACCTACTGTTAATCGCCAAAGAAAACTTGCTCCATATTGATTGAAACAAAAATCCAGGAGAATTTCTAAACCTTTGCTAAACAATTGATTTCTCATACTTCATATCTGTATTTTCAACATATTCCAATAAATGAATAAGTGTTTTAACTATGCAGCTTAGTATGAATTAGCCTTATGTAGGTAGGGCATATTCTATATTCGTAGTGGAATTCCCAAACTTTATACGTCTTACCAGATATCACCTCACCTAAATAGCCTATATCACTAATATGAAAAGTCTATTAAAGAAAAATATTTAGAAGGTAATAGAATGAAAAAGCTTTTAACATCCTTATCACTCTTAGTTTCTCTATTCTCTTGTTTTGCTAGTCATAGTTCTACCTTAACAAAAGACCTATTAAAAGCTTCATCTAAACTAAAAGGTATAGATCAGCGATTATGTTTGTTCTTGGCAGAAGATTTATCTGATGGTGAAGAAGGCTTGTCAATAGAGTGGCTGACTGTAGGAAAGAGTTTTCATGATGATTCTCAAGCTATATCTCAAAAATCTTTTAATAGTGCAATTTCAATACTTCAAAAAAGCAATTCAGGGAAATCCTTATTATCTGAGCTTGAAAGAAATGGTATTAAGGATAAGTATGAACCAATTTCTATTCATATAGGTAATGTAAACGATTTAATCAACACCAATGCGCCAACAGCTTTCAACAGCATGATTTCTACTAGTCCCAAGACTAAATCATTACCATTTATAGTTTTCAATTCAACAGTAATAAATCAAAATCAAATTTCCAACAAAAAAATTGCGACAATATTGGCTAATGAACTTTATGATATTTTGGGCAGGCTTGTTGGAGATGATGAATTAACAGCTACTTCTAATTATCAAGCTTTAGGTATTGTTCTTAGTGATTTAATGATTCAAAGGGATATGGCTGAACTAAATAGGCCAGTTACTAGGCATGAAGTAGTTCATTCCTATAGTAAAGCTTTTAAAAACTATTCTCAATTTGTGCCTCCTATTAAATATGAATCTCTTAGTACTGAACAGAAGAAATCGCTAGACAAATTAACGCAATTATCTACAGGTAATTTATTTCAAAGCTTTGAGGAACTTACTGATGAAGTCTTAAAAGCTTAGGATAGCTTTCTTCTAAATAAAAAGGGTGGCAAGTATTTTAGTTGAACTTGGCTCCTGTTCTAGCTAGGCTGATCTCATTCAGCTTTATTATTTATGACAAAGCTTTGATTCCTCAGCAATATTTGAATAAAGTTTATTTAGAAAAAATATATTTGAAGTTGCTTATTCACTTCCTTTAGTATTATATGGAAGTATTAACAAGAGTAGTGTTGATATGCAAAAATAAAGACAGGAAATGCTGCTCTAAACGTGATACACAAGCAAGAAAAACAAAATGCACAACATCAAAAGTGAAGTGCAATAGATTAATGACTCTAGGTAATATTTGGAATACTTTTAGAACAACATATAATAAATACACATCTAAAGCAAATTCAGGAGCTAAGTCAACGTCTCAAGATACCGATAAAATACTCAGACAAGTTAGTGATTCAAATACCTCAAGTACTGTCAAAATTGTCACCGATATTATTCAAAAATTGGCTGGAACCAACGAAAAGGAATTAGAAAAAGTTACCAAAGAGGAAATAATAGATTTATTGATTGGCGGCAAAGGTGCCTTGGGCTCATGTAAAGCGCTGATTCAATCAAATAAACAAAATATAGAAGGCAGCATTATTATTTGGGAATTTCCATTTAGATAGATCAAATAATTTGCTCTTCAAACCCACAAAGGCACACTCATTAAGTTGAATAGGCTTCTTAGTCTGCTAATTACAAATTTGTCTAGTAGAAAAGTTCTTACATAGATTTTGGTTCAAGATTTCCAACTAATCTAGTTTGATTGAGAGGATTTTTCTCTTCTAAGAGCTTTTGAATTGCCTGCCGATTGATTTTTGCTTTAGGGTATTTTGAGAGTATAAATTTCTCAATATTATTAACTTCAAGTGGTTCAATTTGATATGGATCACTTTTTATAGTCAAAGCCAAATCTCCCTCTATATCAACAACTTTAAATCTTTGATATAAAACTTCAACATTTGTACCGATCTCAACTCGCTCAAATAAATCTTCTATATCTGGAATTAGCATTCTTACACAACCATGAGAAACACTTTTACCCACTGAGTTTGGTTGATTGGTTCCATGAATACCATATTCCCCACCTTTATTATCGTGAAATCCGATCCACAGAGTTCCTAAGGGATTATTTTTTCCAGGCGGAATGCTTATTCTTGGATTGAAAGGATTTATCCAACCAGGATTTTTATCTTTGACTTCTATTTTGTAATGTCCTGGCGGAGTAAGAAATTGCTTAGACTTTGAAACCCCAATTGGGTAACTCTTGATTAGCTGATTATTTTGTTTCAAAGAAAGAATATGTGAAATTAAGTCAACTTCAATATATGGTGACGATTTAATATCTCCCAGCGCTGAATGAAAAACGCAGAAACCCAAGTAATTGAGTAATAGCAAAAGTATTATTGTTGTTCTGCTATTACTAATTCTTGGTTTGATATGCTGTGTCAATATTTCAAGTCCTGAATCAATCACCATAAACCACGATAGTAATTGGTGTTGTTTTGAGATTCTTGAACAGTTGTACTAGTTCTGGCTACTTGAGCTTCAGACACAATTCCTTTGTCTTGAGGAATAATTAATTCTTTTTGCTCATAAGTTGTCTCTTTCTTATAGGTTGTTTCTTGCTCAACAACTTGTTTTTTGTTTTGAACTTGTTTGTTTTCAACTTCTCTAACTTGCTTTTCTTCAATCACTCTATTGTTTTGTACTACTTCTTCACAGCAACATTTATTCCGATTGAAAAATGTTTGAGCTTGAGCTGGATTGGGCTGACCAAGAAAAAATGTGGATAAAAGAATTGCAAAGACAAATGATTTGTACATGATGAATTACTCGATTTAGGTAAACAACTTCATTCAATAAGAGATTTATGCCCCTCAAGAACTCATTAGTGTCCCATTAAAGATCTAGGATTGAAAGCTGATTTGAAAGATCAGATTCTTTGGTTTTGTAATCAAAATTTGAGAATAAGCTTTGAATGGGGATTTGTTCGAAAAGCACATTGCTCAAAAAGTGTAATA
>DUDU01000116.1 GCA_005110395.1 Candidatus Melainabacteria bacterium | reverse complement strand
GGGGTAATAGTTCTTTTCTCTGATGGATGCACATATCGACCTTGCCCCATTGAGCCAAAACCACTTGTTATTGTTTGTGAGGGTTCTTCCCAATGCAAACGACCATACATAGAGACATAGCTATGACTCTTTTGATGACATTTAGGTCTCATATCATTGGGCAAATTGTATAAATCATTTTCAAAGAGATACTCAATTCGTTTTTTATTTACTTCAGTTGTTAATGAAGGCTGATAATACAAATCTTTCTTCTCTTTATATTCGTTTGTGATATCGCTTATATAGTCTTTTAAGCTGTGTTTGTCTTTTGATTCTTGCAGAATATTAGATATATCAAATGTCTCCCCCAGTACAGCAACAAGCATATGCCTCTTTCTTGTCTGAGCTAGCCCAAATTGATTATGCATATCAGCACAGAACGTATAAGTTGAATATCCTAACTCTTTCAACAATTCTTCACCTTGTTTAGCTACTCTATCTTTATCATTTACAACATTTGCTACATTTTCAATTATTACAACTTTGGGTTGTGTAATTTCTGCAAATCTAATCGCCTTTAAATATAGTAGATTTCTATGATCTGACGATCTTGTGTGATTATTCAAGCTTGAGTGCCCCTGACAAGGAGGACCTGCTACAAGAATATCAACATGAAAATACTTTCCTCTACAGTTTTGCTCTTTTTCTGAAAATTGAGATCTTAGATTTGAATCAATAAGTTCTTGAATATCTGAACCTACAGCACTGTCGAATTCTAATGAAATATTGTTTTGATACACATTTAATGCTTCTTGATTATTATCTAGAGCCAATAAAATCTTAGATTCAATTTTGTTGAGTCTCAAGCCTTCATAAATGCCTAGGCTCATTCCTCCACATCCGCAAAACAAATCAATTATGTTGAGACTTTTTGTACCAGATATTGATTTAGGTGATGTTTGTCTTTTAATCCATTTGGGAGGGCAAATATCTTCTTTTCGTAAATGAGTAGTTGTTTTCAATATTCAACTCCATAATACAATCAAGCAAAAATAAATAATATCCTCTCAAGGAAATAATGTCAAAGCCAGTAAACTTTTCATTTAATCAACTAATGAGCCTGAACATAACCCGCCCATTCTTCTTCAAAGAGATGAACTAGTATTTGATTATTGAGTTTATTAATGCATTTACTTTTTACCTTCATATCGTCTGGGAAAGACAGCATATTGTTAACCGTTTCAGCATTCACAAATCTCAATCCAGTGGGATATTGAATAGCAGGCTGAAATGATTCATGAGTAGCAAGTACATACCCCCAATCACCAAATGAAGGAATATAAGCATGATATGGTGTAGTCATTAAACCAACCGAAGCAAGAGTATTCACTACGCACCAATATGATTTTTTTGCATAATATGGAGAAGTACTTTGCACAACTATCACTCCATTGGGCTTAAGTGATTTTTTAAGTAGATTATAAAAAGCATTGGTATAAAGTTTACCCAGCGAAAAATTGCTAGGATCTGGAAAATCAACTACTATAAAATCAAATTGAGAGTATTCATCAATTCTTTCTTTTGAGCCCCCTCGCCGAGAGTTGAGGGTTGGCAAGTTTGAATTTGTAGGAGTTTCTTTTTTATTCTGAATATTTCGTAACCAAATAAAAGCATCAGCAGAGATTAATTTAACTTTTGCAGAATTCAAAGAATTATTATTTAATTTCTTTAGTATTGGATGAGACTTAAATAATTGAGTCATTGACGAATCTAGATCAACTAAAGTAATTGATTTTATAGATGGATATTTGAGTATTTCTCGAACAGCTAAGCCATCTCCACCTCCAAGAATTAACACATCTTTTGGCTTATGAATAGAAGCAAGTCCAATATGCACTAAAGCTTCATGATAACGATATTCATCTCTTGAGCTAAATTGCAAATTTCCATTCAAGAATAAGCGCAAATCTTCACCAGAGCTAGTCAATGTAATTCTTTGATACTTAGTTGATTTGCTATAAATTACTTTGTCAGGATAATTAGAAGCTTCGGCAAAAGACATTAAATTCTCAGAGTATACAAAACCAAAAACTAATCCAATCAAACCCAAAATAGAGAACATATTCAAGTAATTAAAAGTGGATAAATTCTTTTTGAATAAATATAAAGTCCAAATGGCAACTGATATATTAAGTATGCCAAACATAAAAGCAGAGCGTATTAGCCCTAAATGAGGAACCAAAAATAATGGGAATAGAATTGAAGCTATTAAAGCACCAGCATAGTCAAAAGTAAAAACTTTGGATACTAGATCGCTAAACTCAAAATTGTCTTTGAGAATGCGCATTAGTAAGGGTATTTCAAGGCCTACCAATATACCTGTCAGGCTGACAATTGAATAAAGAATAATACGAAAAGATTCTACATATTCAAAAGACAAAAACAAGATAGAAGCAGAACACCCACCAATGAAGCCAATGAGGATTTCAACTTGTATGAAAACTGCAATTAGATTTCTCGAAATATATTTAGAAAGAAAGGAACCAATTCCCATTGAGAATAAATAAACACCGATAACCGTTGAAAATTGAGTTACCGAATCACCAAGCA
Organism: Candidatus Melainabacteria bacterium; assembly: GCA_005110395.1. Classification (GTDB taxonomy): domain Bacteria; phylum Cyanobacteriota; class Vampirovibrionia; order Caenarcaniphilales; family Caenarcanaceae; genus LMEP-10873. The sequence continues at coordinate 18,989 of DUDU01000116.1, read as the reverse complement.
AGTAGCTGGCGGCTGTGCTACAGATCAATTCATAAATCAATCCACAAGTCGCTACTACAAATACTGCAAATAAAAGTATATATGGCAAATTTTGTCTTTTGTTAGTGTTGAATTATCATAGTCTGAGAAAGCAATATCAAGAGTTTTCCATCGAGATTACTTGTTAATGCTACCCATGAATGGCAGAAGAAATAATTAAAGCAATTGCTATTGTAAATGAGCCAGCCACAAGCGCAAGCGGTAAATTTTTCTCAGTAATTATTTCTTTCCATAAGTCTCCTGGCGTGAGTTTGTCAAAAACAAAAAATGAAAGACTGAGTATTATCAATCCCAAAAGAGAAAATATGAGAGCTGCAACAATGTACTTGATCTGAATTAATTGAATTATTTGTTCCATCTTAGTTACCTTTTACTTGTTTGTATTGTGAATATTTTGAAACTATTGTGAGAATGATCGATGCATTTATTTGGGGATTATTTGTGATATTGGCTTGGGCCACTTGGTTTTCTCGGCGATTGATTGCGAAAGTCCATCACTCGCCATCCAACAAAATTAGCATAAACAGAAAGTATTGAAATTAATGATCCGTATATTATGAAATTTTTTGTAGACATTTTATTTAACACAATTGATTTGAAATTTTAACTAGAACATGCCTCAATCAAATCATTCTTCTGAAGAGGCATAAGGAGAAAAATCGCTTTCTTCCCATCTTTGTACTTCAAAAGAATATCTAAGAGAGTAACGCCATAAAAATGGAAGTGAAATCAAGATAAGTGACCATAAAAAATTAGACCATAAAGGAGTAGCTCTTTTAATACTTACATTTATTGGGCTGATAACACTACCTTCTGGATAGGTTGAAGTTTCAAAATCCAATCTGTATTTGCCATCAGGAATTGATGATAATAAAAGAGAACTTTGATTACTTCCTTCTGACCATGATTCACCACCAGAAACTCCATGATAGTATTCGATGGTCTGATCAATAGGGTAGGCTAAACCTTTCTCTTCATTGATTAATTCGCCCGAAATATATAATCCATTATTATCGACAGGTGCACTTAAATGAATTTCAACCGTGGATTTCCCCCCTTTTAATTCAAATGAATTAGTGCTGAATTCATTATTTGTTTTGTCCGATGTTTTGCTTGGAATGGCAATTGAAGGAAATGTTTTTCGATTAAATAATGTCGCAGACCAATCTGACGCTTTTACATTGTATTTTTCTTGAGGTAATAAGCTAAATGAATTACTATAAACTTCTTTACTCTGAGCCGAACTGAGATGCATGAATTGAAAGAATATAAGTATCCCTACAAAAATAGCCCAAACAGCAAGCAGCGAAGTAAAACCATCATTATGAGGAGAAGGCTGATTTGGAGATACTCCCAATTCTGCTGGTAACAATTCACTAACCTGAAATCTTTCGCCAATTTTTTCAGATTCTATATATTCACCAAGCGACCAAATATTTTCGGATTGATCTGTCTCTCTAGAGAGCATATAAGGCGGGTCAATATAATCCTCTGTTTGTACTTCATCACCTACTTTGACGCGCCAATAAAATTCACCTAATACATGTGTAACTTCTGCCAGTCCTCTACCATACAAGAAATACTTGTGGTTTAGTAAATCAACACTTATTCGATGCTGGCTTAAGACGATATTACTTGCTTTGGGCTTGAGCTTTATTGTTGAAATGAAATTCCAATGTCCTTTATACTCAGTTAGCCATTTGTAGCCATAACGTGGATTGAAAAGCAAATACTCATCCCAATACACAGAATATTGAGGATCTCTCCTTTTCATAAAGCCAATTACTTCCCACAATATTCCTTTTAGCTTACCTCTAGAGCCTAAGGGAATAATCGGCTTTATACTCAAATTTATTTTTCCAGCTAATGCAATATTAAAACCATTAGCTTTTAAATCAATAATAGAACCACAACTACCACATACTACTGTAATTGAATCTGGCACCTTAAGGTCAATTCCCGCCCCACAAGATGGGCAAGTCAGTGCTTTGACTTTCGGTGAAAATCTGGTAGGAGGATTTGAAGTATTTATATCGTTATTCATTTTGTTTACCAACCTTCTATGTCCCGCAGATTAGTAAAACCAAAATCATCAAATTCAATATATTCACCAACAAATAATCGATTGCCATCTTCATGATATTCAATACAAGCAAATTTTCCATCATTAGAATTTAAATCAATGCTCGTGCTCTTTCGACCTTTGGGAGCAGTAAATGGCAATTCCCCTTCACTGCCAATGCAAATAACTTCCTTTATATCACAAACTTCATACTCACCTTTATTGAGAAAATCCAAAAGGGAATTATTAGAATCTTTAAAATCAAAACGGGCTCCAACTTTTATATCATCTCTATCCAGTATAGGCGAATCTTTGTCTTCTAGGCATATAGAGTAAAATCCCTGGGCTTCAGCCAGCCAGCCTTCTTGACCATCACCAAATAAAACATACCATTCATTCCAATAACCATCATCCCAGCTCATACGCAAACGACCAAGCAATTCAAAAGGATTTTTTGACCAATAACCTTTAGTACCAATTTGAAATGGTGTCAAATCCTCTTGCAATTCAGCCATCTTGCCATAAAGTTCAAGATTGAGATCTTGGCGAAGTAAGCTAGATTTGCAATAAGTACAAACCACAAAAATAGAAGCTTTCGATTTGAAAACCACTTCACCACCGCAAGCTGGACATAAAAGCTTAAACATTGCAAATCTAAAATTTAGTTTGAATCATTAATTTAAAACTCAATCAATTTTCTTAAGCAATTCAGCTTTCTTAGTATCAAACTCATTTTGCGTAATTATTCCTTTAGTGAGCAAATCATGAAGCTTATTCAAATGTTCATAAGGATCATCATTTGCAGGAGTTTGACCAGAAGACTGATTGGCTGGACTTTGATTGGCAGAACCAGTTTGAGCACCAAAAGCTGCCGCAAATGTTTGTCCTAAAGAAATACCTGCACCTAAGCCAACACCAGCACCAGCAAGTCCACCTTCATTTTGCGCTGCGAGTGGAAGACTTTCTGCGGCCTGAAACTTAGTATAAGCACCCAAATCACCAACCAATTTCATGGATATAGATTTATCAAGATAAGCTTGCAATTCTTCGGGGAGGGTAATACTTTGTACAAAGAAAGTGTTTAACTTAAGACCATAATCTGAAAGCGGTTTTGATAGGCCTTCTTTGAGTATTTCCGAGAATTTAAGCTGATTAGCAGCCATATCTAGAAAAGACTGACCAAATGAGCCAAGTTGTGAAGCCAAAGAAGTCAGAATGATAGAGCGGAGTTGGCCTTCGAGTTGACCCACGGTATATATTTCTTGAGTACCGCTGATTTTTTGATAAAAGATGCCTGGATTTTCGATTTGATAAGAATAAGTTCCATTTGCTCTTAGGCGAATTGCACCAAGAGAATTATCCCGAATTATAATCGGAGCTTGAGTACCCCAGCGTTGATCGATTTGTTCGCGAGTAGAAAAGAAATAAACATCTGATTTGAAAGGTGATTGAAATAATTTATCCCAATTCATCAGGTTGGTCAGAAGAGGAAGAGTATTAGTATTTAGTGTATGCAGCCCTGGTTTGAAGGCATCAGCAATTTGTCCTTCATTTACAAATAGTGCAAGCTGAGAATCACGGACTGTGAGCTTTGCGCCATTTTGAATTTCACGATCTTGCATTGGATAGCGATAGCTGAGTACTCCTGCACCCTCTTCGGTCCAATCAATTACATCAATAAATTGTTTCTTGAGAAAATCAAACAAAGCTTAGTCCTCCAGAAATTTAGCCTAATTATTTATTAGCAATGATCATACTGTAGGAGCCATCTTATTTTGAATTTTGTAATTCTGCTTTTTATAATCAAATCAATGAAAATCGTTTAGGTATTTCCTAGGGTCTTATCAACAAGAGACGTAGCTAAATAGAAAGTAAAAATAGAAACTATCATCAGTGAAAGAAAAACCGCTTTTAATGCGTAACACACAAGGTCTTCAGGCTGAGTATTTGGAAGTAACAAAAGAAGCATTCCCCCACAGAGAGATAGTAAATTCCAAAATCTCGCATTGTTGATTATCATGATTAGTTCATCATACCTATTCATACCTTTTTTAGTAAAAGATTCTTTCATCTTTTGAATTATTGGAGAAGATGAGATAGTAAGAATATTAGACATTATCGAACTAACAAAACCAAGCAATATACCATTAACAGTTAAAAGTGCACTCATTGAATCATTGGATAAATTAATAATTAAATTAGTTTTGAATTGTAAAAGGGTAATAGCAATAACAAGAAAAGCCCCCAGTGGGAAATACTTCTCCCATACAATTTTAGTAATTTCACTATGCTTCATGATACTTATTATAAGCTCTTCTCAAACAATCAATCCTATTATTTAACTTTGTTGTTAAATTCTCTGAATGCTGAAAAAATTCTTTAAAAGTGACTTTGCCATGTATTAAATCAAGAGGAGAACTTAGTCCCTCTGCATATATCTGTAAGGTTTCAGCTTCTTTGTTTCTATTGCCAACCATGGATTCAAAAGAATTTTTTATTGATTCCACAACGCCTTCTGTGGGCTTTTGAAACTTTACAATAATGCTGCACTCAATATCTCTCGAACCAAAGAATTTATATATGCCTTGGAATTCATCTGGTGCTGCCCATTCATGCTGAGCTATTTTGCCAGGAGTTGCTTTGAATTTGAACTTTGTGGCACGAGAAGTACCCCTGTATATAGACTCAACCCATTCTTGATTGATAATAGGTAATAATCTGGCTTTTAACAAGCCTTGGTTGTTTATATAATCTTCCAAATTACTAGGACTAAAAGAAGTCGAATGTTCAAGGAATAAAACATTCGAGTCAGGGTCATATAGAAAAACTATAGAAACAAATTCTCTTTCGTCATAGTGTTGAACATAATCTGATGTTTCTAGGTTATAGGCTTCGTTTACTTTATTTAGGTTGACCTTAACAAATTCGCCTTCAAAAGTCTGTGAAATTTCTCCAGGAACAACGTGTTGAGCAAATATTAAATACTCATTTCCAATCTTTAATTGGGTAGCATGTGGACTTTTAGAAACAATTTTTTCTTCAAGCATTTGCTCGAATCTTGGTAAATTTGGAAAAAGATTTGGCGAGTCTATTTTGTCTGGCAAATAAACTTCATAAAGCCAAACAGTAAGAGATTTATCTTGCAATTGTTTCCATTGATTGAGTCATTTTTCATTAAGCTCAAAGTATCAATAATCTTTTTTTATGTCAATTAAGGTAACCCTCGTCTTGTTCATTTATAAATTCTAATTTCAAAGAAACTCATTGTAAATTATGAATGTATTTCCAACACCTTGAATCAACAAAAAGCTCTTTCACTTTCACGGTCTGCTGGATTTGCAGATTCATAATGCAAATGGCTGCTCAATTTCATCATCAAGTCATTTAATTCTTCTTTTTCTACTTCCCCCATTCTGAACGTTGGAGATAAAGTAATTTTCTTGAATATATTTTCAATTAATTTGAGTGCGGGTATTATATCGACTGCGAGCTTTAAGTCAACCGATTTTGATAATCGATGCGCTTCATAAGATCTATCTTCCAAAGCTTCTACTGATTTAAGTAAATTACTCATAATCTCAAATAATTAATAATAAGAACTCTGCTAAATGCATTATTCCAATACTATTAATTAAAAAATGATTCTTTAGGGCTACCCCGTATTTCTCGCCATAAAAACACAAACTAAAAGATGAGCATATTGCAAAACTAAAAATTGCATTTCTTGGCTCCTTCTTTCAAAGAGGCCTGGTAGATAATCACATGCATTTTGTAACGGATTTCAAAATATATTCACCCCAAAAGAAGGATTGATATAGAAGTGTTTTACTTTCCTTGTGTCATGAGAACTGCATTATTTGGTAAATAAATTACATTTGCTGAGGTTGAGAGAATTTGCGCTATTTCTTTTTGGGCTTCTATTCGGCGCAAATCAATAAATGCTGGCGAAGATTTACTGGCTTCATTAATGGTGCGTGCGGCTTCGGCTTCACCTTTGGCTTTTACAACCGCAGCCTCGGCTTTTTTCTTGCTGGCCTCAAACTCCTGTTGTGCAACCTGCTTTGACTCAATCGCTTCAGTGAAAGCATGCGAAAACTCTACATCTGCAAGTGCTACATCATAGATTTCAATATTTGAATTTTTAGCTCTATTCTCAATTGCATCTTTAATTGCGCGACTTACATATTCTCTTTGAGTAATTACTTCTTCGGCGGTTTTATTTGCTATTACAGACTTAAGAACTTCCTTACTAATTGAAGGAAAAACCGTATTTGCATAATCAGGTCCAAGGTCTTTATGTAGAATTGGTAATTTCTTCTCTATTGGACTATAAAGAAATCTAAGTTTGACTTTGACATTTTGCAAATCTTTGGAAGCTGCCATTGTTTCTATATCAAAAGCTTGGCGTCTCACATTATAAGTAAAAAGCTTTTCGATAAAAGGAAGCTTAAAATGGAGACCTTCACCATAAACCTCATTTTTTAAGCCAGAAACGGTGTTGAATATTATTACTCGATCACCTGAATTAACAATAAAAACTGGATTCAACCAAGAAATAAAGAAAAGCGCAAAGATTAGACCGATAACAGGAATTAGGAAATCATTTAATTTGGATTTTTCTGCCATAAATCTTTGAATGAGACTTGAGATTTGATATAGATGTTGATTCAGAAGATTATAATGGAGTATGACTTTTTAGTTTGAATTAGACAAATATCGTTCAATAATAAATTTGCCAATATTTATGCCAGTATTTATACAAGTATTTGATTTATTTGTCTAATGCACTAAGAGAATGCATCAAGAGAATCAATGCAAAGGGAAAGCCAAGGATTAAATTAATGAATTTAGAATCAAAAGAAGAATTTGAAGATGAAGCATATGACGATTCAGATGATGAGCTCGAAGATGATTTAGATTTAACCGAATCAGTTCAAGAAGTTAAAGATGAATTAGCGGTTCAATCAGAGCTGATTGAGGAATTAATTCAAGTAATTCAAGAGAAGAATGAACAAGATAAACAATTCCAAAACAATTTGATTGCTGTATTAGAAAAGATCGCAGCTAAAGCCTAAACGGGTTATTTATTCACTTCCCTGGAAAAGTCCAAGAAGATTTATAGGGTTATCCGTGAATAAAGTTTTTTACTAATTTTTTTGCAACAAACAAATTTCCTGAGCTTAAACTTAAAATTATTGAACTTGAAATTATCGAATTAAGTATTTATTCAGAATGAGCAATATACAAGAAAAAAAGACTGTCAAATTTAAGATCAAAAGGCAAATCACACCAGACTCAGAGTCCTTTTGGGAAGAATACGAAATTCCTTGGAAGCCAAGTCTAAATATAATTACTGTCTTGATGGCTCAGCACGAAAGCCCGACCACTTGTGGGGGCAAAATTTCTACTCCTGCAAGTTATGATGCCAATTGCCTCGAAGAAGTTTGTGGCTCATGCACAATGGTTATTAATGGTAAAGCCCGTCAGGCCTGTACCGCTTTGGTTGATAAATTAGAACAACCAATCACAATTGAGCCAATGACAAAATTTCCCATAATTAGGGATTTAATGGTTAATCGTGACAGAATGTTTGAGCAGCTTAAGTGGGTAGAAGCATGGAGCCCAATCGATTCAACGGTACCAGTTGGCCCAGGCTCAAAAGTTTCTCCAGAAGATCAAGAAAAAGCCTATAATTTTGCTAGTTGTATGACTTGTGGATGTTGCTTGGAGAGCTGTCCTCAATGGTCTGCTGATGAAGGATTTATTGGACCTCAAGCAATTGCACAAGCGGTTTTATTTAATCGCAATCCAATCGGTAAAAATACTGAATCTCAGAGAGTGCAAGCTCTGATCGACAATGGCTTGAATATATGCGGAAATGCTCAAAACTGTGCAGCCGTTTGTCCGAAGGAAGTTGATTTGGTTGGAGCTATTTCAGAAGCTAACTGGCAAGCTACCAAGCATATCGCCAAGCAATTCCTCGGTGGACGCAAATAAATCAAAATCAATTGTGCTGAATATTTCCTGAGTTTTTTATTCTCAAGCAGAATGAGGGCATGCAGGTTAAGCAAACCTTTGGCAACCCCTTGCATAATACAAGAGAGCTTATGACAGAAATTTCCGATTATTACGTTTACGTTTATATTGATCCTCGCAATTACGAAGAGTTTTATTATGGTAAAGGTCGGGGCAACAGGAAATATTCTCATTTGCATAATACTGATGATGAAAAGGGAAAGCGAATTCAAGAGATTAAGCAAAGTGGACTTGAACCTATTATCAAAGTGATAGCCGCAAATCTTTCCGAGAATGAAGCATTTTTGATAGAAACAACTCTTATTTGGAAATTGGGACGGTTACTGACAAATAAAGTAGCAGGTCAATTCTCAGAAAAATTCCGTAAGCCCAATTCTTTGTATCTTGATTTATATGGTTTTGATTTTCAAAATGGCGTCTACTATGTAAATGTTGGTGAAGGTGAACATAGGTGTTGGGCTGATTGCAAGAAATGGGGATTCCTTTCTGCTGGGCAGGGTAAACAATGGAATGAGCAAATAAAAACCTTACAAGTAGGTGATGTTGTCGTAGCATACTTAAAAAGAAAGAAAAATATTGGTGGCTATGTTGGAATAGGCATAGTAAGAGAGCCTGCTGTCATGGCTCAATATTTTAGAATAGACGGTAAAAGTCTGGATCAATTAAATTTATTACAGCCTAGAATTTTGGAAAACGCAAAAGATGCTGATAAAGCTGAATATCCTGTTCGAGTATCTTGGGCTGTCTCAGTAAATGCTGAAGAGGGAAAATGGGTGAGCAATCAGAAATTATTCACGACACAATTGATAAAAGCATCATTACAAAATCAACCTGAGACTATTAAGTTCTTGGAGGCGGAATTTGGTATAAATCCATATAATCTTTTAAAACAAGAAGGTTGCTAACAAAGCATCTAGCGATTTTGCAATTCCAAACATTTTCACGTTTTGAGTTTTCCTAATCTCAGCGAAGTCCACAATTTCTTTTTCATAAGTATCCTCTATGCAATTCACTGATATATTTAGACTAAACCAGGTTTAGTTATTGGTTTAATCTATGAATACTGTAATTGTTGGAGCATGTTTAGCTGGTTTAGCGGCTGCTCACGAATTGAATAAAGGCAGAGAAAAATTCTTGCTACTCGTCTCTGAATTCACCTTCTGAAAGCGACTTTAACAATTTTGCTAATCTTAAAATAGATTTTCCACATTCTGTTTTCGGCCTTTGAGTCGTATACCTTCGTACAATTGCAACTTGATGGAATTTGCATAACTCCACTGGTACTTCTGGGAAGCTTGCTTTCAGCATCTTTCGTACTCCTAATTTCCCATCAATGGTGAAACTTAAGAATTTAAATTTGTGACTATGTTCACTGAGACAATGTTTATATCCAGAGACTGTTTCAGCTTGAACAAATTCCCAGAATAGATTGATTCCAGGGGGTCTAAAGACCATTACTCCGAAATTTCGTCCAAAGAAAATTGTATCGAAAGTTAAATTTACTTCTGGAATACAATCAATTGGAGAGGGAAATGGAGCATGTTGCAATTGGTCAAAATATTTTCGAAGTGTTCTGGAAGATTTATTGTATTTTAATTCAATCTCTGAATAAGTCTGTTTGTGAATTGAATAGTCCAAATAAGTCTGTTTAAACCAATCGTCATTCTTTGGAACGAAATTAGTTTTGCAGTTAGTGCATCCTAAGCGTTGTTTTCCTCTTGCTTTTCCTTTTTAATTATTTTTTTGGAACCACATTTAGGACATTGAATTTCTGGCTTTTTCACTGAATGTTTTTTTTCTGGGAATTTCCATATTTTCACAAATTCACTCAGTTGTCTTATCAGTTAATACAACTCATGACTTTCAGGTCTACTTTTTTCCTATATGCCGAAGTGGGATTCCAACTATTTTGATAGAAGACTCTGTTCTCAATCTAGATCCTGATACATACTCAAAAATGGTTGAGCTTGCCATTCAATATCCTTTGGCATTAACAAAGTCTTCAAAGAAAATCAAAAATAGAAAATTATTTACAAATATTCTTGAACCATTAAATGACCTTGTAAAATTCAGTAAAGATTTAAATTTGTATCATCCTAAAATTCCAACTAATTATTAATTAAAGAGCAGAAAAATATGTTTCGCGAAAAATTTGGAGTTTTGATCACTGCTATGGTCACTCCCTTTAATGAAGACTTATCAATTGATTACAAGTCATTAGAAAAAATAATTAATCATCTTATTCAGAGTGGTTCCACCAGTATTCTTATAACTGGTACAACTGGCGAGAATCCAACTCTTACTCATGAAGAAGAATGGGAATTGCTAAAGAAGACAAAAGAAATTACCCAAACAATTGCTGGGGTCAACATTCCTATCTTGTTTGGGGCTGGCTCTAATTGCACCAAAACGGCAGTTGAAGTTTCCCAAAAAGCTGAAGAATTGGGTGCTGATGGTATTCTATCAATTTCTCCTTATTACAATAAGCCAAATCAAGAAGGAATATCTGCGCATTTTGCTGAGATCGCTAAAGGGGTAGCTCTTCCAATCGCACTCTACAACAATCCGGGTCGGACATGTTCTTCTATTGAGCCCGAAACGGTTTATGAATTAAATAAAAGTTATCCAAATATTGTTGCCGTCAAAGAATCAAGCGGCTCTTTAGATAATTTTACCTGGTTATCCCTTAAGGCACCGAATATAGAGATTTATTGCGGAGACGATAATTTGATTTTGCCATCTATTGCAATTGGTTCTCACGGAGCTATAAGTGTTACTAGTCATATTGCGGGTGCCGAAATACGCAGTATAATTGATTTAGTTGGGAATGATAAAGTTAAAGAAGCTGCTAAAATTCATAGCAAGTTGTTTTCACTGTTCAAAGCAGTGTTTTCTTCGCCAAGTCCAGGCCCCATTAAATATGCCTTATCTCAGCTAGGTCTATGCAAGCCATATATGCGCTTACCTCTAACTGAACCGGCAACAATTGTCCGAGATTCTCTAAGACAAATACTCACTGACCTCAACCTAAATTCATTTAGTGGTCTTAAGAGTTTAGTTTAGTGAATTAATCGGCTTAAATATTTTGAATTCTATTAAAAAGTTTTCAAGAATTTAAAGTCAAAGTAGTTTTCAAACATACAAAGGTTTTGCAATGAAACCATTGAAAGGAAATTACCGTAAATCAAATAAAATCTTAGTTAACCTAAATTAGTTAATTAGATAAAGAAAGCAAAGAAGTTTTAATAAAAAGAATTCTTCGAAAGAATACATTTAAGTAAGTAGGTAATTACTCATGAATAGAAATTTTCAACCAAATAACAATTCAAATACAAATAGAAATATCACTCGCCAGCAAGGACCTAATCCATCTCAGCAACAAAATCAAAATGTGCAAGCGGCTGCAAAACAAATTCCAATTTCCAATGAGCCAATAATTGCTGATATTATTCCACGCGTTCCTGGAGCCAAAGTACAAGTTATTCCAATTGGCGGACTTTGTGAAATTGGCAAAAACACTTGGGCGCTTAGATGTGATGACCAAATCATGATTATTGATGGTGGGCTTGCCTTTCCAACTGAAGATATGTACGGAGTTGATTTGGTTTTGCCTGATTTGACTTTCTTTATAGAAAACAAAGACAAAATCGCAGGCATGATTATTACTCACGGCCATGAAGACCATATTGGCGGCATTTCGAATATGCTCAAAAGTTTTGATATCCCAATTATGTATGGTCCGCCACTTGCAATTGGTCTTTTGGAAGGTAAACTCAAAGAAGCTGGATTAATGGCAAAAGCTAATATGAAACGCATTAAGCCACGCGAAACCGTAAGAGTCGGACAATTTGCAGTAACTTTTATTCGTAATAATCACTCTATTCCTGATTCATTCACCTTAGTCATTCAAAGTCCAGCTGGAATCATTATCCACTCAGGTGATTTTAAATTTGATCACACTCCTTTTGATAAAGAGTTGTTTGATATACCTGCTCTTGCAGAAGCTGGCTCCAAAGGAGTGACTCTTCTGATTTCAGATTCGACAAATGCAGAACGTTCTGGCTATACACCATCGGAAAAGGCTGTTTACCCAAAACTCGAAGAAACTTTTGTCAGAGCTACCAAGCGAATAATTATTACAACCTTTGCCTCACAGGTTCACCGTATTAGTCAGATTTTGGAAATTGCTCAAAAATACGGACGTAAAGTAGCAATTCTTGGTCGCTCCATGCTCAATATAGCGCTGATTTCAAGGCAGCTTGGATATATGAATTTCCCAGATGGTCTTTTGATTAGAGCTGATGAAGTTTCTAATTATCCACTTAATAAAATTGTGATTTTGACCACTGGAAGCCAAGGAGAACCGCTTTCCGCTTTGACTCGAATTTCAAATGGATCTCACAAACAAATTTCAATTATTCCTGGAGACACTGTTATCATCAGCGCCACTCCAATTCCAGGAAATGAAAGATCAGTTGCGGCCACAATCAATGCGCTTTTTGCAAGAGGAGCAGAAGTTGTATATGGCAGAGATTCTGGAGTTCACGTTTCGGGTCATTGCAGCCAAGAAGAACAAAAGATAATGCTTAGTCTCACGAGACCAAAATTCTTTATGCCAGCTCACGGAGAATACAGAATGTTGGTTCGTCATGGCAAGCTTGGAGAAGAGGTTTGTGGATTGGCTCCTGAAAATATTTTTATTATGGAAAATGGAGATATTCTTGAAGTTTCAACCGAAACCGCCGCCATTGTTGGGGAAGTTCCAGCGGGGATCATTATGGTTGACAGTACCAGAGATGGAAGCATAGACAAAAACATGCTTATAAACCGGAAACAACTTTCAACACAAGGTATTGTGAGCTTGGTGCTTTCACTTGAAAAAGACAAAATTGTGGCCGGGCCAGATTTGGTTTTCAAAGGTTTTGTTTTTGGAGATGCTCATGAAAGCGAAGAGTTAAGCCAGTCAATTAAAGATAAAATTGTTAGTTCATGGGATCAGATTAAAGGTCTAGAGAAAGGTTTAAGAGAAAAGACTTTGGAAGATTTAATTCAGAATTCATTAACTGATTTAAAGCAAAAACCAGTTATTCAAGTTGTTTTCCTCGAAGCTAGCTTGGTTTGATTTGTAGATTAGATTTTGAAAATTGCAAAAATCCCCTTGAAGCTTTCACCGAGTTTTGAGGGGATTTTTTTTGATATCAATGGAATGAAGATGATGAAGGTGTTCAAATCTCTTCAAAATTTATCATCTTCTCCTGATGACGTTGTCATTTGAATTGTAACCAATATTGGTTCTTGCATAGAAAATAGATTAATTATCAGAAGCTGTGCTTAGAGTTTCGTAAGGTAAATAAACTTCTTCGAAGATTAAAGAGAAATATAGAATAAATCTAAAAACATTTTGATGATTTGAACTTATCTGAATTAAAAATTGATTTTGAAGATCTCGATAATAGGAAAAATATTTGGGCATTAAATCAGTAAAGAAAATTTTGTGATCCTTAATACTAAGTTTTGTTACTTTAATTTATGTCTGAAGAACCCAAAAAATTGATTTGGGATAATGATTTATACTCTCGTGAGCCAAGGCCAATCAGGGAGAATAATCTAAGATCAAATACTAAATTTTCAATACCACAATCAGCTTTACAAGATCTAAGAATCGAAGAGATTTTTGCTGAATTGGATAAAACTTTATCTTCAAGTTCTTTAGACAACAAATTCACATTTATAAAAGAAAGAATTGAAAATAAACATAGTTGTCTCAAAGAAAGATATATCAGAGTTCCCATCAAGTCAAATACTCACAAAAAAAGAAAAGTGCGAGTTGAGAGAATATTTCTTTCTTTACTTTTGATTATGAATTTATTTCTGCTTATATCCCAAAATCAATTCGCCACAGAATTTCAAGATTACTCCCATCAGCAAATGACCATATTGAGCGATATCTCACGCAAATTAGAAAAATTATTAAATCGGTATTCAAATGGAATAGATTCTCAAATAGATACTCAATTGAAGAGTAAGCAAATAACTTTTATCAAAAATAATTTAGTTAAAGAAGTTGTAAATAAGAAAAATTCAATTATGGCTTTGATATCGAAGACCTTGAATCAAAATCCTTCTAAAAATCAAAGTGAGGAAAATAATAAAGAAACTTCTACAGATTTAAATAAAACAGATTATATGAACTCATATCGCCTGAATCACAGCAAATTTAATAGGAAAGATTTGTCACTTCTAAAGCCTCATCAATTTACTATAGATAATCAAGAATTGAATCCACAAGCTAAACAAAATTCAATTAATGATCAATTTGCGATTATTAAGCCTGTGTACCAAAACAGTGCTGATATAGATGAGCCTGAAGCCATAATTCCACCAAAATTAATTGCAAAGAAAAGTGACAATTTAGTTAAACCATCACAGTTTATACCTACAAGTATGAAAAAAATTGCGAGGGTAAAAGAGGAAAATGGTAATTATTCCTACAATGACTTATTTGGCGAATTAATCCAAGAGAAGCAGCTATACAAAGGTAGAAAAATAAAGGCTGCTAATTAAGAATGAATATTTCATTCACTGAAGTATTAATAAAAGGAATATCTATTTATTCCCTTTCTGCCAATCTCGATCTCCAACTCCCTTACTAAAAGGGCTTTCAGGAAAGGCGTTGACAAAGCTGCAATTTATAGAGATGCCATAAAATGATTTCTCATTAAGCCAATCAATAGTAAGCGAGAAAATAAGAAATATTATTTTAGGAATATAAACTGAACGCTAAAAACCTAAACAAATGAAAAGACGCGATTTTCTTAAGTATTCCATTGGCTCAATTTTGGCGACAAGTTTTATTCAATCTTCTTTAAGAAAGTCGCAAGCTTGTGATTCTGCAGTTGATAATTCCAGAATCGAAAATACAATAATTATTGGGGCTGGCTTAGCTGGTTTGGCTACTGCTTACAAACTGACTAAAGCGGGTGTAAAGTGCAAAATATATGAGGCAAGCTCAAGATTTGGTGGAAGAGTTTTTACAAAATACAATTTCAATCAAGACAATATGTTTTGTGAATTAGGCGGTGAATTCATTGACTCAGACCATACTGACATTATTTCTTTGTGTAGAGAATTAAATGTTGAAGTACAAAAATTCCAGCAAAACTCAAGAGGAAATAATTCGATTTATTTTTTTGATGGACAATTGCGAACGGCTGAAGAATTGAGAAAAGCCTTTAAACCTCTGGCAAGAGAAATCAAAAAAGATTTATTAGATGCAATTGGTCAGTCTTCAATAAATGAAGTTCCAAATTACAAAAATTCTCATGGTTTGCAAAAGCTGGATGAAATCTCACTAGAAGAGTATTTGCACTTGAAGCAAAAAAATGTTGATAAGTGGTTTTTGGGTTTATTGAAAGTTGCTTATGTTGGAGAATATGGACTAGAAGCCGAAGAACAATCAGCTTTGAATTTATTACTCTTGATCGGAACCGATGATGAAAATAAATTTGAGATTTTTGGTGATAGTGATGAAGGTATGCGAGTAAAGGGTGGAAACTCGAAATTGCCAGAAGCTTTATTTAATTCATTAGAAAAACAAATTGAATTTAATTTTGGTTGTGAATTGCTAGGTATCAAAGATTTAGATAATGCTTTTCAATTGACTTTTCAGGATAATTCTCAAATCAAGGAAATAAAAGCTGAACGGGTGATTCTGGCTTTGCCTTTTACTAAGCTTAGAGAAGTGCAAGGTATTGCTGATTTAGCTCTTAGTCCAGCTAAACTAAAATCAATTCGAGAGTTAGGTTATGGAAGCAATGCAAAACTTATAACTGGTTTCAAATCTAGATTTTGGCAAGCATCATCGGATGTAAATTCAAGAGAAGGCTTGGGTGGATATTTTTACTCTGATTTGCAAAGCCAAGTTTTTTGGGAGACAAGCAAGTCTCAGACGGGCAATTCAGCAATTATTACCAACTTTCTTGGTGGTAAAGCAGCCTTGCAAAAAGATAATAATTCTTTTGATAATTCGCTAAATGATTTCAGCCTTATCAATCAAGGGCGAGATTTGAATACTGAATTGGATGGTAATAGAGCTTCTATGTTTTGGACTCAAAATCCTTTTGCAAGAGGAAGCTATTCATGTCCTAAACCTGGACAATACACAACCCTGATGGGAGCCGCTGGAGAGTCTGAACTCAATGGCAGATTGCTTTTCGCGGGCGAACATTGCAGCCAAGATTATGCTGGCTATATGAATGGAGCTGTTCAGAGTGGTAATGCTGTAGTGAAAACGATATTACAAAATAAAAAATAAGGATTTTGCACAGCTTTAAATACTAAATTTCTTTGAGTGTATCCGAAAATCGATCAGTTATCAAAATCAATTCTGAGCTCCCCCGTTTCTTTGAATACTAAGTTTCTAAGAGTGTTTCTGTGAGATTTGCATTTTTTCACCCCTCAACCATAGAAGGAGGCTCTGGGAAATGGTTTTAAAATCCCATCTATGACAATTCAAAAGCTTTTAGAAATCCCCTTAGAAATCACGCTTTTATCTTGCAAAAAATTTATTTCATAGCTTCAAATATCTGAGTATTTCAGCCTTCAAATAGTTTAATATAAGTGCAAATTTAGAAATTTTTGTTTCTTTCAGTATTTCACCCAACATATCACCAAGTTGTATCAAATCACTCATATGCCATTTACCCTCTCCAAGTCTACCCACAAAGACTTCCATTCAACGCTTAGATTCTCTGGAAGTTCTAATGATCTTTGTAATTTAATTCAAGCAATTGAAGAATTGGGTGCGACGGTTGGGCAAATTGAGTCACAAGATAGTGGCGGGCATAGAGATATTGAATTTTTTACCGAGTCTTTAGAACAAGCGCAAGGCATTTTTGAAAAGCTTGAAGCAAAGAATAAGTTCAAAGATTTAGTTTTTCTCGATCGAGTATTTGAAGCTCATCAAGGTGGCAAAATTGAAATCAAAAGCAAAATAAATGTCAGAACTAAAGCTGATTTGGCAATAGTTTATACACCAGGAGTGGCCAGAGTTTGTGAGGCAATTGCAGCTGAACCTGAAAGAGTCCGTGAATTAACCATAAAGAAAAATACAATTGCGGTTTTTTCAGATGGATCAGCTATTTTGGGATTAGGAGATTTGGGGCCTGAAGCAGCTTTGCCCGTGATGGAAGGCAAATGTATGTTGTTTAAAGCTTTGGCAAATGTTGATGCCTTCCCCATTTGCGTTCATGGCAAAAGTGTTGATCACATTATTGATATAGCCAAATCGATTGAGCCTGTTTTTGGTGGTTTTAATCTCGAAGATATTAGTGCACCTCGCTGTTTTGAAATTGAGCGTAGATTGCAAGAAGAAGTAAATGTCCCCGTTTTTCATGATGATCAACATGGAACCGCAGTTGTAACTTTGGCCGCTCTTTACAATTCACTCAAGCTAACAGGCAAAAAAATAGATCAAATTAAAGTTGTGGTTTCTGGAGCTGGTGCCGCTGGTATTGCATGCAGCAAAATTTTCATGTTAGCAGGCGTGAAAAATATTATTATTTGTGACCGTACAGGAGCAGTTTATAGAGGTCGTACCGAAGGAATGAATGAAGCCAAGCGTGAATTTGCCGCTATTTCTAATCCAGATAATGAAAAAGGCAGCCTGCAAGATGTGCTCAGAGGAGCAGATTTGTTTATGGGCTTGTCAGGTCCCAATTTGCTTGACGTAAATGATTTGCAAACAATGGCAAAAGATCCAATTGTATTTGCAATGTCCAATCCAACTCCGGAAGTTGATCCAGTCGCTTCTATTCCTTATACTTCGGTTATGGCAACTGGCAGATCAGACTTTCCAAATCAAATTAATAATGTACTTTGCTTCCCTGGCTTTTTCAGAGGCTTGCTTGATGCCAAGGCAACTCGAGTAACTGAAGACATGAAAATTGCCGCCGCGAAAGCCATTGCTTCTCTAATTACCGATAAGGAATTAAATAGAAATTATGTGATTCCTGATGCGCTTGATTTGAGAGTTTCCAAAGTAGTCGCTCAAGCCGTAATTGATATTGTGAAAAAAGGCTAATTCCTTTACAACATGTTTAAGAAATTTATTTTTTGGAATTACAAAGAAACACCTGAATACATTGAAGCAGAAGATCTTGAAGCTGAGATTGTTGATAAATGCTTTGATAAACTCACAAGAGATCTAGTTTTCTATTCTTTTTACTGCTCGTTGTAATTTGTCTGTTTATTTATAATGGTTTTTCTATTTTAGTAAATAATTTTCAAACTCATTTTGCCTATTCACAAATACCTGGATTGAAATTATTAATCTCGCTATCTTTTTGGTTTGGAGTATTCTTCAAAATACTATTTCCTGTACTTATAATTAATTTCATTAATGAGCAAGTCAGGATTTTTTTTATTCGCAGATTTATAAAAAAATGCAAAGGTGTAATTGAGGACTATCGAGTTTTTCCAGAGCCGCCTATAAAGAACAATTCACATTAGCAAAATAAATAAAAATAGTAGTCGCTCAAGCCGTAATTGATATTGTGAAAAAAAGCTAATTCCTTTACAACATGTTTAAGAAATTTATTTTTTGGAATTACAAAGAAACACCTGAATACATTGAAGCAGAAGATTTTGAAGCTGAGATTGTTGATAAATGCTTTGATAAACTCACAAGAGATCTAGTTTTCTATTCTTTTTACTGCTCGTTGTAATTTGTCTGTTTATTTATAATGGTTTTTCTATTTTAGTAAATAATTTTCAAACTCATTTTACCGATTCACAAATACCTGGATTGAAATTATTAATCTCGCTATCTTTTTGGTTTGGAGTATTCTTCAAA
>DUDU01000115.1 GCA_005110395.1 Candidatus Melainabacteria bacterium | reverse complement strand
TATACCTCGTAGGGGTATAATTGTTTTAGATTCTAAAGCAAAAGGAGAAAATTATGAATCAAACACTTGAAGTTACAACAATGAAATGCGCCTGTGAGAAATGTCTATGTGTGATATCGGTTGAAAAATCAATCAAAGCACAAGATGGAAAATATTATTGTTCCGAAAGTTGTTCACAAGGACATCCAAATAAAAAAGGTTGCGATCATAATGGTTGTAATTGTGGATAGAAAATAATTCAAAAATAAATGCCTAAAAAAGCAACTCACAACCATTCTGACATTTCCTGCGAAAAGCCCCTCTCAGCCAAACTTGATAAGCCTTCAGTACTCAGCCGCTTAAGCAAGGTCAAAGGGCAACTTGAAGGCATTATGAAGATGATTGAACGTGATGAATATTGTGTCGATCTTATTAATCAATGTAGAGCAGCTAGAGGGGCTGTTTCGAAAGTTGAAACAATTATTCTTGAGGCTCATTTAAAAGCATGCTTGGTTGATTCGATAAAAGCTGGCGATTCTTCCGAAGGAATGATTAATGAAATTGTTGATATCTATAAACTTAGCTCGGCCGGTAAATAGTGTTTGTTAGACATTCTCTGGTGCTTTGCTACTCTGTATTGTATTTTTTGTTTGCCCTCATATTATGTTCATGGTGAGACTTTGCGTGATAATGCTTTGCGTAGTCAAATTTTGCCACGTCCAACTCTTCATGGTGAAGTTTTGCAATCCAATGGTGTACAGCTCAGCCTAAAAGATGCTTTAGAAATTGCAGATAAAGAAAATCCTCAGGCCAAAGCGGCACTCAGTCAAATTGGAGTTACAAGAACCGAGAAATTGATTGCAGACGCATTTCCAAATCCATCTTTGGTGACTGATAATGGAATACGTAGTGAGCGCTTTGTAGGTTGAGAAGGGACTTTAGAGCTTGGTGGAAAAGGAGAAGGTCGCATCAAAGTTGCCGAGAAATTAGATAAATAGGGAAAGAGTAGAGTATCTTCTTTCCTAATAGCCTAACCTTTCTGAAAAGAAAGCAGTTTTTAGCGAGTAGTAATTCTAGTAGTAGTAGTAGTAGTTGTTGTTGTTATCTTGGCCCCTCCAGTCGTCTTAACAAAACCATCTTTATTGGCTAGATAGTTTTTTTTAATATTCGATACATTAACTGGTTGATCTGGATCACCTGAATAATAAAAAGCTAATTGTTTAGGCGTTATTTGTTTTTTCTCAAGCATGGAAGAAATATCATTTATATCTTTAGCAAGACTCTGTAGCTTCGCATTTAAAGTAACTGGACTGTTGTTTTTGTACATTTGTAGATATAACCTTGTTCTGTTTATATAGTGATTTAAAGGTAATCTGATATTCTGTGCATCCTTGGTCTTAGAATTTAATTGTGAAAGTAGTCTTGTTAATCCTAGCTTTTGAGTAGAACCCCAAGCACCAGCGTCGATAAGATCATCGTTAAGTTTGAATGTCCAATTCGTAATATTGCTTTTCGCTCCAAGGGGAAGATTTTTGTAAGCTATATCAATGGAAGACGGATTAGTAGTAGTCATAAGTTAAAGTAGATTGTTTTTGTTTCTTAATTTCTAGTATAAAAAAGAAGATTTAGCTTTTAATTAAGGGAAAACTCTCATTTCTTTAACACCTAAATATTTTGTGATATCTGAGACGACTTAATATGGGTTGCTACATTTGCAGAAAATAGGCAAGATTTAAACAAAATTAGATTTAACAAATAGGCAAGATGAATATATTTGAATCTTAATTAGCAAGATTTATTATTTGGTATACAAAGAGAAAACCCGATACAAATAATAGATCTCCTATATGAGGCGATACGCCAATAAATTTCATTTTACTAATTTACAAATAGATTATTTATGCTTTTTTGAGTCTTTTTCTACTCAATCTGGTAAATCCTCTACTCAGTCTAATGTTCGACCTTTTACTAATACTACTAATACAAAAAATACTAACAAAAATACTCAATCTAATAATACTAATGATGTAATTTCTCTAAAAGATTCTTTTGATATTAATTCTAAAAAGAAAAAAGCTGAATTAATGCGTTGGATAGCTGATTCTATCCGTGAATCAAATAATATTTTGAATGAATATAATGAGAAACAAAAAGAATTATTCGGAATCGAAATAAATGCTAATTGGTTTAGTGAAATGCTTGGTTCTGGTAAATCTGAACAAGCTCTGGAAAAACAAATTGCTGAATTAGGAAAACTTTGGAATGAAGTTGCAAATAGTAATAATTTAAGCTCAGCACAAATAAATACTTTCCGTAAAAAGTTTATTGATTTGACTGGTCAATCGGCAAAAGAGTTTTCTAAAGCAGTTGAAAATGATGTCTTAATCAATGAAAATATTGCATTTGGCTTAGAACAAATACAAAAACTTTCTGAGAATGCTTTCCAAATGGTATTTAGCAGAATGTTTGGAGATGAAATTGGTGGACTGGGAGCAATTGGATATAGAACATTCTTGGATTATATTCAAAAAGCTAGAACAATTTCACTTGAAACTGGAAAACCTCTGAGTGATAAGAGTATATGGCTCGAATCTTCTAAAGAAGTTATCAATGAAGATTTGCAATCTAATATTCAAGAAAGTGTACAAGATTGGGCAACTAGTAAATTTGCAAAAGCATTACCAGAACAGATTAGTAGACCACTTGCGGCTGCTTTTACTTGTGCTTTTGCCGAATTATTCAGTGAAATGAGCATGGCTGCCATTCAAGGCAAAAATCCACTGGACGAAATCAAGATTGACCAAATAATTCTTTCATTCTTGCTTGGCTTTGTCGGTGGAAAGATAGCACATCATTACGAACATAAGAGTTCAAATGAAGTTATTCAAGTCCTTATTGAAGGAGGTTTAGATGGCACTGCTGGAGTAGGTGAGCAGATTTACCAAGACTTAAAAGAAAACAAGATTGATTTTACAAACTGGAATTATATAAAAACTCTCATTGCGAGCTTTGTTCAAGAAGCATTAGCTGAGGGTATAAGTGCAACTGGAAAACATGCAAAATACCAAGCAACACATGAAGCTGATTTTAAATTAGTTGATAATGAAAATACTGGGCAAGTACTTAATGAGGTAATTCAAGAGCCACAAAGGGGAAGTAGTAGTAATTCAGCACCTCAACAGGCAGAAGGGCAAGTGTGGGATTCAGAGACAAACAATAACGAAGATGCTGGTTATTTCCGCTTCAGTGGATTTAACCCACATATACCACCTAAGATACAAGCAGCGGTTAAGCAACTGTGGAAAACTAGGCCAGAATGGATGAAATTACCTAATGTAAATGGAGAAGCTTTTCTTCCATTCAAGAAATGGGGTAATACTTTGCAGGGATTAGTTAATAACCAGACTAATAAATATTATTCTTCAGAAAACACTATTTATTATTTAGCTGAGCAAGAAGTAGCAAATAATGGGTGGGAAAAAGTATACAGTGAGCCTACCCGAATAGAACCAGTAAAAATAGTAGTAACAAATATAACGCCCACGCACTACGAAAACAAAGAGGCATTAGCAAGCTTTATTAACAATATTATCCAAAAGACTTTAGCTGAAGAATTACTTGAATCATCAAATGAAGAAACTGAACGGCTTTCTCCCATTTCCGAGCTATCATTCATACATGGACATGATCAACTTATGACTAGTGCTTTCGTGTTTAATAAAGCAAAAGAGGTTTTAGAGTTTCAAGAATTATTGAAATTAGACGTTTCTAACCAAGAAGTCCGTGAAAAATTCTTAACAGCATACAAAGAAGCAAAAATAAAAAGAATCCCATTACCCTTAGAAGTTGAAGATTTTTATAAGTCATTAGAGGTAATAGATGTTATTCAAAGTCCTGATGAAGGTACTTTTGCTAGTGCTGAGGTTGAGGGTGATGATCTCTGGGGCAAACTTGATGAACCTGTAAATAAAGAAACTCAAACTGAGCAAGTATCAACGGACAAATTTTATGGCAATGGTTTTTCTGTTGAAAGAACGCCAATTGAAAGCATAAGAATTTTAGGTAATAAAGGTAATGTTCTTGAATCTCATTCTCAACAGATAGTACAAACTGATTTTGAAAACGATACTACAAGACGCCCTGGCTATAAGATACATTTCACTCCAACTTTAGCTGATGGAACTTTTGCAGATGCTTCCAAAAAAGCTCCTGATAACGAAAAAACCAAAATCAAACTTGACGCTATTTTGGGATTATTGGAATTCATAGAAGATGCTCAAGAAGGTAACTACCCAGCCAATGGTATTTTGAGGCTCAAGAAAATTGAAACAACTTCTCATTTTTTTAATTTACTTATAAATAAAATGGGATTTCGTGCAGCAACAACCGATGGACAATTTTTTGATGTGGCCATTGCAGAAATTAGCCATTTAATTGAAAATAAAAAGCAATTAGAAGACCTTGCCATAGACTATTCAAAAAGACTTGCAGAGCAAATTCCATCAACAGACAAAATAATTCAGAACTCTCTTTCTATCGACAATTCTAATATTCCAGCAAACGAAAGCAAGAATAAAGCATCAGAAGAAGATGCTGGTTATTTCCGATTCGGTGAATTCAACCCACACATTCTTCCCTCATTAAAAGCCAGTCTCAAAGTACCACTATTTGGAACTACAAATCCTGCCAATGAGTATTTCCCAAGTGTTCCTCCCACTTTCAAACAATGGCTCGGTTTAACTAAGAGCACTGATAATACCCCTAAAATTATTACTACTAATACCGAGGATACTCCTATTGAAAACAGTATAAGTGAAACTCTGGATACTAATACTAAAAGTAATTTAATACAACTTACCCAAGAGAGTATATTGGACAATGAAGTTGTAAATAATAACAATGCAGATATTCTGACAGCAGAAGTTGAAGAAGAACCTCAATCAATAAACCAGTTACCTAAATCTCCTGCAGTTGATCCTGAAGTTAAATTAAGAATGGATGAAAGAAATACCAAATTCCAAGAAAATATTTCTAATCTGCCTGAAACTACTCAGCAGTTTATAAATAATTCTTCGCCGATTATTAAAGCTTTGCTACCTTATATTCAACCTGAATTTTTGGAGTACTTACCCAGATTAAAACCAAATGTTTTAGAAGAAATTTCAAATCGTAATTCTGAAGTTTTAGAACCAATAAGTTCTCCCAATGGATTAAAAAATAGAATAGAGTTTCTTGAAAGCTCATTAAGTAAATTTGCTAAGTCCGAGAAAAAACTAAATTACTATTTAGAACAACTCGATAAGTACTCAAGCAAGTATCCTAAAATAAATGAACTTATAAAATCTCTCCCAGAGAATATTCGCCCTGAATTTAAATACTTGCTTGCAAAAGCTTTAGAAGAACTGAAAACACCTCAAATTATTCCAGCAGATTCAGAACTAAGAAAAACAAAACAATGGGATACCACCCTGGTTGAGCAAACTGTAAATCTTAGTCCTGAATGGATTGAAAAATTAGTAACAAGTGAACTAAAAGGTACTGAAAAAATATTTAGCTTAATTAATCAATTAGACAATTTGAAGTATGTTGCTGAGCCAAGAAAACAAGAGAAATTAGAACAGTTAAGAACTATTAGAGAGAACATTCTGCCTATGGTTGAAGAAGTGTATGAATTATTGTCCCTTCAAAATAGAATTTCAGAAGTTATAGACAATAGGTTATCAATGAAAGATGTCTTAAGGTATGGTGATGAGGTGAGGAATCAAAGCCGTTATGATAGTGGGGAATTGACTTATAAGCTAGAACAGTTGGTAAATTATAAGCTTTTAGGAAATTCTGATTCTCGCGTTAAACCAGTACTTGACTCTACAGGAACAATTATTGATATTGTAGATGAAACTACTAGGCAAAGTTATTTTAACTTGGCTTCTATCAACTATTACAATGGGGAAGTATATGCTGATGGTAAAAAGGTTTCTACGTTTGTAACTGATGAAGAAATTTTGGATGCATATATAGATGCTAGAAAAGCTATTAGTGAATCTTCTCACTTTGCAAATAAGGCAGAATTGGTAAGTGAATTAGACCGACTTCACAAAGAATACTCTGAAACAGGTGAAAGGAATGATCTTGTTAGATTTATGAAGAGCTATGTTCAGGTGCCTTCTAATATTCAAGATTCTGGGTTACAGCCGAGTTTATTTGGCAGAAGTATTAAAGATACAATACAACACTTTACCAACTGGCTAGGAGAGTTTAAGCCAGGATATACAAGAGATAGGACGCCTTTAAAGGATTACACTGACATAACAACTTTAGCTAATTTAACGAATAAAGAAGTATATGCTTGGCGCCTTCACTTAATGAAACTAAAAAATGAGTTCAATAGTTTTTATAAAGATAATAATCAATTGATTGTAGATTTAGAAAAATTAAATGAACAAGAAAATGAACTTGAAGAGAAAGGCTTTAGTTACGGATCAAAAGAAAGAGAGCCGATTAGAAAAGAGATAGAAAGGAAGTCTAAACAGTTGAAGACTAGGGTTGAAGGTGTTTTATTGCCATCATTGCATAGATTGAATAAAAGTTTTAATAAAGAACTATCATCGTTAGCAAATGAAGAAGAGAAAGTACTGCAACCTAACAGAGATGAAGCTACTCAAAAAGCAAAGCTTCATGAACAAATAAAAGCTGAGGCAGATTTGATTGAAGGTACTTCTATTAAACAAAAGCTGAAATTCTTCTTTCAATATCCACAAGTTATTTCTCAGAATTTTGATTTATTCGGTTTGCCATCTTCGACTATAAAGAGACAAATAAAAAATATTTATGATTTGCTTCATGTTGATCTAAATAAATCAGCGGTAGAGAATCCTTATCCTTCAAGAATTTTTAATAGAATGCATAAACTAAATCAACTATTGCATAGTAGTAATTCACGGTTTGATAATAATCATAAACGGTTTTTCTTAGAGCTTGTTGACACTATTAATCGAGATACACGGTGGATGTTAGTGACACGATCGGGTACGGTGAAATTTGACGGTACACTAAGCAACTCTCAATTAATCGACAAGATTTTATTAGATGCTACAAAATCTTATCTGCAAAAAAATCCGAAAGCTGCTGAATCAATTGTTCTACTTAGTGAAGGTAATACTATTATGTCTTCAGCAAAAGGAGATATTAAAATTCCGGGTGAAGATGTGGACTTTTTGTATAGTTTATTGAAATTACATAAATTACCTAACAACCCGAATAATTCATTTAACAATTATGCATTCTATTTTAATTTGTCAACACCTAGAACAGAGGCTGATCTAAAAGATCTTGAAGTAAGACTAGAGTTTTTTGAAGAAATATTAAATCATTCAATAAGTTATGCCGAAAGTGGCAAATTTAACCCCGAAGTTGCTAGTAATTATCACTTACCTACAGATGACTTAATTAGCAAAATTGACGAACCTGTTGTTGTTAATACCAAGCCCAAAGAAAATATATCTGAAATTAATAAAAATACTAATAAAAAACTTCGTAATATCTACATCAATGCAGTTGGATTAATTCACCCAGACGTTCGTCCTAATGATCCAGTTGCCTCAGATCTCTTCAAAAGACTTTCTATCGCATATAATGAAGGAAATGAAGTGGAACTAATTAAAATAGCTGATGAAATTGAAAAACATGTAGACAACAAATAGGTCTTAAATAGAATAAGAAATCATTCATGCACCAAACCATTTTCTTTCCGAGGAGCAGAAACTCCAACCAATCCCTTTTCAAGAAATTCATTTCAACTGCTTCAACAGCCCAATAGAATTGATTCCAAACCGATTTATCTTTATCTGGAAATTCCTGATTTTACTTATTTTCTAGTATTTTTTTTAACCTCTTGACTCAATCAATTTTGGTCATTTTCTTTTAGTAATTTTGCAGAAATTCTTTCACAACATTTGCAAAAATTCTTTAAGTGAAATAATTTGCACTCCTAATTCTTCTGCTTTTGTGAGTTTAGATCCAGCATCTTCTCCGCACAAAACATAATTCGTTTTCTTGGATACACTGCTTGAAGCTTTTCCGCCAGCTCTGAGAATCATTTGCTCAATTTCGCTGCGCGGCCTGTCAAAAGAACCAGTAATCACAAAGATTTTACCTGCCAGCACTTTACTCATAGCTTCATCTTCTGCACTCCTACGCAGTTCATCTGAGAAATCAGTTTTGACACCTACTTCTTCCAATTGACTTGTTAGGAATTGCATATCAGCATCCGCAAAACAGCTCACAATCTCATTGGCCATAGTGTCACCGATTCCGTCGAGCTCAGTAAATTCTGGGGTTGTAGCATTTGCAAGTTGAGACAGAGAATGAAAACGCACAGCAAGCAATCTAGCAGCTTGAAGTCCAATATGTTTAATTCCTAATCCAAAAATCAAACGCTCCATGGAACGCTTTTTACTATCTTGAATTGCTAAAAGTACATTTTCAGCTGATTTGTCTTTAAAGCCTTCTAGCGATAATAATTGATCTTTTGTGAGTTGATAAAGATCGGCGATATTTACGATTAAGCCTTTCTGAAGAAGCTGCTGAATAATTGACTCACCTAAGCCTTTTAGATTCATTGCGTCTTTAGAAGCCCAATGCTCGATTTTTCTTTGTATTTGTGCAGGGCAACCTTTTACATTAGAGCAGCGTATGGCTACTTCTTCTTCCGTTTTCTCAACGGGAGTGCCACAACTAGGACATTTGGTAGGGAATTCAAAGGGCTGAGAATTTGGATTTCTTTTATCTAAAACCACTTCAACTATTTCGGGTATTATTTCGCCTGCTTTGCGAATGCGCACAAAATCACCAATTCTGACATCTAGTGATTGAATCTGATCCGCATTGTGTAGCGAAGCTCTCGAAACCGTGCTGCCTGCAAGTTGAACTGGTAAAACATTTGCAACTGGAGTTAGTGCACCTGTTCGGCCAACTTCAATTTCTATGCTTTCAATGCGAGTTTCTACTTCTTCTGCAGGAAATTTATAAGCTACGGCCCAGCGTGGATACTTTGAGGTTTCGCCTAATTCTTCTTGTTGTCTGAGCGAATTGACTTTGATAACAACCCCATCAGTCGGATAATCTAATTCTTTGCGCTTTAAATTCCACTCTGCACAAAAAGATTTGACCTCATCTAAACTTTTGCATAAACGATAATTTGGGTTAACCGTGAAGTTCATCGATTCCAACTTTTGCAAATTCTCGAAATGTGTTTGAGAATTATCTAAGATTCCTGGAAACAAGCTCCCTGAGGCAGTGGAATGATCTTTGAAGAAAACAGCATAAACAAAAATACTCAGATTTCTTTCGGCGGTAATTTTGGAGTCTAGAAGTTTAAGAGAACCTGAGGTTGCATTTCGTGGATTTGCAAAATTCTCACGAGAAGCCAATTCCTGAAAGTTTGAATAAGTCATAAAAATTTCCCCTCTGACTTCAAATGAATCACCTAAACTGGGAATTTCTTGAGAAATTATTTGAGGAATTGATTTAATAGTTTTGACATTTTCTGTGACATCTTCGCCAGTTAGACCATCTCCGCGAGTAACCGCCCGAGCAAACTTACCTTTTTTGGATTCCTCTTGAGACTTTAAGTCATAAACTAAACTAATTGAAACTCCATCGATTTTGAGCTCACAAACAAATTCTCGGGCTTCTTCGGGTAATCGATTCACCCATTTCTCAAGCTCCTGATCACCAAAAACATTTTCCAGACTCAACATCTTTTTCTGATGATTGACTTTGACAAATTTACTAGCTACCTTAGTGCCAACTTTTTGAGTAGGACTGTCAGGTAAAGCTAAACGTGGATATTGTTTTTCAAGCTCTTTGAGTGTAATTAGACAAGCATCATAAACCTCATCAGATACTTCAGGCTGAGCTAATTCATAATATTGGCGATTCCAAGCTTGAAGTTTTTGGGTTAATTCTTCTATTTGTTTTTTTGCACCATTTTCTTTCTCATCTTGTGGCTTAGTTGAAACTTGATTAGTTGACTCCTCTTCTAATGGCTCTATCAACTTTATTTGTTCTGAGTCAGAATTCTTTTGAAGCACTATGAAGCTACTCCTATTTAATCATTCCTGCAACTGACATGATGAGGATAAAGAGAAAACAAATTAGCAAAACAAATGGAAGTAATAAAGCAGTTGCAAGCATAAATCCAGATTTGAGAGGTCCATTTTGAATTGAATTGGAAATCGCCCATCCCCAAAGGCAAATGGCCCAAATGTGACAAAGAAGAGATGGTGCTGTTGCTGGAAAAGCAGAACTAGCCCACAAATGAGCCAAGCCTAGTAATGTGAGTGGGGCTTGAGCAAAAGCGCAAAAGAAAAAGATTAGTCCAAAATCTAGTGGTATGTCATTGGGGCGGAAGAGCCAAGCCAAAAGACCTAAACTGCTAACCAAAATAAACCAGAAAATAATTATTGGAAAAATTAAGCCAAAATCCCCTTGCGCAGAGCTAATACCCAGTGACGAGAAAAGCAAAATGAGTAAGGAATAAAAGAATAATTTGGTTGAATCTTGCTCCCTGAGATCCTTGATCAATTGACTAGCTTGATCAGGAGCAAATAGTGTTTTGTAAAAAAGTTCTAAAAAAAGAAATTTCATAATTATCATATTGAGCTTTATTATCTTCTACTTTAGCTTATCGTCTTATCAATCAGTTTTCAAACCTAAAATCTTGATTCTAACTTTTGAATTGAAGATTATTTGTTCATTGAGAACTGGCAAAAATACCAAGATACAAAAATCTTTGCTAGTGTAGCATTGTCGCGGCCAACCATTCATCAGACAATAGTTCCGATAAGGTAATCTTTTCGTGAGTTCCTCGATGTTGATCATATATCTGAATTTTTCCAAGATCTGAATTTGCAATTATTTGATTAAGCTCAGGATTTTTGTCTATTTGAAACCAATTACTATCACCCTGCACATGAATAGCGTATTTCAGTCCATTGGTTAATAATTGAAAATCTCTACCTTTCTCAAATCCATAACATGTAACTAAATGTCCACCCCTTCCAGATATCGCCAGGACTCCAACTTTACCATCTTCCAAATCGCCCAGCAAAGATATTAAACCTTGAGATTTCAGAACTTTGTATCTAGTACCATTAGCTGTATAACTCGTTAGCAATTCATGCTTCTGGTGCTGGATATGCAATGCCTCAAGGATTATAGAACTAATTCTTTGCGTTATACTATCTCCAGTTATTTCAGTTTCGATAAAACCATTTTCTTGTAATTTGTTATTTAATTCAGAATCATTATTTCTCAAGATTTCAAAGGCTTTCCTCTTGCCACCATCACGAGCATTCATCCACTCTGGGATAGATTCACCTTTCAATGTGTAATAAGCTCTTACTGCATTTAAAGTAGCCATTGTATGACAGCTCATCCCCTCATTGCCAAGTCTCATTGCATCGAAAACAACACTTTCTCTTTCACTTACATCTATGGGTGGTGAACTTGAAGCAGAACTTTTTGATTTTTGTGAATTACTTTGAGAATTATCTGTATTTGAAGACTTGATCTCTCCTGACTCTTTCGGCCTATTAGATAAAGCAATTCCACCCCAGACCAAAAGCACAGTTCCAGCAACACCAACTAAAACTTCTTTCCAATGATCTTTGATGTATTTAACAAATTTGTCAAAGCCTTTGGGTTCTTCTTTTACGGTATTTTTTGAGGCTAATTGATCTTGAATCCCTTGAGAATTATTTGCATTTGCTTGGCTGGTTGGTTGAGAGACGGAGGTATTAGTAGTTGAAGAATTTGTGACGTTTTGATTAGCTGAACTAGACGAAGGATTTGCTTGTTTCGTTTGACCCAAAGGAAGAGAAGTTTGATTTGGCAGAGGGTTTGGCGAATTATTCCCATTAGCATTGCCACTAACCGCAGTTTTTGCTGACGAAATATTAGTATTAGTTGTTGCAACTGCCGTGAGCATTAAAGGGAATAAAGATTAAGGAATAGTTAACGCCTCAAATCGATAATATCACATCAATTGTCAGCTTGACTTGTTTTGCACGGAAAGCTTCATGCAGAGGTTATTCTATGAGATCACAATATATTGATTTGACTTTTTGGGCTGTATTTTGATCAGTAAAAAAATGCTTGTATTTGTCACGGCTCTGTTGCCCCATCGATGAACGCATTTCAGGATTGTTAATTAATTGGAGTAAGGCTTTACAAATACTCTGTTCATTATTCTCAACTAGAAAACCATTTATTCCATTTTCGATTTGTTCAGGCAAGCCACATTTATTACTAGCAATAATGGGTAACCTAGCTCTCATAGCTTCTAGAGTGCTAATCGGGAAAGCTTCATAGTTTGTAATCAATGCAAAAACATCAGCCTCTCTCAAAAGTGGATCTACTGGATGAACTTTTCCGAGGAATTGAACTTCATCATCGGGTAAATATTTTTTTGCTAATTCTTTGCATTTCTTTTCGCGCTCATCATGACCATGTCCAACAAATATCAGTTGAGGCTTTATACCTATAAGCTTGTCTCTGATTTTAATAAATGATTTGATTAATAATTCCTGATTCTTTTGTTTCCCAAATCGAGCCACCATTAATATTTTGACAGTATTATTACTATTGGTTTGCTTCATCAAAATAGGAATATCAGCTTCATAATCTGGTACTCCATTGTGAATGGTTACTAGCTTTGACTTATCAAAAAAAGGAATATTACTTGCAAGTTTTTGATAATACTCAGTAACGCAAATAATTTTACTGAGATTTTGGCTAAGTTGAATTGCTTGAATCGAAGCCTTAATCCTTGTCTTTAAGCTTTTAGCGGCAGGATCAATATCCCACAAATGAGTTGTTAGAATACTAGGTACTTGATTTTTCAAATCACCAGCTAAAGCAAGCGCTAAGTTTACATCATGAAAGTGTATGAGATCAGCCTTCAATTCATTGATTTTCTTCAAAATCTCATCTTTGTTAAGACTAGGAATAATATGAGATTGAATACCAATTTCTGTTAATTTTTCAGTTAAAAAGCCTTTTTCTCCAACAATTAAATTGAAATCAAAATCTTGTTTCAAAGAATTGGCTAGATGAAGAATATGCATTTCGGTACCAGCGCAATTTGCTAAAGCATTTACTAATACTATTTTCTTCATCACTTTTTTATTTAGTCATTATTGTGCAGTGTAAGAAAGTATGCAAAATACAATCTAATCTGTTTTGCATAAACTTGTCCAGAGAAGATTTCTTTCGATAGTCTCAATAATTCTATACTGTTCTTCACTTAGTATATTTTTGAGTTGTGACGATATGCAGCGAAATAAACCTGGATTGAGCTTGCTACCAAAATTATTCAAATTTACCAAATACTTTACCTGTACTTTATCTTCTTGTGAAAAATGAAATTGCTTGATTTGCTCTATAGAAGCTTGTTTTACTTCTATGCCCGCTTCTAATAATTCACTTGGAATATTTTGATTTCCACTAATCAGATTATTATTTGTTTCGATCGTACCTAGTAATAATACTTTCAGTAATATATCTATTTCATCTTGCAAATCAGGAGCATATACTTTCAGTTCTTCTTTTTGGGATGAAATGATCAAATTATTAGGATTTGACAATTCAGTATCATAAATAATACCAACCGTTTTATCACCTATGATTACAAAAGCTCCTAAAGCATAATCGGAAGCAGCTAGATTAGTACGAGGGTTGAGAAGTTGTACGACATACTCAAGATGTGAATTTGATTTTATTACTGTACCGATTTTTTTCATAAGCTGGATTATACAATCAATGTTGGCTTTCTTCTAGCATTTTTGCTCTTTTGCTTTTTCGATGTATTCAATTCTAGACCAGCATTTTGTTCTAGGTATTTGTAGAAAAGCTCGCGTTCTGCATTCTGAATAACAGCGATTGAATCTGCAACTTCAATTACATAAGGATATCCATTGCCTACTAAGCATTGTGCAATTACAACATCCACAGTTTCATCCAAAAGGCCTGCATGATAAACCCAAGTTGGTATTTCTAAGCGAACGGGTCTTTTACCAGATGCAGCTTTCAGATAACAAAATCCAATCTTGGACATGACATTAGCTTCACCAGCAACCGCATCAAATCCTCGGTCAAAATATTGAAAATAAGCCGATCGCATACCCCAATTAGTCAAAATATTATTCAATAAACCCGAATCAGAAATCCTGCCTGAGCTCACCATTTGAAAGGCTTGCTCAATTGATTTGATGATATTAAAAGCCAGAGAAGTATCAATATATCCAATTAAAGGTATTTGATTTCTCTCAGAAGCTTCTATTAATTCGGATACAACTTGTAAGTAGCTTCTCTTGCGGCTCTCAGATTGCACAAATGAAAGTGTTAGAGAGCCATCAAAAAAAGCAATTGGTCTTTTTGACATACTTAAATTATTTGATAAAACAGATAATTCATTCATTTGCTCAATCAATTTTTGTGCTTCTTTTTTGAATCTCTGAAAAGCTATTTCTTGCCTAAATTCTTGCTCCTCTAGTAGGGCATTCGAACTTGGAACTATTAAATCAAAATCCAACTCCTTAATTGGTGGAATTTCACCATTATGAAAGTTTACAAACCAACCTACTTGAACAGCTCCCAGAAAAAGATTGAGGTTTTTGTCAGGCTCAATTTGGCTTCCATCAACTGCCACCACAATTCGATCCGATAAAACATCTGATTTCCACTGATTAGCTTCTTCCGCTGAATTAATGGGCCTATCAATTGAATGATGAATTAATCCTTTGGCAAATTCTTGGGTTGCTAAGGCCCCGGCAAATTTTTCCTTGCTAGCCAAGACTTTCTCATTAAAGCTCTCAGGCGTAAAATGCTCAGAAATTTCTTTTAATTGTTTGGTGAAAATTTCTAAAGATTTGAAAGCTTGATCCTGCATAGACTTCATCAAAAGAGATTTGTCTTTTATGGCTTTTATTACTTTTTCACGGTTGAGCATTGCTTGATTTCTCTATTTTCTCTTTTGTTGGAAATTCTTGCGAGCCAGCTTTTTGAGACAGTTCTTTTGGTTGCGTATTTTTCTGAGTATTAGGATTTAAATCCATTCCATTATAAGTGTCCATTATTTTGTTCAATGAAGCATTTTGCAGAAAAAGCATAACTCCATCTACAGAGGCTTTTATTGATTTCTCAAGCAGGTCATTGTGCTCAGCGGGAAATTTACTCAGCACATAATTACTACGCCGATCGCCGCCTGGGTCTGGCCCAATACCAAATTTGAGCCTAGTAAATTCTTTATTACCACCTAAATGCTCAATTATTGATTCAATTCCATGTTGTCCACCAGCGCCGCCATTAGCAACCCATTTCATTTTCCCTAATGGCAAAGCCACATCATCATGAATTACTAAAAGCTTTTTCAGATCATCAATTTTGTACCAGTCAATAAGTGCTCGAACAGCTTGACCAGAAAGATTCATATAGGTTTGTGGATAGAGCAAAATAAATTCGCCTAATTTTTGTGATTGAATAGAAACAATTTTGCTTTTGAGCTTTTTATTAGTATTCTCAGAAATTTGCTCAGCGAGGCGGTCTTTGTTTAGACGGTATATCAAAGCATCTAAAATTTCAAAGCCAATATTATGCCGAGTACCTCGAAATTTGTCTTCAGGATTGCCAAGTCCAATTATGAATTTCTGAATTGCCATTTCTAATTATTGCCAAAAATCTATGAATCACAATATACAACTGAAAGCTTAGAAGTGAATATTTAAAAATATTACTTAATTATTCACCTTATGAGAGTCGCATGGTTGGGTTTGAAACAAGTTTAGGATAATACAGAAAACTCGGTCTTTTCATCCCAGGGAAATCTATTTCTAAATATTTTAATCTATTACTTTCTTCTTCTAGTAATAGAAGTGTTTATGTTTCTGTGTTGAAAACCTTATGCCAAAACCCAAGATCCCTCGCCCCCAGCCCCTAGTATCTTAGAAATAGATATTCGGTTAAGGGTAAACTGAATATTAAGGATGAAGAGAAAAGGTGAATTTGTC
>DUDU01000114.1 GCA_005110395.1 Candidatus Melainabacteria bacterium | reverse complement strand
TGACAATTTTAGAATTTCCATTTTATTTCATCTCGGAAAATTAAGTCTTTACCCCTAAATTCACTCATTTCCCAGATGAACCAATTTTAGTTAAATACCTTGAAGTAGAAAAAAATTCAGAAGAACAAGAAAAGATTCGATCAAGTTGGAAAACTAAAAGCAAAGAATGGGAGTACGAAAAAGAAATTCGGTGGTTCATTCCAATTGAACAGTGTACAGAAGATAAAGATACTAAGCTGTGGTTCAAGAAAATAAATCCGCAATCAATAAAATCAATTTGTTTTGGGTTGAAATGTGGTGAAAAAGATAAAGAAGAAATTCGGAAATTAGTTAAAGAAAACTATTTATGGATTGAGCTATTTCAAGCTAATTATCATCCAAGAGAATTCGCACTTAAAATCAATCCATATTCTTACTAACTTCAATTATTTGAAATCTAATATTTTCTAGAACTAATGGCTTTGCCGCCAGTTTGTGTAAATGTCCATTCAAAAGTTACTGAACTTGCAGCTCCTTCAGGTAAAGGGCGGAAGCCAGGAGAAGCAGATTTGATGGCTTGCAGTGCGGCCAATTCAGCATCTGGAGCAGTAGTGCTTTGAACTCTAATCGTACTAAGAACTAAAGAGCCATCTTTTTTAATTGTAAAAAATAAAACAACTTTGTCATTAGGACTTTTAGTTGGTGTCCAAGCTTGCTGAATCCTTCTTTGCAAATCCTGTACATAAGGACCAAAGTCAACATCTCTTTTGGCAGCGACAGTAGTTGGCCCATTCGGATTATTATTTGGGGCACTATTTCCAAAACCTGATCCATTACTAAAGCCACCTGGCTTGGAAGGCAATACTGGACCTTTACCCGGAGAACCACCAGCATAGGGTGATGGATTAGAAGAAGGTTTGCCAGCTCCACCATAAGCAGAAGCAAAATTGGTGTCTTTTACAGATTGCTCAGAGGAAGATAAAACTGCTCTTTCATCTGAATTAGCTCGTGGCTTGAAGCTAGGGAAAAGTGGCTTGGTTTGAGAATCACCTTTTTGCATAGCTTTGGGCTTAGGCATTGGTGGAGCAGATTGTGTAGCTTGTTGTTGGCTTTGAGCAGGTTTTTGAGCCGGCTGTGTTTGCGGCTGAGGCGGTGTTGGTTTTGCCGCTTGTTTTGTTTGTGATTTTTGAGGATTTGCTTTAGGCTGAGTTTGTCCAGGCGAAACTTGCTTCTTTGGATCGCTTTTACCTGAATTCTTAGCATTTTGAACCGCCATCTTTTTTGTATTTTTTGGTGGAGGTGGTTCTTTTTCTTGAACCGGATTATCGACAAATGAAGTCATATCAATTTGCATTGAACGCTCAATCTGAATTGGATTGAAATAGAGAATGGTGTAGAGCAAAACTATCAGCAAGCTAGAAGCGGAAAAAATATAAGAAGTGCTGATTGATGAAGCGAAAAGGGTGGGTCTTTTATCTTTTTCAATTGTTCGAAAATCTTGCGCAATATCTCTTTTGTTTTCAGTTATCAAATAAACCTGAAGCGTAACAATAAAAGCAGCATAAGAAAATTTAAACAGCGCTGGGAAATGACCAAATTCCTCACTAGACTTGGCTATACCAAAAAATGGAATCCAAGAACAAATCTTGAAAAGTAATTCAGGAAAAATAATTACAAATAAACAAAAAAGCGAAATAACAAAACAAGTGAGAAGAAGAATTCCTTTATTTTGTAATTGCTGGCTTAATATATGAGGCAAGCCTGGAATAAAAGCTGAGAGACCAAATTTATCTTTGGGTTTTGAAAAATGCGAATAAATATTGCTTTGATTTTCTGGTCTTCTGTCAAGCAGCGAATGACCATTTGGCTTGTATTGACGGTTGTTTTGATCTTGATGGTTTTGATTGTAATTATTTGATTGCTGATAATCGTCTTGATAAAAGCTATTCATAATTCTATAGAAATCGGCACACTTAAAGAAACATCGAACAAATTGACCTAAAAACAAATTCAAAAACAAAAATCAAGCCTCTCAGAAATTTTTTTATTCTTTAGACTTTTGATTTATTTTTTAGGGTTTATTCCTAAATTTTATTCATAGATTTTAATAAGGTTATCATGAGTTTTATATTAAACTTGTCTACTTTGAGTCAGTCAAAACTGTCTAAACCTCTGGGCTGAAGCTCAAGTTAATCCAAAAAACTAATCAAATCAAAATTGAATCACTCTTTGCACAATCCTAATCCCTCTTCTAGCCAACCTCCAAGCGCTGAAGCAAGTTCATCAGCACTGGTCTCAGAAGCTTCGTTGGATGGACTATCTATAAATTCAAATTTTTGGAATTCACAATCATCTTACAAAGAGCTAATAAGAAAACTCAAAAGTTCTAATTCAGCGACTTGTAAAGGTTTTGTTTCTTCAGCTATACCAAGTTTTATTGCCTCATTAAAAGATGAATTCCCGAATGAACCTATTTTGTTTTTGACAAGCTATTCTGGCATGCAAGATTTGCATAGATTGGCTAATCAAATTAAGAGATTAATTAGTGATAAATCAGAAAGCAATTCTTTATCCGTTCAAAATCCTGCTCAAAACTCAGCACAAAATGAAAGTCTGATCAGCATTTTTCCATTTGGGCAGATTTCTTCATTTGAAGGTCTAAATGAAACCAAGCAACATTTTGCCGAGATATCGTCTATTCTTAGCTCTTTTTTGCTGGGCTCTTTTTTACACGATTCTTTTGTTAGTTCTTCTCCTTCTCCAGCAGCAAGCCGAGACGACAAATCATTAGCCAGCAGCAATTCAATTAATAATTCAATTATGATTTGTTCATTGAAATCATTGATTCAGCCGATTTGTTCGAGTGAAAAATTTAAATCTATGCAATTTTGCCTAGAAAAAGGTAAAGAAATCAATTTGATTCAAACCTTAGAAAAGCTCATTGCTGCTGGCTATCAGAGAGTTGATAATGTTTTTGAAATTGGACATTTTGCGCTCAGAGGGGAAATACTTGATATTTTTACGGCTTCAGCTTCTTCGATTCGTATTAATTTATTTGGTGATGAGATTGAAACAATAAAACCTTTCGATCCATGGTCACAGCGATCGGCTAGCAATCTTGAATTGAATTCAGTAATAATTTCTCCGCTCATACCATTCAAGCTACCAAAAGGGCCTCATACGGGAAATCCTTCTGACCTAAAAGGTAAGCTCGAAAGCAAATTAAATGCACTTGGTTCCGAAATAGATGAATCACAAAAATATTTTTGGTTAGAAGATTTAAAAAGATTCTCGCTTAATTCTGATAATGGTGAATGGCAAAGATTTATTCCCTGGCTTGATGAGCTCGAAGGTTTTAGTTCACCCCTTTCTTATTTCCCTTCCAATGGATTAATTATTATTGATGAATTCAATTCTTTAGAAAGCCGAATAAGCCACGCACAAGAAATTGCCGAGCAAGATTTGATAAATAGACTTCACAAAAATTATCTTCCTCAATCTCAGTCAGAACATTTACAGGAATTTATTAAAAAGCCATTTGAAGCTTTTCATAAAAGCCTTGAAAACAAAAAGATTTTAAGAATCATCAAAGAGCTCTAGAAAAGACATCTTAGATACTATGTATTATTTGTGTGTTATTTCTTAAAAAACATTGAAATACCTAGAGAAATGAGCAAAACACCAAATATTCTTTGCAGTATTAGAGTTGGCAGATTTAGAGCGATTTTCGAACCAATCAAACTCCCTACAAAAACTCCTAAACCTATAAATAGAGCAGCTTTGAGATCAACAAAACCTTTTTGATAATAAACAACTGCTGCTAAAAGCCCAACAGGTGGGAGTAAAACTGCCAATGATGTTCCTTGCGCTGATTGTTGTGAAAAACCAAATAAATAAATCAAAGTTGGGACAATAATTACTCCACCCCCAAGCCCAACTAATCCTCCAATAGAGCCAGCAAATAAACCGAGTATCAAAAAATAAATAATTTGCATTTTTCCTGAACTGAGATTGTTAGGTTGAATTTTTCACCCAGCTTTTTGACTCATTGAAATTTGGCTCAATAGCGTTGGTAATTCTTTTTCTTGTCCAATAGCCATAAGGTGAATTCCATCACCACCTAATTCTTTCACTTGCTGAACTAATTCAAGCGCAATTTTTATTCCTTCTTTTTGAGGCTCACTCGATTTTTCTAATCTTTCTATTAATGGCTTTGGCACTGTAACGCCGTAAACTTTTTCATTCATATAATTAGCCATTTTTACGCTTTTGAGCGGAGTAATGCCAATCAGAACTGGTGCATGAACTTTTCCACGAATTGAATCTAAAAATCTTTTGAGTTGATCTGATTCATAAACAATTTGAGTTTGAAAAAACTGAACACCATTCTCAACTCGCTTTTGCATTTTTTCAGATTGACTAGCTAAATCATCAACACCAGGATGAGCAGCAGCCCCAATGCATAAATCTTTGACTGATTCATTTAATTTATTTTCAGCAAAATCAAGCCCCTGAGAAAAATTTGAAAAAGCTTTAAGTAAATCATCAGTTGTTAAATCAAAAACATCTTTAGCATTTGGGTGATCACCTGCTTCAGCTTTGTCTCCATAAAGGCAAAGAAAATTTCTCAATTTGAGCGCAACTGCTCCGAGCAAATCTGATTGCAAGCCAATGCGGTTTTTATCGCGACAAACAATTTGGCAAATGGATTCAATACCAGTTTCTCTTTCCAACAAATAAGATGCAATAACTGGGCTCATACGCATATTCCCGCCTTGTCCATCAGTTATATTAATTGCGTGGACTAAAGATTTAAGGACGCCTGCATGATCCAAAAACTCAGATACATCACTTCCCTTTGGAGGAGCAAGTTCGCAAGTAGCAATGAACTCTTTCTGGGAAATTGCTTGTTTGAGTTTTGATGGCATTAAAAGACTGCTATTACTGCTATAGAAGATAAAGAGCAAAACAAAATGGAGCGAACGAAGGGATTCGAACCCTCGACCCTCTCCTTGGCAAGGAGATGTTCTACCACTGAACTACGTTCGCATTTAATTTAGCTGATAAGTGAACAAGCTATACTCAATGTTCAAATAACGTCTACGTAATATATCACAACCTGTAAAAGATTGAGACAATGAAAGACAAATATCTACAAAAAAATCTTGACCAAGCTGTGCCAGAGGATATTGTGCCACAAGAAATTTCGCCAGAAGAAATGTTTAGGCAAATGCAAGGTTTTGAAAAACTAGGTTTTGAAAAATTAAGTACTGAAAATTCTTTGCCAGAAAATATCAATTTGGATTCTAATAAAACTTATCGCTCAGGGTTTGTGGCTCTAGTAGGAAGACCCAATGTTGGCAAGTCATCATTACTTAACAAATTAATTGGTCAAAAAATTGCAATTGTCAGTCCTAAAGTACAAACTACTCGTAATAAGATTTTAGGTGTTTATAACTTCTATGAGAATGATTCCAACCGCTCTGAAGGAATTGTTGGACAATTGGTTTTTATTGATTTGCCGGGAATTCACAAGCCGCAAGATAAGCTTGGAGAGGCATGCCTCAAAATTTCACAAGATGGCGCAAGGGAAGCCGATCTGATTGTATTTATGAGTGAAGCAAATCATTCTCCTGGTAAGGGAGATCAATGGATAATTGATTGGTTGAGACAAAATTGTTACGACTCAAAATATATAATCCTTCTCAACAAAGTTGATTTAGCTAAGCGAAAAGACAGACTCAAAGCTGATAGACAAGCTTATCTTGAAATGTTTGCAGATTTGCCAGAAAAGCCACAATTGATTGAAATCTCGACTGTGACTGGTGAAGGATTAGAAGAATTGAAACAATCAATTTGGGATTTCCTCCCCGAAGGCCCACTCTATTTCCCGGAAGATGCACCCACCAATTTATCAATGAGATTTCTAACGGCTGAATTGATTCGTGAACAGGTTTTGCATCTCACACAAGAAGAAGTACCCCACTCAGTGGCGATTAGAATTGATGATTATGTCGAGAAAGCAAATGCCAAAAACCTTACCAAAATCTTTGCAAAAATATTGGTGGAAACCGAGTCTCAGAAAGGAATTATTATTGGCAAAAATGGATCATTGATTAAAGAGATTGGCTCCAAAGCCAGAATTGAAATTGAAACTTTAATTAAAACACCCGTTTTTCTAGAGCTCAAAGTAAAAGTTGCTCCCAAGTGGCGCCAGAATGAAAGAGAGCTTGGCCGAATGGAATTGAGTTAGCTTTTTTGGTGAGTATCTTTAGTAACACATTTCGTCGACTGGCTTTCCTGTTAATTTTTCCAAGAGATCAGAATATTTCTCTCTTGCTAGTTCTGCATTGTCCAGGATTAGCATTCATTCCTTGTTCATTAACTGTTTGCGTTGTTTTACCCAAAGAGCTTTGAGCCAGAGGCCTAATCGTGTTCATGAAAAGAAATGGGTTGATAGTATAAATTAATTTTATTTCTTCATTTCAAACAACAACTAAATTTACTAATCTTCCTGGGACAACTATTACTTTTTTTATTTCACGGCCTTCTAGCTTGGCTATCAACTTTTGATTTTCACGTCCAAGTTTTTCCATTTCTTCTTTAGTGGCTGATTTTGAGCAATTAATTCCATCCACCTTTTTGCCATTGATTTGAATAACCAACTCAAATTCATTTACCTCACAGGCTTTTTCATCGAATATTGGCCACGATTCACTACGAGATTCTCTTCTAAAGCCAATTGAATTTGCTTCCCTAGACAATTGATCTAATAGTTCAGCACTGATATGAGGGGCAAAAGGTGAAAGTATTCTAAGTAAACTTGAAAGAGCAAAACTCAATGCCGCTCCTGACTCAATGAGAGGTTCAGATTTACCACCTGCTTCATTAGGATATCCCACAGCCTCCTTGGAAGGGGGAGTCAAAAATTGTGTCTCAACAATTGTTTGATTCTTAGATATACTTTTCTTTTCTTGGGAGGTATTTTTAATTTCACTGGAACCTAAACCAGTAAATTTATATATAGCATTCAACAATTCAAACATTCTTGCAATCGCAGTATTCATTGAATAACGATCTTCTTGCAAATCCAAGGTGACGGCTTTGATGGTTTGATGAGTAATTCTAATTAAATCTTTTTCTTCAGCATTTGCCTTTGCTAAATCTTGCGAATCGAGATAAACACCTAAATCAATTTCGTCTGCATAATGATTTATAACTCGCCATAAACGGCTGAGAAATCGAAGTTGACCTTTAGCTCCATCTGTTGACCACTCGATCTCTTCAGCTGGTGGACCCGCAAATAGCATAAATAAGCGAGCTGAATCAGCACCATATTCATTAACAAAATCATCAATTCCAATGACATTTCCGCGAGACTTGGACATTTTTGCAACCTTGCCTTCTTTCTCGCTGAACATGGTCACCATTCCCTGACTAAGCAGACGAGTAAAAGGTTCATCAAAGTTCAATAAGCCCAAATCACGCAAAGCCTTTGTGAAAAATCTCGCATAAAGCAAATGCAAAATAGCATGCTCAATTCCACCGACATATTGATCAACTGGCAACCATTTGCCCGCAAGCTCTTTAGTGAAAGGAAGCTCCATATTTTGCGGATCAGCATAACGCAAGAAATACCAACTAGAGCAAATGAAAGTATCCATCGTATCAGTCTCACGACGGAGCTTTTCACCAGTTTTGGGATCGGTGAAATAAAGCCATTCTTGATGATCTTGAATCTTGAGACTGTTCGTTTCAGTCGGCAATTTTACGGGTAGTTGTTCATAAGGGACCTGCACTATTTCGCCATTCTCTCTATAAGCCAACGGAATTGGAGTTCCCCAATAGCGCTGACGGCTGATTAACCAATCTCTGAGTCTGTATTGAGTCTTGAATCTACCAAATCCTTTACTCTCCGCATACTCAGTCATCTTTTGTTTGGCTTGTTCTGAACTCAGTCCATCAAATTGGTCGGAGTTTACAACATATCCATAATCAGTGAATGCCGAGAGCTTTTTCTTCATCCAAATATCAGCGGCTGGGTTTTGATTATATGGCTTTATTTCTTGGTATCCAACTCTTTTATAGAGCTGAACTGATGGCAATCTTTTGTGATTGGAATCTAAATAAACATTTGTATAACCACTACAAACCGCCCATCTTTCAAGGAATTCTATTAATAGTTTGGAATAGCCTTTACCTCTGTGCTTTGGATAAACAAACATTCGTTTAACTTCGCAGGCTTTTGGTAAAGCTTCAACAGGCCTAGTTGAAATACACCCAAGAATTTCTTTACCACTTTTCAGAGACCATAAAGCATTTGGTTCTGAGACATAATATTCAGGCTTATAATCAATCTGCCATGCAGCTGCCCCAAATTCCTTTTCTAAATTTTCATAATAATCATTGAGAACTTTCTCAACAAGTTTCAAATCATGGTCTT
Organism: Candidatus Melainabacteria bacterium; assembly: GCA_005110395.1. Lineage (GTDB taxonomy): Bacteria > Cyanobacteriota > Vampirovibrionia > Caenarcaniphilales > Caenarcanaceae > LMEP-10873. Next base: position 4,988 of record DUDU01000114.1, on the reverse strand, counting down.
TGGTAATCCTCTCAATGGTAACTCCTTGGATTAATGGCAAACTAGAAATAACCCAATTAATAGGCAAATTGTATTTTGTGGCAAATTCAAAATCTCTGGCGTCATGAGCTGGTACACCCATTACAGCTCCAGTCCCATATGTTGCCAAAACATAATCTGCAATCCAAACGGGGACTTTCTCACCATTAAAGGGATTAACTGCATAAGCCCCTGTGAAAGCTCCAGTTTTTTCACGACCTTCAGCTTGCCTGTCCATATCAGAGATCAAAGCAGCTTGACTAATGTATTGTTCAACGGCTTCTTTTTGAGCTTCAGTGGTTATTTGCCCCACAATTGGATGTTCTGGAGCCAAAACCAAATAACTAACACCATAGATAGTGTCAATGCGAGTGGTGTAAATTATAAGTTGTTCATCAAATCCTACAAGCGAGAAATCAACCTCAGAGCCAACTGATTTACCAATCCAATTGCGCTGCATAGTTTTGACTTGTTCAGGCCATTTGTCCAGTTTGTCTAAATCAGCTATAAGCTCTTCCGCATAATCAGTAATTTTCAGGAACCATTGAGCTAAATTCTTCTTCACAACTTTTGTCTGTGGGTGACGCCAACAAAAGCCATCCTCAACTTGTTCATTTGCCAAAACGCTATTGCAATCAGGGCACCAATTCACGGGAGCTTCTTTTTTGTAAGCTAAGCCTTTTTCATAAAGCTTGAGAAAAATCCACTGCGTCCATTTGTAATAATCAGGTTCACAAGAAATCACCTCTCTTGTCCAGTCATAGCTGGTACCCATTTTCTTGAGCTGACGACGCATATTCTCAATGTTTTTTTGCGTCCATTCAGCTGGATGTATACCTCTTTCCAAAGCCGCATTTTCAGCGGGCAGACCAAAAGCATCAAAACCCATTGGATTGAGAACTTCGTAACCTTGCATTCTTTTGAAGCGCGAAATCACATCAGAAATCGTATAAACCCGCGCATGACCCATATGCAAATCACCACTTGGATATGGGAACATCACCAAAGAATAAAATTTCGGTTTATCCGAATTGTCATTGACTAAATTGACATTATTTTCTTCCCAAAGCTTTTGCCATTTCTCTTCGATTTGTTTTGGGTTATATGCTTCTTCTGGCTTAGCTTCTTGAAAATTTGTCATTGAACTTTTTGGATGATTCTTTACTTAGTGAATTTTGCTTGATGAATTTTGCTTGATGAATTTTGCTTAGTATTTAAGACTTGGATTTTTAATGTCTAAGCTTGATTGCAAGAGGAAAATCTCGTTTTTGTCAAACGAAGAAAGGATTGAATAAACCTATCATATTAGATCAAAGCAATGACAGTTTGACTAAATCAAAGCTGAATAGAAAATTAAATTCCAATACATTAATTTATTTCGGCTTCCTATTTGCGATAAACTTAATCTTCCTTAGAACGATTTGAAGGTTTAACTAAAAAGCGTCAGTTCCAAATGTCTAATCAAAATAATAAAGCCTTGGATCATGATTTAAGTTCAGCAAGATTGATTCGAGATGTAGCAACTAAAGCCGCAATCAAAGCGGGCAGAATAATCAAACAATATTGGGGCGAGTCAACCAATTCGCTTGAAGTAAAACATAAATCTTCTTGGCGTGACATGGTAACAGTAGCCGACAAAAAATCTGAAGAAGTAATTCTCAAAATAGTCCGCGAAAGCTTTCCCGATCACCAAATTATTTCCGAAGAAGGCGGGGGTACTGAAGTCTCTCCCATTCAAAGTATTAACAATTCTCCAAATACATCTAAGTATAAATGGGCAATTGACCCGCTAGATGGCACAACCAATTTCAGGCATTCATATCCTTTTTTCTGCGTTTCAATTGGAGTTTTGTTCGAAGATAAACCTTTGGTAGGCGTAGTTTACAATCCAATCCAAGACGAGCTCTTTACAGCAATTAAAGGTCAAGGTGCATATTTGAACGGACAAAAAATGTCAGTCTCAAAAGTAGCTACTTTACGGGATTCTTTGCTAGTAACTGGCTTTGCTTATTCAATCAATGAATTACAAAAATCTTCTATGGAATTATTTAAGGAATTAAGTTTTGCGACTCATGGAGTGCGTAGAGATGGAGCTGCGGCACTTGATTTATGTTATGTAGCAGCTGGCAGACTTGATGCTTTTTGGGAATATGGTTTGCATATTTGGGATATTGCAGCTGGCGCGCTCATGGTGGAAGAAGCTGGAGGAGTTGTCACTGACCCGATTGATGGAAATTTAGATTTATTTGGTAATAAAATTTTGGCGTCCAATGCTTTGATTGCGGAGGAACTCATTTCTAAAATCCAAAATAGTCAAAAACTTCATGCGGGTGCCGTTTCTTAGGTAAACAAATTTGCTTGTGAAAAGGCTTTCAATAGTTTTGATTAGCTCATTTGAAGAAAAGGTACAATCTTATTAAAGTAATAACTTTGTGATTCATAATCTAGATACTATAAGGTTGAAAATCATGGTGAAAATAATTAAAGATTTATCGTTTGAAGAGCCTTTCCTTGATTTAAGTCAATTTAAAGGGCAAAAGATTGAAATTACGGTATTGGAAATTCACGATTTATCTTCGAGAATATCTTCAGATCAAGTCCAAATTGAAGACAAAAAAAAAACTTTTGAGATTTGGAGTGAAAAACATAAATCTAATTCCGAAAAAGAATTGGAATCTTTTAGAGAACTTGGATACGAAAATTTTCTGAACAATGATTATCCAAATGATTCAATTTATGATAATTACCCTTTAAATAAAATAAAGCAGAAATGAGTTCTTTTTATTCTTTGGGAGATGTTGTTCTGTTGAATTTCCCTTTTAGTGATTTGCGAAAAAGTAAAATCAGACCAGCAGTTATTTTGCACAATGGAACAAATAATGATTATGTAGTTGCCAAGATTTCAAGCTCGGAAGCCTTGAATGATTCGGATCTACCAATAAGTGATTGGAATGAAGCTGGCTTAATAACGATGTCCGTTGTGCGAATGGATAAGTTGATAACTGTAAATCAATCAGCTATTAAAGGCCTTATTGGAAATCTGAAGAGTGCAGATTTAAAAAGACTTAAAGATAAATTCCAATTTGTTTATAAAAAATTAATCGAATAAGTTATGTATATCCACCTCGATTGACTACTAATAAGAAACTAAAGCAAATGAAATTATAAAAAATAAAAATGAGTTCTTCTAGTTTAAATCTTATTCTTGAAAAGCAAATCAAAATACTTCCAGAGCAGTTGGTGAATCAGATTGCGGCTGGGGAAGTAATTGAAAGACCAGCTTCGGCAATCAAAGAATTAATTGATAATGCTATTGATGCTGGCGCTGATAATATTCAAGTGCAAATTATTTCCGCTGATGGACGCTCTTTCCGCATTACCGATAATGGAATTGGTATACCTGAAGATCAAATTGAATTAGCTTTTACTAAGCATGCTACGAGCAAATTATCTTCTCTTGATGATTTGACTAAGCTTCAAACAAAAGGGTTTAGAGGAGAAGCTTTAGCCAGTATAAATGCAGTAGCTGATGTTATTTGTTTCACTAAACACATTCACTCCGAAACAGCAATCAAAGCTTATTTTAATACTCAAGGTGAATTAATTAAATCTCCTGCAGCCTTGTCGGAAGGTACTAGCTTTGAAGTCAATAATTTATTTGGATATACTCCCGTTAGACTGAAATTCCTCAAAAGATCAGAAACTGAACTAAGAGCGATTGAAGAAATTGTGCGTGAATTGGCAATTGCTCACTCTCATATCAGTTTTGATTTGGAAATTAAAGGTAAACAGATTTTTAAAACCTCTGGTTCAAATGATTGGGAGCAGACCGTTAGAGAAGTTTTGCAAGAGTCGATTAGTTTTAAATACTTGGAAGTTGTGAAAGAACAAGAACCAATAATGGAATTAAAAGGATTGGTAGCGCCACTGTCTGAAGCTAGGTCTGATAGTAAATCAATTATTACTCTTGTGAATCAGCGGCCAATACAATGCCAAATTATGCGTAAAGCCATTAAAAGCGTCTATCAGCCATTTTTGCCTACGGGTAAATATCCTAAACTGATTTTGAGCCTAACTTTACCAATGGATCAGATTGATATAAATGTTCATCCAACCAAAAGGGAAATTCGTTATGCTTCTCCAGGGGAGGTTTACAAGCTAGTTCAAAGTGCTTTAGAAAAACATTTGATTATTTCTTCCAGTCAAATCAAACCTCTTACCAATTCATCAAATGAAGCACTTGATATAAATTTGGTAGGAAATGAAAATCAGCAAAGAGTTTCTGAATTTAATCAAATCAATTTTGCTAATCAGAATTCATCCAGAAGCGATTTTCCTCAGAACGATTTTAAATCTACTTTTTCAAACTCTAAAGAAAGACCAACTAGTTCACTGGAAGATATTCTTGGCATTGGAGAAAATAAACTCACTAATACTGATAATTTGAATATTAATCAGACTGATTTACCTTCTATTAACTCCAAAGAACGCATTTTACAAATTAGTTCACTTGAGCTAACAAAAACGAATAATGCTTCAGACAACAAATCATACAGGGCGGAAATTGGTAATTCAACGGACTTTTGCATACAAGCCGACAATTTATCAGTAAGCGGTCAAATCGGCGGACCAAAATGGATAAGAGATCGTTATTTGAGTTCTTTGTCTAATTGGCTAAACTCCGTCGATCAAGATTGGAATAATTTTAATGATAATGACAATGCTAAACAAATTAGAGTCTTTCCTGGTCAAGAACCTGCAAAATCCAATATAAACAAATTAAACCAAAGACCCAAAATCAATAAAGTTTTGCTTGAAGAAATTTGGCAGAGAGATGGCTGGAGATGTGTTTATTGCGGAAAACATCTTATTCACCCGCATACTGCAAAACTAGCTTTGAGATCTGCTCCAGAAGATTGGATTCAGCGCATTGGTTCAAACAATAAATTAATTAAAACCCATTTATTTCG
>DUDU01000113.1 GCA_005110395.1 Candidatus Melainabacteria bacterium | reverse complement strand
CCAGATCAATTTCTTGAGTCTTTACTCTCCATAACCTGGTGAAACTTTACAGTTATTTATCCACCTCCAATCCTAGCTCAGCCCAAAGTTCAAGATACAAATCCTGTTACGCAATTTTTTAATTATTTAAAAGATCATTGGTTTGTACTTCCACTCAGTGCTTTAGGAATTATTGGTGTTGTTGCATTAGCAAAGCCATTGAAGAACGGATTTAAGGAAGGGGTAAATGCTGCTTTAGATAAACAGGAGCATTCAAAAATTTTTGATTTATTTTTGGATAAGAAAAATAATATTCATTCAACAAAAAATGGAAAAGAAACATCACTGTATGAATCTTTGAAAAATCTTCAAAGAGAAAATGGTGGTAAATCCTTATATTGGATTTTGTATCACGAGGCTGATAAATTGAACTTAGAAGTATGGAATCACGAAAAACCAAAAGAGCCCTCTCAAATTTTCCAATTCGATGACAAGTTACAGAAAAGCATATTTGGTATTAGGGCACCAGAAAGAATTGCAACAAACAGAGATAAAGCAACAATTTATACTGTAAAGCTTTCAGATATTGTTTAAACTGTTATTCAGTTATTTAAAAGTTTTGTGAATATATAAAGCGCATGAGCACAATCAACGACAAACCGTTAAGCACATTTCTACAAATTCCAGGTAGTGAAGAAAGAGTCCCAGAAGAGCTTAGAGGTAATGTATTAGTTACAACTTTTGCAAGTTTAGTTGACGTTATTTACAATTGGGCGCGTTCAAATTCAATTTGGCCTTTAACCTTTGGGACTTCCTGTTGCGCAATTGAAATGATGTGTACGGGGATGGCAAATCACGATATGTCTCGTTTTGGCTTTGAGGTTTTCCGTGCCACTCCAAGGCAGGCTGACGTTATTATCACTTCAGGAACAATTGTCCGCAAAATGGCACCCGCTCTAATCACGCTTTATGAACAAATGGCAGAACCTAAGTATGTGATTGCAATGGGTGCTTGCACAATCACAGGCGGAATGTTCCATGATTCTTATACTGTTGTTCAAGGAGTTGACCGTATAATTCCCGTTGATGTTTATGTTCCAGGTTGCCCTCCTAGACCAGAAGCTTTGTTGCATGGTTTTTTGGCTTTGCAAAGAAAAATGAGACAAGAAGATCTCAAAGACAAAGCTAATCGCAGATATACTCCTTATTTTGGTGTGCATCCAGAGACTGGTTTGCCAATTCCTTATTCTGAATTTGAAGAATATATGGGTTTTGAATTAGCCTCAAAAGATCAATTAGCGAGAATTGGCGCAGTCTAAACAATTACTCTTAATAACTCTTTATTTCAGCTCCAATTTTTAAATCATTAGCTCAATTAGTCATTTGGTTTGAGAAATAATGTTTGCCAACAATTGAATTCATTTGACATTTATCTCGAATTTCTTTAAAGGTTAACTTGGTTTTAGGCTCAACCCAATTGCTTTCAATCACTTCTTCCAGTGGCATTAAAATGAAATCTCTTTCGCAGCACCTTGGATGAGGAATGTGTAAATCAACTAGGCTATAACCCCACCCCAGCTTGTAAGGTGGAGCCTTGAATTGAATTCCAGGAGCTATTCGCTCTTCACATTCATCTTCCCAATCTTCACCTGGATTTTTTTGAATTGAATTATCTAAAATCAAATCATTGAAAAATAAAATATCGATATCAATAAAGCGCGATTGTAAAAGCCCTTTTTCTTCATTTCCTCTACCAAGTTTTTGTTCAATTTGTTTGCATATTTCCAGCAATTGATATGGACTCAATTGAGTTTCTATTCGACAAACGGCATTAATAAAATTTGCTGGATTAGCTTCTTTTAATCCAATTGGTTTTGTTTCATAGAGGCTAGAAATAGCTCTTACTTGAATTGCCATGTTTTCCTTTAGGCTTTCAATCGCTTTTTCAATGAATTTGATTTTTCCAGTTATTGTGTCAGCTTTATTGGAGCCAAAGCTTAAATAGGCAATATTTGTTTCGCTGTTTTTCTTATTTAATGAAGATTCTTTCGTATTCAGGGTGCTCTGAGAGTACTTTCTATCTGGAGGAATATTCATTATATGGATTTTCTTCTTTTTGCAAAGCCCAATCAGCCTCTTTCAAAGCCAGCTTTAGACAATATTAATTCTTGTAATGCAAACATTTCTTTTTCTTGTTCAAGGTCTTTATGATCGTATCCCAACAAATGCAAAAGGCCATGAATCAAGAGAAAAGCTGCCTCTCTTTCTAGAGGATGATTATATTCACGTGCCTGATATTTCAGCTTATCAATTGAAATAACAATATCTCCAAGCTCTTTCGCAATGCTATACGATTGAATTGATGAATTAGTTGGAAAAGATAAAACATCTGTAGATTTATTTTTATTCCTGTATTTGCAATTCAATCTCTTTATTAATCGATTATTTACAATAGAAACTGAAAAAGAAATTATTGGTTTTTGAATTTGAAATTTTAGGAAATTGTTCTTTCTCTCAATATTAGATAGAGTTTCTATCGCTATTAGTGCTAGTTTATTTACATTAGTTCTCCACCAATGATTACTCAGTTTATTGCTTTTCACCAAAAAATTGAAATCAACGTTTGCAGAAATCACTTCTTAGTCCCACCTAAAATCTATTTTCATCTAAAATTTTTGTATCTAAATTCTCAGCTCTCAATTTTTGGCTTCCAATTTATCTTTTAGCAATTTTTCAACCAAAACAAATGAATTCAAAAAACTTCAAATCATCGATTAGCGTAATTTTACTGTTAATAGCTCTTTTTACTCAGTCATTTTTGACAAATCAAGCTTCATTTGCAAAGCAATCTCAAAAAATAGCTGCTAGCTCAGTAAAACCCCAGAGAGAAACTCAGAGAAAAGCCAAAATTGAAGCGCCCGTCTTACCATCTAAATTTGATGGAAACAAAGCCAACTCAAAAAAATTAAAAAATAATTCTCTAACTCTTGGAAAATCCAGTAAGAAATTTATTTTCACTGGATGTGCAGGCGAAGAAGCAGAATTCGAAGAAGTTGCAAAAGTTATGACAATGGCTGAAGAAGCATGGAATAAGCACCAAGTTGATGAATTGCTCAAATATTACATTCCAAATTTTCTTAGTAAAGATGGACTTGACCTCGATAAAATTCGCAATAATTTAACTGAATTTTGGGTTCAATATCCGGATGCCAAGATTGAATCATTGCCAACTAGCATTTATGTCTGTGGAGAATATGCTACTGCAAATCTGACAGAAACAACAACTGGAACCGGTCAAATGGAAGATGCAAAAGTCATTCCATACAAATCTCAATTTAAAGCTCTAATTCAAGGAATTACCACTCTCAAAAAATCTGGTGGCCTATGGCAAATATCTTCAGAAGAAATTTTGTCGGAGGATATGCAAAAGTCTTATGGCCCTGTTGCAAAGCAATTACTCGATGATGGCAGGCTTAAACTAGTTATTCCAAAGCCAATCAAAGAAGGAGAAAATTACATAGCTCAACTCAAATACTCTCTTCCCGAGCAAATTCAAGCCGTTGCCTTGATTGACAAAATCCTTTTGAATGAAAATGACAAGAACTCAAAAGAGGATACAGAGAGCAAAGCAATTGAAGAAAATATTGAAGCAATTAGAAGAAATATTGAGGGTAGAGATCCAGAAGGATTGAGAAGGCTTTTTACATTTAATAATGCTGGTGAGGATGAATTAGTAAGAGCGCAAGTCGAATTGGTTGCTTTCAATAAAAAAGGTCCTGTTTTAGTTGGTATATTGGGCATTTCTCAAAGAGTTGTATCAAAAGGAGTTTCAGCAGACCCCAAAGGAAAAGAGAAAAGCAATAAAATTGTTAAACAAACTCTCAAAGAAGAACATTTCAGTACTATCTCCAAAAAGCCTTCTGCTGAGTAATTCATGCTATGGGGTGGGGTATTTATTTTCTTTTCACGACTTTTGATACACAATCCTCTAGCCAGCGAGATTTAAATCAGGATTTTTAAGCTCTTCTCACAACATAAACAATATGGATAAATTCACTGAAATACTCAGATCAATTACGCTTGGAATAGTTCAAGGATTAACGGAGTTTTTGCCAGTCAGTAGTTCTTTTCATTTACGTTTTGTGCCTAGCATATTGGGGTGGCCTGAAATCGGCTTGGCTTTTTCAGCTTTTCTTCACCTTGGTACTTTGCTTGCAATTTTTATTTACTTTGGCAAGGATTTGTATTCACTTGTTGTCAATTCATATCGAGAGGCTTTTCTTCCTGATTTTTCGATAGTTAGGCTTTGTAATACTCTCGGCTTCAAAATCCTGATTGGGACTATTCCCGCAGTTGCAATTGGTTTTGTATTTCACGATCAAATTGAAATTCTTGATAAAAATCAAATCTTGACTTCAATTTGTTTGATTGGAGTTGCGCTTTTATTGTGGTTTATTGATGCTCAGCCAATCAAGAAAGAAAATCTCCAAGACAATATTTCTAAAAGAGAAGCATTGGCAATTGGTATTGGTCAAGCTTGTGCTCTAATACCGGGAGTTTCTCGTTCTGGAGCAACAATTGGAGTAGGAAGAACATTGGGGTATTCTCGTGAAGAAGCCGCTCGTTTTTCTTTTCTTTTGGGAACGCCAGTTATTTTAGGTGCTGGTTTGCTTGAGATTTTGAAAGTTATGAAACATTCAGCCCAATTGGAAGTCGGTATTGGGACTTGCTTGATTGGATGCCTAGCTGCGGCAATTACTGGATATTTTGTAATTGGTTTCTTTTTGAAGATTTTACAAAATACATCTCTCTTGCCATTCATAATCTACAGAATCATTATTGGTTCAATCAGTTTATTTATGGTTCTGAAAGGTTGGATTCGTTAAATTGTCTTGAACCAGGTAATTATTTAAATTTTAAAAACTCTTAGCATTCCTGATAATAAAAGCTTTTACGGGCTAGCTTAGATTTACTTTGAAATGTTTTATAACTTTTCTTCAACTGGTGATTATTTAATTAGCTCAATAATCACGGCTGGATTAAGTATTCTTTTGTGTCTGTTCCAGGCTTCACAGACTTGCGCTAAAGCGTCATAAAAAGCTTGTTTGTTTTTCTCATCGGCTCCAAAGCAGATTTTCATTTCATATTTTTGCAATTCTGAGTTTATATCTTCTGAATTTGATTTGTTGATTTCCATAGCAATAAATATGTCTGATTTTAGAAAATACTAGATTTAGTTTGAATTACTACATTGTAAGGCGTAATATTAACTTGTACTTTTGAGACTGGTCTGGATGGCTCAGAGAGTACGGGACCAATTGCAATATCATTTACCAAGCTTTGATCATTTTGCCTGACTTGCATTTTTCCCGTTAACTTCACTCCTTGAGGAAGATCTTGATTAACTGCGATTGGACTGAATTCCAACAAATCATTATTAAGCAATCTCAGCACAGCACCTCTTTGAAATTCAGCATCAAGCACTGAAATCTTTACTGACTCAGGATCTTTAATTAGTATAGGGATATAAATTTTTTGAAGTGTTTCAGTAATTGGGAGAAAAGCAAAAAAGCTCATTTCACGTAAATAAGGAGTTTTGGTTTTATCCTCATCTGAAACGTTTTTTCCTTTGCCTCTTTCTTCACGAACTAATGTTTGCCCAAAAGATTTGATGTGAAAAGTACCATCTTTGTTTTCTTGTTCTTTTTTTCGCTTTTTAAAATCTTTTTTTGTGAGGTCATCATCAATTGCAGTTGCCAAACTTATACTGTCAAATCCAGCATTAGTAAAGGGAATTTGCTTAGCTACTTTTGTGAAAACCCAAGGATTTACCCAATTAATGGTTACTTGTTCATAAAATCCTTTGGATGCTTGTTTCTTATTTTCAAATCCAGGTCTGATTAGATTTACTTCTTTGACTGGTCTAACCTTGACTAATATATCAACTTGTTCTGGCAAGCTTTTACCCTTGAGCGATGTAAAGCTGATTCCCAAAAAATTACCTCTTTCGTCTTTCTCAATTGAAGCCACATAGCCTTTGACAAAAACTTCTTTCAGTTCAACTTTTTGAATTTCAAGATTTTTAGAACTCACATTAATTGGCACAAAAATATTCGGTGTATTCACGGGAATATTGCTGACGCTTACAGTGATTTCATCGTTGCTAATATCCAGATATGCCTTGGCTGGCAATAAACTAACTACACAAAGAATAAGAAAAGCAAATACTGCAATTTTTCTAATGAATATGGCTTTTTGATTATTTGATGATTGAATGGGCTTCATGAGATTGCAAAGCTAAAAAAATAACAAAAATAACGAACAAATTCGCTAAGAGTAATATTTCAGAGCGATGTTCAAAACAAGTCTTTTAATCTTAAAACATTTCTGACATGAGGAGGTTAAGACTTTGTCTTTTCTTCCATATACTGAACTAGCTTGTCCCAGTCAGGAGCGAAGAAAACATCATCTAGTTTTTGCTTCAGCGAATAGAGTAGTGCTTTGCGATTATGCGCAATTTCAGGATTTGGATCTTCCACCATTACTCCCTCAAAGAATTCATCAATTGGCTTTTGTAATTCAGTTAAGCTTTGCAAACATTGAGAAAAGTCAACTTCTTTATTGGAAACAATTTGCCACCATCTCTCAACTGCTTCTGACAATTTGAATTCACAACCAACAAATAAGTATGATTTTATTGGAAGACTTCTTTTAAGTTGAAAGTTTTTTAGTATTCGATACACTCGACGAATCGAGGCAAACGTTGCATAAAGATTTTTATTCTCAATCTTTTCATTTAACGCAAGAATTAGTTTATTGACTGATTGAATCTTTACTGATCTGAAAATATTTATATCAACAATGCATGCTTCAACTAATTCCTTGGGAAACTTTTCTGAAAGAACAAAAATCAATCTCTGTCTTAAAAACTCTGCTAAGCAAACTCCTTTTTCCGAAGTAGTAAAAAATGCTTCAAAGCCCTCATTGGTTAAATTTAAAGCTTTATAACCAGCATGAAATAAGCTCCAAATATGAATATTGGTGGGCCATAAACTTTCATTAAGGAGCATCCTAAAAATATCCATGGCTTGTCTTCTTAATGCAAATGGATCTGATGAGCCCGTTGGAAATTTCCCAATCGAAAAAAGTGCAACCAGATTATCAACTCTATCTATAATTGCGAAAGCAACACCAAACCCAAATTGACCTTCTGCCATATTGTCTTCATAGTTGGAATATTGCTTAGCAAGAGAGAAAGGAATTCCTAATGTATACGATTCGGGATCTCCTTCTTTGCTATCACCCCAATTCCTTTTATATTCTTGTACAGAATGTATATAACCACCTGCTAAACCTTGTAGTTCTGGAAATTCGAATACAAGATTTGAAGCTAAATCACACTTACTCAATTCACAGGTATTTTTAAAGATTGATAGACAATCTTCTCGGATATTCATAGAAGAATAGGATTCATCAGCAATCTTAATTAACCGCTCTACTTTGTCAAACATCGTTGACCTGCCTTCTCCAAGCTCTTTTTGGAAAGTCATTTTCTTGAGTTTTTCCTTACGCTCCATTAAAGGAACCTTCAAATCTTCCTGAACAAAGAACTCCGCATCTTTAAGCCTGGCTCTGAGAACTCTTTCATTTCCTTTTATTACAGTTTCTTGTGCTTCTGCTTTACATTGAGCAATGAAGATGAATTGATTTAGAAGCTGAAAGTTTTCTCCATCATAAAGGAGAGTATAAGAACCATCATCTAAATCTTGTTTGAAACAATAAAAATATCTTTGGTGGTGAGATAAAACTGTTTTTATTAAAAAAGCTGGTAATTTCAAAAAACCTTTTTCAAATTCACCAACCAAAGCCGTTGGCCACTCTAGTAAATCAATTACTTCTTCAACTAATTCATCTTTGACTCCAACATTGAATTTTTCTTCTTTCTTTATTTCATCAATTTGTTGCAAAATCCGTTTTTTTCTTTCTTCTCTGAGAGGTTCAACCAAGCATTTATCACTTCTCAAGATTTGAACATAATTTTGCGCCGAATCAATTTCAACAAACTTCACATTGTTTTGACTTTCAGCTTCCAATAGACGATTAACTCTGGTTTTTCTATCAGCAGTTAGGCCAAAAAGCTTAATTGGGAAAATCTCAGAATCTAAAAGTGAAACCAACCAGCGGACAGGGCGAGAAAAATTAAATTCTCCATCAGCCCAAGTCATCCATTTTTCACCGCTGAGTGAAGATGTTGCATATTCTAAGCTTTGCTGCAAAACCGTTTGAATCTTAATTGGTTGTATTCTTTTCTTGAAACAAAGCCGCCCTTCAATTACTTCCAACTCTTCCTTTGCGATTTGATTTTTCTTGGCAAACCCTTCAATAGCTTGTGCTGGAGCAGTTGGAGCTGGGCCTTTAACCAGTTCTTCTTTTGCTTCGGTTTGAGCTGGTAATCCACTCACCAACAAAGCAATTCTTCTTGGCGTTGAGAAAAGCTGAATATTTATTGAGTCTTGTTTGGTTGATTGAGTCAGCAAACCAAATTCAGATAATTTATTTACAAATAAAGTTTGAAAGTTATTTGCAATTTCACCTGTTGTGCCTGCTGGTAACTCTTCAGTTCCAATTTCTATTAAATAATCCATTGTCAAATTTTTTTAATTAATTTTTGATTAGCTTTATGATTTCGCTCTAGAGAGCTTGGTGCTGAAATTTTAACTTGTAAACAAATTAAAGATTCAAAACATGAATATATTTTCAAGTAAAGAACCATGAATCAATGCACTAGATAGCCAAGGATTTCATAAACAGGATCTAGCATCCTATGCTTGTATCATCTTTAGGTGGTAGGATGTCGACCTTGAAACAAGTATAGAATCTTGAAAAATATCTGCCATATAATGTTTATCTTGGGATCTGTCTTCCAGTCCTACACTCTTTTCAGGATTGCCTTAGGAACTAATTTCTAGCGTGCAAATGAGAGTTATAATCTTTTGAAACATAATATCTAGATAACAAAATTATTCATGGGACAGAATTTATTTAATAAAGTTTGGAATTTGCATTCAGTTAAAACACTTGCATCAGGCCAAACACAACTATTTATCGGTCTTCACCTTATCCATGAAGTAACCAGCCCACAAGCTTTTGGAATGATTCGCTCGCTTGACCTCAAAGTTATTCATCCAGAGCGCACTTTTGCAACAGTTGACCATATTATTCCAACCGACACACGTCAAAGACCGTTCAAAGATTTTCTTGCCGAAGAAATGATTGTTGCCATCAAAGATAATTGTGAGCAATATGGCATCAAATATTTTGGCGTTGAAACTGGACAGCAAGGAATCGTTCATATCATTGGGCCTGAAATGGGACTCACTCAACCAGGTATGACTATTGCCTGTGGTGATTCGCACACTTCTACGCATGGAGCTTTTGGAGCTATTGCCTTTGGAATCGGAACTAGTCAGGTTAGGGACATACTTGCCACGCAAACGATAGCTATGAATAAGCTAAAAGTTCGCAGAATAAATGTGAATGGTAAGCTCAAACCAGGAGTTTATGCCAAAGATATAACATTGCATATTATTCGTATTCTGGGGGTTAAAGGCGGGATTGGTTATGCCTACGAATATGGCGGCTCAACAATTGAAGCTTTGTCAATGGAAGAACGCATGACACTTTGCAATATGTCGATTGAGGGCGGTGCGCGCGTTGGTTATGTAAATCCAGACCAAATCACTTTTGATTATCTCGAAGGTCGCGAATATGCACCCAAAGGAGCTGATTGGGAAAAAGCCATTTCTTATTGGAAGTCTATCGCTTCAGATAAAGATGCCGAATATGATGACATTGTAAATATCAAAGCTGAAGATATTGCTCCGACTGTGACATGGGGAATTAATCCTGGGCAGGCAATAGGAATTGATGAAAATATTCCGACACTTGAGCAAGTAGAAGAAAGTGAAAAAGAAACACTGATTGAAGCGCTCGAATATATGAAGCTTATATCAAGCCAGCCAATTCAAGGTACAAAAATCAATGTTGCCTTTATTGGAAGTTGCACCAATGGACGTATCAGTGATTTTGAGGAAGTGGCTAAATATGTCAAAGGTTTTAAAGTTGCTCCAGGTGTGAGAGCTTTAGTGGTGCCTGGTTCAATGAGCGTAAAGGTTGAAGCTGAAAAAAGAGGTTTGCATAAAGTTTTTGAAGAAGCGGGCTTTGAATGGAGAGAAGCTGGATGCTCAATGTGCTTGGCTATGAACCCTGATAAGCTCAAAGGTGATGAAATATGCGCATCAAGCAGTAATCGTAATTTTAAAGGCCGTCAAGGAAGTCCTACTGGCAGAACATTACTGATGAGCCCACTTATGGTTGCCGCTGCTGCTATCAAAGGTGAAGTTACTGATGCGAGAAAAGTCTTTAATCTTTAATCATTCGAGATATTTTCTGGTGATTATCTCTGTGAACTTGTGCCATAAATTTCCTTAATACAATTATTGGACTCACTCAAAGATGGCTTCTTCAAACAAGCAAAATCTTTTCTTGCCATTAGCCCTGCACAATCCTTAACTTCTGACTCCGATTTGTGATTTTTTCTACAATAATTCCACCTAAGCTCAGCAATAATCAAAGGGGTCTCGTCCAGGCTTTTAGAAGTTCTTTTAATTTTTCTAAATTTAATTTGACGATTCATCTCAGCATTTTTTTCAGTCACATGATAATCGTTAGTCGATGTGAGGGTGGGGACATCTGAGTAGGAAATAGAGTTGTATTGAAAATAAGCAGTGTTGATATCTTTTCCATATTCGCCATCAACGAACTTAAATGAGGTGGGATCTGCTTTTTTAATTAGTGCTGATATGCCCCCTTTGATGTAGAAGACATTATTCTTGTCTCGAAAGAAGGGTCCACCTATATGCTTAAAGGTAGACACATCAGCGTCTATATGCTTTTCCTCGGACCATATTCCATTCTTATCGCTACCGAGCCCATCCTTCCTAATAACGAAAGTGGGGGAGTCGGCTCCTCTAAGCTCTCTGTAGTATATTCCCCAACTCTCGTTAAAACCTCGGTAGTACCATTTTTCACCCTTGTGCACATAACCCATGTTGCAGCCAGAGCATGCTACCAGTAGAAGAACACTCATCCATATTCGGAGACTACTGACCCTCATAGTTAATATTCCTTTCCAGTATAAGTGTAGAAAAAAATCTTTTACTTCTGGAAAATTTTCATTCATAGAGTATCACTTAATATCCAGCTGTTTGTTTATTCGACCCAAACCGTCCTATCGGCGTCACATTGTTTTTTGTTTAGTCAATTACATTTATGTTTAAGGATCAAAGTTTTACTTGTTTCTCTATTCGATGGGGCGGGAGAATTGTATTTTGGAGGTGCTTGGGTCATCACATATATTTCAATTTCATTTAATTTTTCTTCAATTGATTTGTGTTTTTCATTCCAATCTGAACATAAATAAGCTGCAAGATAAGGAGCATAAGCCTGATAAGAAGTATTAAAACCAGTATAAAGATTTAACCATTTTCCATTTCGAAAATACCCCGATAAGTTTTCAGGTTTATTCCAATTAATTGTTTCGGTTTTTTGAAATAAATCTCTTTCATTACCATTATTTTGTTTCGCTAAAAATACGTTCCAATAGGTATAAAAACCACTTGGCTTAGCAAACATATTCCACGCTTGATCTATTTGCAATATGCCTCCTATCGGTGCTATCTGTGGGGGAATTGAAAATGTTTTTGGATACATGAATGCCAAATTAACCATTAAACAATAAAAAACTAAAAACCCTACAGCAAGATTAGTGATTATTAAATACTTAGTTTTTAATACACTTTTGAGTACATTTTCTGGCTCACTACTTTTTGCTAATTTATCAAGAATTTCTTTTACCAAAAAATTACTCTTGAGCTTTGCTAATAATGTGTGAAATTGTGAGAAATGAAATTTACTTTCTTTGTATTTTTTTGTAGCAACATTGAAAAATTCCCAAAAACTACTAGGCAAAAATAAAAGGATTCCAATTGATGCGACAAAAGGGAAAATTCCTAAAGCTGGAGCCATACACAAATAGAAACCTAGCTGTAAACCAAGAAATGACAATATGCAAACAAATCTAAGAAACCTAGTACAAATTGGACTAAATAAAAGTATTGGCCCAATTAATTCTAAGTATAGAGATGAATAAGTAAAGAATTCAGTTACAGGAGTATATTGAGATATCCAAGTTCCAAATGGAGTAGTCAGATAGTCAATATGCAAAGAAAAATAAACAGCCTGTCCAGAAATCCAATCACTCTCTTGGGATTTTGCTAAAGCTGCAAAGAAATACAAACAAAACATTTGAATCAATATAGCTGCAGATCCTGCTGAGAAGAAAGTGGAATCCTTTGAGAGAGTATTTTTTGTAATCTCTGCTGAATTTTGTTTTGCAATCCAAGCATCAACTGACCACTTAGCACCCAAAGGATTGAATATTGCCCAAAACAATAAAAGCCTAAGTAGAAAATCTCCTCCATTGAATATCATCATATTCCTTCCTAGAAGAGATAAAACAAATAACCAAGATACAAAAGTTGATAGTTTGGTTTTGTATCCGATAAGAAGACTAAAAGCAAAAATAGCTTGAATAATTACTAGTATTAGTTGAAAGAAATAGCTTCCATTTGCAAGATGAAAAGATATTTGCCAGGGATATGAGTTTTGAAATAAGAGCGTCTGAATATGTCTAGGAATTATTCCTTGATCAGCGTAAAAAGCTTTGAGGTCTATTAACTGCTCAGAGAAAATACTCAACAAAATGAGACAAGCAATAAGTACCCTAAATAAGGCTAATGATCGATAGTCAATAGCAAATATTTTTTTGAGAGCATTGTAAATAAACAATAATATGAAAATATTCAGGAAGTTGATTTATTTATTCCCATTTTATTCAAAATAGCTTTTAATATTTTACTCAGCCTAGAAGAATCTAGAAATTAAGTATAGTCACAAGGCAAATCATAAATTGAGGTAATTGCATAAAAATCCAGACGGAGATATGAAATATGAAAGCAATACTAAAAAAGATTTTTTGATATTGCTTTGAATAAAATGCTTAGGTTGCACTAACTGCAATGCTAATTTCATGCCAAAGAATGATGATTGACTTCAAAAGGCTTGAGTTTTTATGTACTTTTTAATTGGTACATCAATTTTCTCTCAAATCACTCCAACTATCAATTATTTCAACTTTCAACAGGTTTATTTTTAACTATTAGAGCAAATAAACTCTTGACTGATTTAGAAAACTAGTCAATAATTTACACATGTGACTAATTTAAGATTTCGGTCAAAAATATGGTTTTATCAAAAAAAGAAAATCGTAAGCAATTAATTATGAAATCGGCCAATCGTTTATTTGCTCAGTATGGAATTGAAAAAACTACGATTGAAGATATTGCTAAAGAAGCTGATATTGGTAAGGGGAGTATATATCTTGAATTTGGGAGTAAACACGAGATACTGATGGCAATCATCGATTCTTTTATGACTGAGGAAATTAATGAGCTTGAAAGATTACTTAGAAATTCCAAAACTCAAAATTATTTAGAGCTTTTCAAACAAAGTATGGTAAATCATATTGTTCATACTTTTGATTTAGCTTGTTCAAGACATCACACTCCAGAAGGGCTAATTCACTCTAGCTTTAAAGTAAGAAACGAAATGAAAGGCCTTCTGGATAAGATGGATCAGTTATTCGTTTCAATTTTAGAAAAAGCTGCAAAAAATAAAGAATTAGAGCCCAATTTAGATATTCCTAAAACCGCTGCTCTTATATGTATATCTCTTGATGCACTATTTCCTCCTTATGCATGTAAAGCCTATAACGACAGGGATTCAGAACGCATTACCCGAGAAGAAGTAAAAGAACAAGCTGAAGGTATCTTGGATTTAATCAGCAATGGAATAAGGAGAAAGAAGTAATAGTTTATGGATTTAATTGCTCTAAAGATGCTTTTCCGAGACAATGTAAAGTTTTTAACTTTAGTAATTGGAATTACTTTTGCAGTAGTTTTAATTACTCAACAGGGTTCTATTTTTTGCGGGCTTATGTTGAGAACCGGTACAAATATTTTGGAGATTAATGCTCCTCTCTGGGTAATGGATCCGAAGGTTAGTGCAATTGATAACAGTATTCCTTTTCAATCAAGTAAATTATACGAAGTGAGAAGTTTGTCTGGTGTAGAATGGGCAGTACCCCTTTTAATGAATACGCTTACTGCTAAATCTGATAAAGGTGATAATACTTTTATCAGTTTAATTGGTTTGGATGATGAGAGCCTTATTGGTATTCCAGATAAATTAGTAGAAGATACACAGTTTTATAATATAGACCAATCTGACACTGTTTTTATTTCGTCTTCACGTAGTGATTTTATTTCTAAGCTAAAAATTGGCGACTATTTTGAAGTAAATGATCACCGTTTAAAAGTAGCGGGAAAGGTCAATTCCTCAAAAAGCTTTGTACCTTATTCATCGGTTTATACTGTCTATGACAGGGCAATTAGTATATCTCCACCATCACAAAAGCATTTGTCATTTATTTTAGTTAAGCCACAAACGGGTGTAACTATTAAAGACTTAAAGCAGCGTATTAAAGAACAAACTGGTTTGAAGGCATATTCTAAAATAGAATTTTTCTGGGAAAATATGGGTTACTGGGCTAAAAATACTGGGATACCAATAAATTTTGGAATTACTATTTTCCTGGGAGTCATTATTGGTGCAGCTACTGCTGGGCAAACTTTATATAGTTTTGTTTTTGAAAACATAAAACAATTTGGAACCTTTAAAGCAATTGGTATTAGTAATAGTGAACTAATTAAAATGGTTATTCTGCAAAGCTCAGTGGTGGCTTTTATAGGCTTTGGTATTGGGATTGGCATTTTATCGATTATGGGATTTTTTATACCAGAAAATGGAGATTTGGGTTTTTATACGCCTTATCAATTAATACTGCTTACTTTTTTTATTGTTTATTCATTTTGTTTGCTTGCAAGTTTAATTAGTATTCAAAAAGTATTAAAGATTGAACCAGCTATTGTTTTCAGAGGAGGTTAAATATGAAAACAGTAATTTCTTTAAAAAATATAAATAAGTCTTTTGGTAGTAAGGATGCCTTGACTCAGGTTTTATTTGATATTGATTTAAGTTTGCATGCTGAAAAAATGACTTTTGTAACAGGGCCCTCTGGTTGTGGTAAAACAACGCTTATAAGTATTGTGGCGGGTATTTTAACTCCAGACAATGGAGAAATTAATATTCTTGACATCAATCAAAATTCTTTATCAAATGAAGAAAAAGCTCTATTTCGTCAGCAAAATCTTGGATTTATATTTCAACAATTTAATTTGGTACCCACTTTAACTGTCGCTGAAAATGTGGCGGTTCCTTTGCTCATTCAAGGCCAAGACTTTGATTATGCAATAAATATGGCAAATGTTTTACTTGAAAAAGTTGGACTCAAAAGCAAAACAGAAGCTTTCCCAAAAGACTTATCTGGAGGGCAACAACAAAGAGTAGCTATTGCAAGAGCTTTAGTAAATAATCCTAAAATACTCATTTGTGATGAACCAACTGCTTCCTTAGATGGAAGTACTGGGCATTCTGTAATGAAACTTTTGAAAGATATATCTATGAATACTGAGAGATGTGTACTGGTTGTGACTCATGACAACCGAATTTATGAATACGCCGATATGTTTGTTGAAATGGAAGATGGGAGAATTAAAAATGTCATTAATAACTAAATTCAAAAATTTGCAATTACCTAAATCAGTATATTTTGCTTTAATTGGCATTGGTATTTGTATAGTTTATTTGTTTACAACTCAGTTTCGTTCAGCTGAGTTAATACCACCCAGAGAGCCTGTAAAAAAGCCCTATAAAGAGGTTATTAGCGGTCTAGGAATTATTGAAGCAAAAGATAAAAATATAGAGATTGCACCTTTTTATGGAGGTATTGTTAAAGAAGTTTTTGTTAAAGAAGGTGACCAAGTAAAGGCGGGAACCGTTCTCTACAGGCTAGATACTGATAGCTTAGTAGCAGAATTAAATTCTCAGTCGGCAAATGTAAATTCTTCAGCGGTTAATCTTGCAAAATTAAAATATGGTACACGCCCAGAAGATATACCACCTCTAGAAGCTATTGTAAAAGAGCGCCAAGCAACATATTCAGACTTGTCCCAATATGTTTTTCGTTTAGAAAGTGTTTCTGATTCAAGAGCTGTGAGTAAAAATGATTTAACTAGTAAAAAGTTTGAACTTGCTCAAGCTAAAGCTGATTTAGAAAAAGCTCAGGCTGACTTAAATAAAGCAGAAGCGGGAAACTGGCAGTTTGATATTAAGCAGGCAAAGTTTAATTACCAAGCGGCCTTCAATAGAAAGAATGAAATTCAAACCAATATAAATCAGGCCTATATTCGAACACCAATTGATTCTATTGTGTTGAAAGTAAATGTAAATCCTGGTGAATATGTTTCTCCCTCTGACATGGAAGCTTCAGTAATAGTTGGCAAAAACTACAAATTACAAGCAAGAGTAGATATTGATGAAATTAATGCAAGTAGAGTAGAACCCAATATGCAGGCATATGCTTTTATAAAGGGGCATTCCAAGCTGAAATTTCCTTTGAGCTTTGTTCGAATTGAACCTTATATGACTCCTAAAAAAAACTTAAGTGGCAGTTCTAGTGAAAGAACTGATACTCGGGTATTACAGGTAATTTATGAATTCTCGCCCCCAGAGTTTCCTGTATATATTGGACAACAGGTAGAAGTTTATTTAAATAATGAGGAAGGCAAAAGCTAATGAACAAAAATACAGCTTGTTTTATATTTTTCATATTAATGGCTTCTTCCTTTCCAAGCTATTCTAAAGATTTAAATCCAAGTAATTATCAACAAACTAAATCAAAGAAAAATTACTCTTTTGAATGGAATCAGCTCAAAAATGAAAATACTTTTCAAACCATTTCGAGTTTTCCAACACAAGACTGGTGGAAGCAATTCAATGATCCTTATCTAAATGAGTACATTGAAAAAGCTATTACAAATAATACTGACTATTTAATTGCAAAAACAAGGATTGATCAAGCCAAATACAAGGCCAGACGTTCACTAGCTCAGGAATTTCCAGTTGTTGAAATTGGAGGCGATTTTACTAGACAAAGAAATTCAGAAAATCTTACAAGTTTCCCTATTAGCGAGCTTCAAGGAGGAGGCCCGAGAATCTTTGCACCTGGACAAACTGTAAATATTTACAATACTCCTCTTTCTGTAAACTATGAACTCGATCCGTTTTTCAAAAAGAGACTTAATACAAAATCCAAACAAAGTCTGACTCAAAGTGCAGAGTGGCAGGCTCGAAGCGTATTCAATACTTTAATTGCAGAAGTAGCCTCAAGTTACTTTAATTTAATAAGTACTGAAGAACAAATAAATCATTTAAAGCAAATAACTGAACTAGATGAAGATAATATTAAACTTTACGAAGTTTTATATTCGGCTGGGTTAATTGCCCAAGATGAAGTTAATGAGGCTAAAAAACTTTTAGAGCAAAATCAAGAACAACTCAATTCTCTAAAAAATACTAAAGAATTTTTTTACAATAATCTTGCTTTTTTAATGGGCGAAGCTCCCGCAGAAGTAAATGAAATAAAACACTTAAAATTAGCTGAACTCAAAACCCCTGAGGTTTTATCAACTGGTTTGGCTTCTGAACTGCTTTTCCGGAGGCCAGATATTGTTGCGGCCGAATATGATTTAAAGTCGGCTGGAATAAATGTTTCAGCAGCTAGGCGAGCATATTTCCCTAGCTTTAATCTTGCTATGCAAGCTGGTTTTTCTTCTATTAACTTAGGTAACCTAGTTAGTCCAGAAAGTCTTTTAGTAGCTTTAACGGCAAGTACTGTTCAAACAATTTTTAGTGCTGGCCAAAGAAGAGCAGACCTAAATATTGCTAAAGCTCAAAAAGAAGAAGCCCTTCATTATTATCAAAAAACTATTCTTCAATCTTTTAAGGAAGTGGAAAATGTTTTAGCCTCATACAAAGAGAGCCTAAAAAATAATGAAGTTTTGAACAAACAATTAAACTTGCAACTTGATAATTTAAAGCTTTTTCAAGCTAAATATGACCAAGGTTTAATTCCATATCAAGATTTAATTATGCATAAGAAAAAGTTTATTAATTTGCAAAAGTCTTTAAATGAAAATCAAGCAAGTTTATTAATTAATCAAATCTCTTTATACAAGGCACTTGGCAGTGGTCAAGTCTAAGCATAACTATTCGAGTTACCTTGGGAATCTTGAAGTTTTTCTAGCTCTTGGATTGAGTGAAATCATGAAATTTTTTACTAGGAAAGATTTCGTTCACAATTACTAACGGAGCCAATACTCATTGCGGAATCGTTACTCTACCTAACCTTCTTTCAAGGTATGAGTGTATTTTCGATCCGTGACCAACTGCATGCGATTACCTCCCCCGTCTTGTTGATAGGAGGAGCTGAGAAAACCAGTAGTTTAGTATCTTGTTTTTAAAACAATTTCCCCTAGGTCTTTGATTTCGTCTTGCATAGTAAAAAAGACTCTCCCATTTTTTGATAATACTCCCCAAGCAATAGTGCTCGTAATGTCATCTATAACATTTGGTTTAGCCGTGTCAGTTGCCAATTCAAAAGTTCTGTCGCCTGTCATAAGCACAGATTGAGCAAAGTCTTGATGCACTATTAACAAATCACCACGCCCATCAATTGACGCTTGATAAATTTCCTGCAAGTCTGTCAGAACATTACCCTGACCCACAGCTTCTTTTATTTCACTAATGGCTTCAACACGACGTTTATGTTGCAAAGCTTTAACTATTTCCCAGCCTTGTTTTGCTAAGTGATGTGTATCAGTTTTATTGTTATCTATATTTGCATAGCCAAGATAAATTGTTGCTTTATCTGCAACGTGCATCAAGCGGCTGTAATTGTCTTCGGTGCATATTACTACACAGTGTAAACCTGTCTCTTTGTATATTTTTACAAGCGCCTTATCAACTTCGTTAAAATACTCACGAACCATATTGTCTACTATTTTGCTTTCGCTGCGCCTTTCATTATCAGCTACATAATGTTGATTTTCAGGAAATGGAAAGTCATCATTTGTGATTTCATTAATAATTCCATCATTTATTGCATTGTAAAGCTTTACTCCGCCTAGTGAAAGCTGTAGGATGAAATACTCTTCACTTCTGTTTAATGACTTTATCAGAGAACTGATGTCAAAAGTATCGGATATATGAACCCCATTTTCTTTTGTAGGCCAAGAAGATCTTATTATTTCTTTTGTATCGTTAGACAGAAAAATATGTAAACTCTCTAAATTGTATTTAACGTCTATTTCGCTTTCAATAGCTGAAAGTTTCTCTAAGAGGAGCGAAACAGGCTTTTTACCAAATTCGTTTAAAACTCTTTCTTCAGCTTCTTTTAAAAGATTTTTCAACAAAATCACATCTTGAACATTGTCAGGATGGGTTCTGTGCGTGTTTAGCAAAATAGAAACACATGGAGTGTTTTTTTCTGTCGCTAATGCTTGTAGTTTTTGTACGGTTGACATTATGAATTGACTTGGTCTTTTAATTTGTCTACTTTGTCGGATCAGTTTCGACAAGACTTTATAATCAATCATTGCACACAACCATCTTAATGAACTTATTCACTAGGAAAATTCAAGAGACAGCTAAAAATGAGTAATTTGTTAATTGAACAAACTTATTCAACATTGAAAGTGGTACTAAATTTCAATCCAGAGTTGTGAGCTGATGAGGCTTTCCAAATCAACTTAACTATTCAAGTGTTTTGCAAATAACATCACCCATTTCAGTAGTTGTCAGAATCTTTTCGCCTGGCTTAGCTATATCGCCTGTTCTATAACCCTGTTCTAGGACTTGCTCTATTGACTTCTCAATCAGTTTTGCTTCAGACTTCATTTGAAAGCTTATTTC
This sequence comes from Candidatus Melainabacteria bacterium, assembly GCA_005110395.1. Lineage (GTDB taxonomy): Bacteria > Cyanobacteriota > Vampirovibrionia > Caenarcaniphilales > Caenarcanaceae > LMEP-10873. Next base: position 1,368 of record DUDU01000113.1, on the reverse strand, counting down.
AAGCATCATAGCCAAAGATAAAATCATCGCGATTGGATTTGCTTTATTCTGTCCAGCAATATCTGGCGCACTTCCATGAACTGGCTCATACAAACCAGGCTTACTTCCATCACCAAGACTTGCACTTGGAAGAAGACCAATACTGCCTGTCAGCATAGAAGCTTCATCTGAGAGAATATCACCAAAAAGATTGGAAGAAACCAATACATCAAACTGCTTTGGATTACGAATTAGCTGCATGGCCGCATTGTCAACATATAAATGTGAAAGCTCAATTTCTGGGAAATCATTTGTAGCAACTGAAATTGCAATATCTCTCCAGAATTGAGAAACTTCGAGGACATTTGCTTTGTCTACTGAGCACAATCTCTTAGAGCGAATCATGGCTTGTTCACATGCACACTTGATAATTCTTCTCACTTCAGATTCAGTATAAAGCGCGGTATTAAAACAGGTTTTTTCTTTTGCCTGAGAATCAAAACCTCTTGGCGTACCGAAATAAATTCCACTGGTCAATTCTCTAACAACTAATAAATCAACACCTTCAATTACTTCTCTTTTGAGAGTCGATGAGTCTGCCAAACAAGAAAATACTTTTGCAGGACGCAAATTAGCAAATGCATCTAATTCTTTTCTGAGACGAAGAAGGCCGCGTTCTGGTTTTTGTGCTTGAGGTAGATTTTCCCATTTTGGCCCACCAATCGCTGAAAGCAAAACAGCATCCACTTCTTTGAGTTGTTTGATAGTAGAATCTGGGAGTGGATCCCCAGTTTTATCAATTGCAATACCACCCATTAAACCTTCAATCAATTCAAATTTATTTCCAGATTTCTTCTCAATAAGTTTAAGTACTTTGAGAGCTTCTATTGTGATTTCAGGACCAATTCCATCGCCTGAAAGAATAAGTATTTTTTTGGATGACATTGAAATTCTTTCTCTAAAAATATTGTCTAAGTTTCACCTAAATAAAAATGAATAATAAGTTTATCACTCGCCCAATGAGATAGCATGATGAGCTAGGCTACTTAACTGGGAAATCCATTTCTAGATTTGAACAATTCTAAAACCTTCTCCAGAAGCAAGACTTAGAATGGCTACCTAAATGCTGAGTTACCCCCTGAGAGATACCGTCTTAAATGTCAAGTGGACAATGAAAGATTTTGATAATTTGGGTCAAATGGTTTTCCTGATTTCAATACTCCATATATTATGTGAATCAGCTTTCTCATCGCTGCACAAATCAACTCTTTCCCTTTCTTCCCCTTCTCTCTCAGCCTTTCTACTAATTCCCTCACAAATTCATTGTGCTGCATCGCGGATATTGCTGGCATGTAAAATGCTTTCCTCAGCCTCCTATTCCCCTTCTTT
>DUDU01000112.1 GCA_005110395.1 Candidatus Melainabacteria bacterium | reverse complement strand
ACTTTGGTGCCAGTTCCCTCCACGAGTGATAAAGCTGCTCCTCCACGAGAATCACCATCCAGCTTGGTGAGGATTGAGCCAGTAATGCCGATTTGAGTATTGAAAGCTTCAGCTACATTGACAGCTTCTTGCCCAATCAATGAATCTATAACTAATAGTTTTTCTACAGGCCTATATTTTCTATCCAAGAGAAGAAGTTCTGCCATTAACTCATTGTCAATTTGCAATCTACCGGCGGTGTCAAAAATGACAATATCAAAATTCTCTTCTCTTGCTTTACGCCATCCATCATCTCCAACTTTGAGAGCGTCTTTGGATTCAAGATCTTTGTAAATTTCTACACCAATTTGTTCGGCCAAAATACTAAGTTGTTCAATTGCAGCAGGTCTTTGGAGATCGAGTGCAACTAATAAAACTTTTTTGTTTTCTTTTTTGAGCTTGAGGGCTAGCTTGGCGGCAGTGGTAGTTTTACCTGAGCCTTGCAAGCCAAGTAACATAATAAGGCTTGGTTTGTCTTTAAGATTAAGAGGATTAATTTCGCCTCCCAGGAAGAAAACCAATTCATCATGAACAATTTGAATGAATTTTTGAGATGGAGTAAGGCCTTGAACAACTCTTTCTCCAACAGCGGCCTTACGAACTCGATCAAGAAACAATTTGACAACTTTCAAGCTCACATCAGCTTCTATAAGCGCTTTACGAACTTCAACCAAGGCGGACTCAACATTGTCAGCCGTTAATCTATCTTCTCCGCGTACTTTTTGGAGAACAGCTTGTAATCGATCGGTTAAATTGTCAAACATATTTTAGAAAACTAATTCAATTAAAACTTCAATTGAGAAATTTTATCGTGTAACTGAAATCTGAAAAGAACAAAGCAGATTTAAATCTAAGTCGAAATCATTAACTCATAAAGGCCTAAATAAAAAGTCTCAAAAAAGCCTAATAAAAATCAACTGGTTTTCCAAAGAGATTTTGCAATTCAATTTTTTCTCAACCGTTTTAAATTTGGCTCAAGAATACAAAATGAATCCACTTTAAGAGCTTGATCGACAGTCTAAATTGTTAAACTAATTGACTTACTTTCTCTCAATGGCTGACTAGCAAACTCCTCTAAAGCAAGACTTTGAATATAAAATCACTTGATTGTCAATAATTCAAGAAAGCCATGATCTTAAAAGAAAAGAAATTATAATTACGTCTCTATGAGCACTGATGAAAAAGCAAACGAAATAATTGTTGAAACTCAATATATTCAAATTCCCAGCATTAAGTTGGAATGCGGCGAATTATTGTCTTCAATTCAAATTGCTTTTGAAACCTTTGGCAAGCTGAATTCAGATAAAAGCAATGTCATTCTGATTTGTCACGCCTTAACTGGAGATGCTCATGTAACAGGCAAACACTCACCAGAAGATAAAAAACCTGGCTGGTGGCATCAATTTGTCGGCGAAGGTAAAGCGATTGATACAAATAAGTATTTTGTAATTTGTTCAAATGTATTAGGCGGATGCTCTGGTTCGACAGGCCCAGCTTCTATCAATCCGCTAACTGGTGAACAATATGCTTTATCTTTTCCCTTCATCACAATCAAAGATATGGTGAGAGCCCAAAAGGAATTAATTAATGATTTGGGAATTGAGAAGATTTTGTGTTGCATCGGTGGCTCTATGGGTGGAATGCAGTCTTTAGAATGGGCTATTACTTTCCCGCAGCAATGTTTATCTTATATGATTTTGGCCAGTACGCCTTTTCAGTCGCCGCAAAACATCGCTCTCAACGAAGTTGGCCGTCGAGCAATTATGAATGATCCTAATTGGCATAATGGTGATTATGTTGCGCATTCAACTCAGCCTAGCGATGGACTTTCTATTGCTCGCATGATTGCGCATATTACTTATTTAAGCGATCAAACCATGCATCAAAAATTCGGAAGGCGTATAAAGGGCAAGGATAAATTAACTTTTGAATTGCAAAATGAATTTGAAGTGGAAAGCTATTTGAATTATCAAGGACGTTCATTCATTCAGCGTTTTGATGCCAATTCATATTTGTATATAACCCGCGCTGTGGATTATTTCGATTATAGCGAAGGCAAATTAGCACAAATTCTTGCTTCAAATGGCATTGATTCAAAAACAAAATTTTTAATTGCTTCATTTAATTCAGATTGGCGATGTCCCCCTTATCAATCACGCGAAATTGTCAAAGCATTACAAAACAACAATTTGCCAGTAACATACAGAGAAATTGAATCTTCTTCAGGCCATGATTCTTTTTTGCTAGAAACACAAATTTTAAGCCCAATGATTTCGAATTTTCTAGAGAATTTAAGTAATTGAGGACTTTTTCTATGCTTCAAAAAATATTTCTCATTTTGTTTTTAACTTGCATAAGCTGCTCCCTGATTGCTCAATCAGATTCTATTACCCAAAGTTCAGCTCAAGAGCTAATAGAAGATTCAGGAGAAATCATGATTGTTAAAGGCAATTCTGAAAAAAGGCTATGTCCTCCAGATTATCCAATCAAGGGAAATGTCAATTCTTTTAAAGGAACTAAAATCTATCATTTGCCTTCAGGAGCTTTTTATGAAAGAACCAATCCTGAGCAATGTTTTTCTAATACAGCAGAAGCAGCAAGAGAAGGTTTTAGGCCCAGCGAAAGATAAAATAATATTCAAAATAAAGGACAATAAAAAATATGTTTAAAGAAATCCATATACAAAATTTCAGAGGAATTAAAGACCTCAAAATTAATGATTTTAAGCAAGTCAATTTATTTGTTGGAGCTAATAATAGCGGTAAGACTTCCGTCCTTGAGGCTTTGTATATTTCCCTGAATCCAAATAATGCAGATCTGCTTACCGTTACAAATCTCCAAAGAGGCTTTTACAATTCAAGGATCGAAAAGGGAACAGAAAGCATTGTTGTAGAAAAGTTGTTTTCAGATGGATTTAAATACCTCTTTTATAAACTTCTCTACAAAAAACAAATAGAAATTGAGACTAAATTTAATATATCAGGAAAGGAACTAACCCAAAATTTATTTATCAATTCAATTATTGAATCTAACTCAAACCCTCTTTCTGGAATGTCTTCGACTGGAGCTTCAACACAAGAAAAGCTGTCTGGATTGACTCAAGAATTCCATATAAAAGAACCAGGTAAAAAGAAAAAAATATATACTTCAAAATCATTATATGAAAGCAAAATAAATGCCCCTCAAGGCTCCCCAGATGATTCATTTCAGCAGCTAATCAATGGATCGCTGATAAGCTCCAAACCCCCTAATATTTCATCAATAGAGTCATTAGTGAGTCAAGTAATTGATAATGTACAAAAGAATGAAGTTCTAGAAATAATAAAAAATTTGGATTTATCTATAAACTCTTTTGATCTTACTGAAGGTGGAATAGTTAAATTCAATTTAGGACTTGGTCAGCTTATGCCAATTGGATCTTTGGGCGATGGTGTAGCAAGAGCTTTTTTTATTGCTTGTCATGCAGCTGGTGAGAAGGCTGTTCAAAACGGAATTCTCCTAATCGATGAAATAGAGAATGGCTTGCATTACTCATCTCAAGACAAGCTTTGGAAATGGCTATTCAAGGTAGCAAAAGAAAAAAATATTCAAATCTTTGCAACAACTCATTCCGAAGATTGCGAAAAATCCTTCATCAAGGCTTCAAAAGAGTTTGTTGATTCTTTAGAGAAGAAATCTACTACCAACTCAAAAAACAAAACAAGGAAGGAAGACTTAGATCCATCAAGACTGTATCGACTAGAAAAGAAGCTGGACCATACATTTCGAGTAGAGCCATATGATTACAAAAGTCTGGATGTTTCAATTAATGACTTAGGGGTTGAAACTAGATGATAAAAGACCTCAAGAAAGAATTCGAGAAAAATCGCCTTCTCTTTGTTGAAGGAGAAGATGACAGACGTTTCTTTAGTAAGATGTCTGAGAAACTAGAACTCCGCAAATCACTTGGAATAATCACTTTAGGAGGCGTAACTGAGTGGAAAGTATCATTACTTTCTTACATTAAGAGCATTAGAGATAATCATAATTCTATTGCTTTTATAAGAGATGCTGACAATGATCCTCTTGAAGCCTTCAATGAAACAAGGAAGGTTTTTCTTGAGTCCATCAGCAATAATTCACCATTAAAGGCATCTGTATTCCCTGAATACCCAGAAAGTTTCTCAAGCAGTTCTCCTAGAATTGGAGTATACATACTGCCAACAAAAAATGAAACTGGCAGTTTAGAAGACTTGTGTTTGCAATATTTCAAGAAGGAAAAACAAAAATTCCCCTGCGCAGAGGAATTTTTTCAATGCTTAAAACAGAAGTCGAAAGAGAAAAAGACTCATGAAAACAAGAAAAAACTTCAGTCCATTCTTCTGGAAGTTGAATTACAGTCGTATCTATCTTCTTTAGAGAACAACTTCTCTTTTGCTTATACTCCTGGTGAAGCTACGAAAAAAGGCTATATTGATTGTTCAAATGACATATTTGAAGATCTCAAAAACTTCCTTTTGGAGTTTGCAAAATAATGCTCTCAAATATAATGTCTTTTTTTCGACAAGCCTCCTATTGGGGTTTAATCGCCTTTTCGGCATCTTTGTTTCTTCAGCCCACACCTAATGCAATTTGTTTTGTACTTGGTGTTTTAGCTTGGATATTGAGTGGGGTTTATTACAATCCAAAATTGAAAGTGCTCAATTACTTTGTTTTGGCTCAAATGTTTTTGGAATTGATTTTTCATTTTATTCACCCTCTTGTTTATCCTCAAAACAATCAAGAAATATTAATAATCGCCAAAGATTTATTCAAAGAATTTAGCCCTTGGTTTTGGTTTACCAGTGTAATAGGTAACATATCTGCAAAATTAAAACGAAAAGCCATATTTGTTTTTATTAGTTTTGGATGCGCTATTTCATTGCTTTGTTTCATTCAATCTTTTGGATTATTTGAAAATTCAAGAATTGGTCCATCTGGCCTTCAACATCAACCTTATACAACTGGCGCTCTCATTCTTATTTCCTTTTTTCTTACGCTACATTTTCTTTTCTTAGCAATTAAAAGTAATTCAACAAAAAAGAAAGTAGACAAACAGCCCCTTAAGAACTCTCTTAACTTGGATTTGAAATTAATTCTTTTTATGGCTCTTTTTCTTCACACTATAGGTATTCTTGCCATTTCACAACGTGCAATTATGTTGGGCTTATTTGCTGGAAGCTTATTCTGGATACTTGTGAATCGTAAATTGTTTAATACTCAATTCTTTATTTCACTATTCTCTTTAGGCTTATTCTCTTTACCTGGAGCTTATTTCTTATTTCCAAAATTTCGCAATCGTTTAACTACTATGTTGAACCCGGCTGGAGATAAAACTGGCTTAGGTTGTCGATTAGAAATATGGAAGCAAAATTGGGAAAGCTTTAAAACTTCAATTTTTATTGGGCATGGAAAAGCTATCGAATTTAATTGTTATGGCGATAATTTAAATCATGCGCACAATATTTATTTACAGAAACTTGTAGCTTCTGGCTTAATTGGATTTACTCTTTGGTTGAGCTTCTTAACTACTGTTATCTTCAAACTCATTTCTCGTCGACACAATTCAGCCATAATCGGCTGCTTAATTGCTTTATTTATCGAGGGAATTTTCGAGAATTGGAATGGTGACGGAGAAATTATTTCTGCCTTTTGGTTTTTGCTGTCAATTGGATTAGCTTAAATTAAGTCTTAAATGGAATCTTTCTAAGGAAAATCTATTCTTATTCTCTTGATCTAAATCCTGCCCGATGCTTTCCTGAATTTATTTCAGAATCATATTTCAGTATTGTTTCAGGATCATTCTCAGGAACTTTGCTCCCTTTTAGAGATGGATCACAAAACTCCCAAACATGCTTTCAAAAAACATCTGAAGTTATTATCACAAGCCCTTAATACAAACTTAGTTTGAAAGGTTGACAAAGAGGCATAATAATATTTGTAAGAACATTTTATTGAAACGAATTTGTAACAGGGCAAACAGATAGGGATTACCGCCAAATGAAGGGCTTAAGCGACATAATCTTAGCTTTAGCGATATTTGCTGTTTTAGCAATTATCATTGTTCCTCTGCCGCCCATAATTCTTGATGTCTTTATTTCTGCAAATATTGCAATTGCAATTGTCCTTTTGGGTACGTCCCTTTTCCTTGCTAGACCAATAGATTTGGCTATTTTACCGACGGTTATTTTGACCTCAACTCTTTTTAGGCTTGCTTTGAATATTGCAGCCACTCGTATGATTCTCTCACAAGGTCATGCTGGTCAGGTAATTACGACTTTCGGTCAAGTTGTTGCAGCGGGTAATCCAACTGTTGGATTTATATTGTTTGTAGTTATAACTATTGTTCAATTTATGGTGATTACCAAAGGTGCTGAACGTATTGCGGAAGTTTCTGCTAGATTTGCTTTGGATGCTATGCCAGGCAAACAGATGGCAATTGACGGAGAATTAAACTCAGGGCTTATAACTCTTGAAACAGCCAGTCAAAGAAGAAAAGATTTAGAAAGAGAAAGTTCATTGTATGGCTCGATGGATGGTGCCAGTAAATTTGTAAAAGGAGATGCGATTGCTGGTATTTTGATGACCGTAATCAATATGCTTGGCGGTCTTGGGATTGGAGTTTTGCAAAAAGGTTATGAGCCTGCCTATGCTGTCCAAAAATACATGATTTTATCAATCGGGGATGCTCTTGGTGCGCAAATTCCAGCCCTTATTACTTCAATTGCAACTGGTCTTATTGTGACACGCTCAACCTCAACGGGAGACAGTATGAGCACAGACATACTTTTTCAGTTTGCGCAAAAACCAATGGCTCTAATTATTGCAGGTTCATTAGTAGTCTCTATGGGTTTACTTCCTGGTATGCCTTGGCTCGTATTTGTTGTAATGGGGATTGGATTGATTTTTATAGGTTACAACTTGACCCGCGCTGCCCAGGTTGTTGAAAGCCAAGTTATGGAAGGGCAAGTGGAGGAGCAGACTAAACCTCCAACTTCGCCTGAACAAATGTATAGTCTCCTTGGGGTTGATGCACTTTCCGTTCATGTCGGCAACAATTTAATTGAGCTAGCGGATCCAGCAAGCGGCGGGCGTTTGATTGAAGATATTGGATCTTTGCGTCAACACATGACACTTACAATGGGTTATATATTGCCTCCAGTACGTATTTGCGATGCGCGTATGCTGGGCCCTTATGAATATCGAATTATTGTGCGAGGAAATACGGTAGCAAGTTCAGAAGTTTATCCACAGCGATATATGATTTTGAAATCGCATTGGGATAAGTTATTTCCAAATCCTCCGGCTAATGCATTAAGTGGCTGGGAACCCAATCTCAAAGAACCAGCTTATTGGGTGCAAATTGATTTTCTAGAAGAATTAATTCAAGAGAGAAAATGGAATAGACCTTATTTGACAGCAGTTCAGGCTATGACTTATCACTTATCAGAAGAAGTTGTTTCTCAAATTGATGAATTATTGACCAAAGTTGATGTCCGAAAAATTCTTGATCAAGTTAGGCAAATGGATCCAGCCTTGGTTGACACAATTGTGCCTAATTCTCTTTCAGTCAGCGATGTCAGAAGAATATTAATTAATTTACTCAAAGAAAAAGTTAGTATTAGAGATATTCACTATATACTCGAAAGATTAGAAGATTTTAGTACTTCTATACGGGATGCGGATCTGCTGTCTGAGAAAACTAGAATGTGCTTATCTAGGCAAATATGTGCACAGCACGCCCCAGATAAAACGATATTGGCCATTACACTCAGCCCTGAAATAGAGCAAAGAATGGAAGAATCTCTGCAGAGAATAGAAGATAAATTTGTGCTTACGCTTGAGCCCGAGATTGCGAAGAGAATAATGACTAAAATAATAGAAGTAACCACTGAAATCTATAATCAACTTGAACGCAAACCCGTAATCATTTGCAACCCAGGAATCAGACTACCTTTAGCACGATTGATTGATACTTTTGATGCACAAATTCCAGTACTTTCTTATGTTGAACTTAGCCCAGAATTTAAAGTTGAAGTACTCAATACTATTGATTTGAATGATGGAATCTCGGCTGGTGATAATTTACTCGAAATGCCAATGGCCAGCTAGTTAAGCTTTCAACGAATAAAGAAAATGAGAGTGATTGGTTGAATAATCTGTTTTTAAAGGCTTTTCCCTGCATTCTTATGACTTAGTGCTTAATTAATCTTTTCCTAAAAGCTTGTTAATTGAGTATTACTAAAATGAGAATTATAAAGGGGGATAGATATGGGTTTTACAAAAGATAGTACGCCTCAAATTTATGCTTCGAGATCAGGGCAGGAATTTAATCCCAAAGATTTATTTTGGTCTGCAAATTCAACATCTTCGACTAAAAGTTCAGCTATAAATTCAGCGACAAATCATTCTCCAGGAGCTATGACTGGCACCCCCATTCGGGCAAGAGTTTTATCTCCCGAGTCATACTTCCAAGGTACTGGAATTGCAAATCGATTAAATAAGGTGGCTTAAATGCAAATTGCAGTAAGTGATGTCCTTCATGATGATTTGAAGCCAATCGACGAAATGGCTTTGAACTGGATAGTTGATGAATTGTTTCCTTCTGATGTTGTACACAAGGCTAGTCAAAAAATCAAATCAATTTCTTATCGTTGGCCTAAATGCAGTTTCACGGAGAAATTAGCTTTTTGTAATTCATTGTATGAAATTCTCTTTTCAAGCTATTTTCCAAAACCTAAATGTGTATCTTTTCATCAATCTCACAGAAGTGCTGCGGGACTCTTTTATAGCAAATATTGGCAAATAGAATTGATTGGAGATTATTTAGAAAGGGCACCATTTCATGATTTAATTGGAGTTTATCTTCATGAGAGCTTTCACGCATTTTTGCATTTCTTATCACTTTGTCTGAGTCCAGCTATTGCAAGCCCAATTCTTTGGCCACCTTACCATATCATTCAAATTGCGAATCAAATCAAAATTGACTCAGCTAGGCCTATTCTATTCAAAATTGCAAAACGGAATTTACTAGGAATGTTTGATCGAGGTGGCATTAGCATAGATAGCTATTACATCAATGTTGAAATCTTAGTCGATAATTTTGCGGAAAGGCTTTTCAAGAAGTTATTTCCAGGAATCACTTACGGACGTGGTTATGCAAAATCGGAAAATTATATAAACCAAAGATTATCCAAAAGTCCTCCCGAATCAGCCATTAAAACTTGGTAATTTTAGATAGTACATTCCGTAACAGATAGAAATTATTACTCATCAATACTTGAATTCCTCGATTAACTTCTTTCTCCGCGGAGGCGTGAATGAAATGGTGAATTATTTGTTTTGATACTTACTCATTTCATTCAGCCTATAACGTTCCGCTGAAATTTGTTTTTTGTTTAATGAATAATAGGGTGTATGGGTGGGATTGGGTGGGATTCAATATCTAACTTATTCGGCTCAAACACCTAGTCTTTACTCTCCAATAACTTCTGCTGCAACTCTACACGTAAATAAAGCTGAAACAATTTCTTATTAGAGTTTTACTTCAAATTTCAGTTTCTCAAATCACTTATTTAAATTTCGTTGCGCATGTTTGATTATCCAAAGAGTATGCTTATTATCTGACTGTGCCCAGTTATTAAGGAATTTCATTGTTGGAGGAAAATTCACTTTCAGGTAATCATTTAAATTATTTGCTACTGATTTCTGCACAAATTTAATTTGATCTTCTTTGAGATTTTCGAGAATATCAAAAACAGGTTGATAATTATCAATAAACAAATCAAGCTTTTTTGCCCAAGGTAATTTCGGTCTAAGTCCCTCACTGGAAAGCCGTCTAACATGGAAGTCATTATCTAAACTCCATTTACTGAAATAAACCAAACTGCTTTTCGGATACTTTCTAATAAATGGTCTTACGGCATATTCACCAGTACAACGCTGAGTGAGTTGATATATAGTCTGCATTGAAAGATCAAAATCTTCGAGCCCATAATTTTCGATATATGCTGAAACTGGCAATAACCATGAATAGCTGGAAAACATACCTGTTTCATTTGGATTAGGTTCACCAAATATCTGCAACAAAATATCTATTGCATTTGCATAATTATCAGGTAAATGTATTTTGAGAGATTCACTGATTAGATTAACTCTATCTTTGAGTTCGAGCTTTTGATAATCTTTTGCAACATACTCAATAAAATCTTTTTGTGGAAATTTTTTGTGTACTCGAATAATTTTGCTGGCTAATAATTCCGCTAAATTCTTACCAAAATACTCCTTTAGTTTTATTCCTTGTTGCATTTTCACTACTATGAACTTACTTATCTTTTGATCGTTTATTTTGCTTCATTTCTTCTTTGGAATCAGCAATATCTTTAATTTTTTGCAATCTAACTTTTTTCTCTTCTCTATCTACATACCATTGTTGAAATAATTGCTCTATTAACTCTATTAGCAACTCCGCTTCTCCTGGTGATACATCTATTATCAAGTTAATATCTTTTTCCATGTGAGCACCAATGTTGCCTATTTTACGAACTGAGTCTATAGCTTCCCAAATTAAAGGGTCAACCTTATCTTTTATTGCATCAATTTCATCAATTAATCTGTTTTCTTTTATTCCCAAAAAATCTCTTATCATTCCTTGTAAGCATCTGCGAGATAGAGTTGCTGATGATTTTGGGCTTAAATCTTTTATCAGGCAAGCTTCTTTATAATCATTAATAAGTACTTCAGGTATGTATTCTGAAAAAACCTTTGAAGTTGAATCAGGAATTAGTTTCCAAGACTTTATGATTGTATTCTTTGAATAATAAGGAGGATATGAAATGGAATTAGTTGAAAATAATGTTGCTGTAAGAGTCAGTTTTTTGCACTTAATATTTGGACATACAATAAAGATGCATTCCAATTCCACTGATCCGAAGGAATTCTGCATATTAACCTGACCCGAATTAGTTTTTACAATGCTGCTTTCTGTTATTACTGTAGGAAGTGAGCAATGAGGACAAGTCCAATTTAATGATTCTTTATTTGACATTTTTATTTCTCAGAACAATTTTTCTAGATTATTTCATTTATTGAACAGATTTTATCTCTCGTCATAGTAAAGAATGCATGAAGTATTCTCAAACTAATAATTTTTCTAGAAATGATTAATTTAAATTCAAAGTTCAAAATCCTCAACACTAACTAAAACCTACAAATTCTAATACTCTGGTAAGCAGTCCACCGACTCCAAAGCCAATAAACCAAGATAAAAACCAAATCCCAAAAGCCGTTTTTGCATTACGTTCACGAATCATTACACCAAGTGTCGCAATACATGGCACGAACAAAGTCAGCGTTACACAGGCCGTTACAATCTGAATATTATTTAGTGGTAAATCGAGTAATCCAAAAGCTCCAAAGTCGCGTCTAACCATACCCAACAAAAATGATAATGCAACTTCTTTCGGCAAATGTAAAATACCTGATATAAGTGGCTTAAGGCCTTCAATAATTAAATGCAATATGCCTGTTACTTGAAAAATCGTAATTGCTGCTGATGCCCAGAAAAATGCAATGCCAGATTCTTTAAGGAAAAACCAACTTTTTTGATTAGCCTTGAGTATTAAATTATTCAGTCTTGGTATTCTGAGCGGTGGCAAATCCATTATGAGCGGTGTTGGTATTCCTGGTAATAATTTATTTGCCAGAAAACCGCATAAACACAAAACACTGAGTATTACTCCAACCCAAATCAACCAACCATTGAGCCCACCCATTTTCACAAGTAAGCCCTGAATGAGAGCCAATTGAGCCGAACATGGAACCGCAATCGCTAAGAGTATCATCATTATCAATTGCTCTCTTTTGTTGGTCATCAAGCGAGTAGTAACCATTGCCATTGTGACGCAACCCAAGCCCAAAACCAGAGGAATAATACCTCGACCATTTAAGCCGATTTTACGAAAAAATCCATCTGCCAGAACTGATAATCTTGGTAAATATCCACTATCTTCAAACAAAGCCCAACTCAAATAAAAAAACCAAACTAAGGGCAATAATACTCCAAGCAAATAAGTAATTGTCAGCGTAAGCAATCCATATTTGCCCGCGAGTATAGTGCCGATTGATGACCAAATTGTTTGCTTGAGTTCTGTTCTTTCACCTGGTTTATCAATTAAGTCAGCTGGAGAAAATACATACTTAATACTTGAATCTTTCCCCATATTTTTAGTTAATTCATTTATATCTTTTTGTTTATTGTTTTGATTAGCAATTAATCCACGCTCAAAAACGTATGAATGAGCTTCTCCATCTTTCAAAACCTGCATTTCTACTGGTACCACTTGCGCAACAAGCTTTTGAATATTTGGATTCCAATACTTTTCAAAACCTTCTTTCTCTATTAAGTTGACTAAATCACCAGCAACCCAAACCCCAAGCACTTGATACAAAAAGAAAAAACTTACGCAAATTGCAAAACACGTACCCCAAAATGGATGAATCAAAAATGAATTTAATTGATTATGCAAAGGGCTGTCTTGATGAACTTCTTGCACAACACCATCAATGAGACGATCTACTCGTTCACGTCGCTTAGTATAAATTTTTTGCTTATTCCATAAACCATTTGGATAATTACTAGGATAGCTGTATCTTTTACGTGAGTATTTCTCTAGTGTCTGAGAGTCTTCTTCCAGCAACATCAGCTTATCAAAAGAATTCAGAGCAATTTCTTGTGATAAGTCTTTCTCATCTCTTTTGCTTATACTGTCACTTTCAAGCAAATGCATTTTACTAAGCTGGATTTTACTAATTTGAGCTGCTAGCTCAGGTGAACTATTTCCCAATTTAGGCTGAATATCTTTTTGTAATCTCTCTTTGAGTTCAGTTATCCCTTCACCCGTTAGAGCGGAAACAGTGAATACTTCTAATCCTAAAATCTTTTCCAGTTTTTCAACTTTCAGTTCAATCTTCTTCTTACGTGCTTCATCAATTTGATTTATTACCAATATAAATGGAATTTTTAGATCAATTAAGTGAAGTGTTAAAAATAAATCCCTTTTCAGAGTTATTGCCGAAATCACATTAAGAACAATGTCTTCTGGTTCAAGCTTCTGAACAGCTTCTTTGGTAATCCTTTCTTCATCATTAAAAGCCGAAATTCCATAAACTCCTGGAGTATCAATCAAAACCTGATTATCCGAAAACGAAGCCTGGGACAATTCAACCGTTGTACCTGGATAATTACTTACTTCAACATATTCACCACTCAAAGCCTGAAAGACAGCTGACTTTCCTACATTCGGATTACCAATTAAAAGTATTTTGTGATTCTTAGATTTTTTGCTTTCAGAACTCAATGGATTTCGGTTTTATTTAAGCACTTAAAAAATAGTTGTTTCAACTTTTATGTTTTTTGCGCAACTAGGGCCCAAAGCAATTTCTTGGCAATTCGACTTAATAATAAATGAGCCCCATGGACCAAGCTTGATAGAAACATTGCTAGAAAGAATTCCCCATCTGCTCAACATCATTTGCATGTCAGGCTCGCTAGACTCAAGTATTTTAACTGAATTGTCTTTTTCTTTAGATTTGCTGAGAGCTTCTTTGAGAGATTCAAGTGAACAAATCATTTTGTAAATTCAAAAAGTAAACTAATAAAATCTTATTGCGAAAGATTCTCATTTAATATATTTATTATATACTCCCAAAAGTTTAAAGAATGATTTTTCGTGAGATTCCTGAGAAATCCTAAGGGAAAAACCTATAATGCATTTACGGGTTGTGAGATTTCAACAGATGAAACCCCTTCAATGTGGCGTAATTCTTCCAAAGAAAAACCCGGAGGTATAGTGCAACTAATGACTCCGATCTCTGTAAGAACTTCTGAGATGTGAACGCCTCTTTGTATTAAATCAACTTTCACATTCTCTAATTGAGGTGTAGCGATTTTTGCTTCGCTTCCTGTTATTCCAGAGTCAGATGAGACCATAATATTAATTTCCATTGCCGATTCGTTTTAGCCTCCGAAGATTTTTAGAATTCAAAAAACCTAATTGCATAATACTGATTAACCCAATCATTTCATCATAGCTCTCAAACAATAAGAACAAGTGCTTTTTCTCTATACTTGATACTTATAATGAATTTCAGTATTCAAAACATCAACTGGTTTACAAAGATTACCTTAACAATCTGGGGAATTCTTTACCCCCTATCAAATCAATCAGCCCTATATTTGGGGTAAAGGATAATTGCGATTAATTGATTTAACTTGTTAATATTCAAATTTCAACTTTATTTCCACTACGCTCAATATCATGCTCAATAAATAAACTAAATCACTCGACTCAGCAAAAGAAATAAAGCATTTACAACTTCTCACATTCATATTGGGCTAACTATCCATCATACAAATCAATATAACGAGGATCTCCTATGAGCGATCAATCTATAATTCCAAAAGTTCTCTTTCATTTAGCTTTTCCCGTCGGCAATATCGAAGACACCAAATCGTTTTACCTTGATGGATTGGGCTGCACTGCTGGAAGAGAATCAATCGCCTCCATTATTGTGAATTTTCATGATAATCAGCTTGTAGCTCATGTTGTCAAAGAACCATTGATTAAGCAAATTGGGATTTATCCGAGGCATTTTGGCCTGATTTTTACACAAGAAGATCAATGGTTTGAGCTTGCAGAAAGAGCAGAAAAACAAAGATTAAATTTTTATCAAAGTCCAAAGCTACGATTTGAAGGTAAATTGATTGAGCATAGAACTATGTTTTTAGAAGATCCTTTTTATAATTTGCTGGAATTTAAATTTTATAGAAATTATGAGGCAATCTTCGGTGGTCAAGAATACGCTGAAATAGGCGATCCAGAAGGTTAAACTAAGCTCAGAGAAGAATAAACCATGCTCTCTTACATATACATTATTTCAACTATCACGCTTGTTTCCCTTGGATATTTGCTGGGAGATTCCATTTGGTGGCTAGCTTTGGTGAATTCATTTCGTTATTGGCTTTTTTTCCCTCTCATAATATTTTGGATTGAACAGATTTTCGTGCAAATTGACAAATGGCAAAGCACAGGACTTGGCATTCTGACAGTACTTTGGATTTTCTTATATATTTGGTTTCCTTTTTATGAGAATAATAAGCCTATTCCGCTTAACGGAAATCCAATTAAGGTCATGTCTTTCAATATTCTTTTTAAAAACAGAGATATGAATCCTGCCTTTGAGGCTCTTCAAAAGGCTGATCCAGACATAATCGCCATACAAGAAATCACAAAACCACAAGCTCAGGTTTTAGGTGAAGCTCTCAAAGAGAAATATCAGTACAATTCATACAATAATGCTCCCGATAAAATACTCGGAGTTGCAACTTTCAGCAAATCTCCACTTAGAAAAATTGGACAAATTCCCTCACAATATGGACATGCCGAATTAGTAGAGATTGAAGATGCTTCGCGCAAATTTTATTTGGTTAATATTCATACCAGCTCTATTGATCCCTTGGATATTTTTGACCAACCAAGCAATATTCAAAAAGCCTATGAAAATCGTGAGAAATTCTTTGCTGAAATTTTTGCTTATCTTAGGGAAAATCAAATTGATATCAAAAAAGTTCTTTTAGCGGGTGATTTCAATTCCACCGAAGGTAATAAGTTATATCAAATAGTTCAGGCAGCTGGTTTCAAAGATTCATATAGAGAAATAAGCCCTGTAATTCCTTTTTCTTCATTTACCTTCCCGCATAATTGGCTGGGATTAGCAGATCGTAATGCCAAAATGATTCCCCTAATTAGAATTGATTATATATTTTCGGGTAGCGGATTTAAACCAATTAAAGCTGATATTGTTCAAGAGGCTACTGGCTCCGATCATAGACCCGTAATAATGACATTGGGTATATTGCAATAGTATGAGAATTAAAGATAAAAACTAAAGATAAAAACTAAGTATAAAAATGCAATAGAAAATTCCAATTAGCCTGAATTAGATAATTAATTTGCCTTCATATTGAGAAATTCTTTTTATTCTGTTAGCTTTGAGAATACCCGAAGAAGGCTGACTCAAATCAAATGAAATATTGACGGCATTTAGTTTAATTGGTTTTTTCGATACTTCTCCTCTGCTAGGAAGACCTGTCAAAAATTTTGGCAAAATGGACTCAGTCGACATTCCAATTACACTTTCCTGAGAAGCACAAGCACCAATGTCAGTAATATAAGCCGTACCTTTGGGTAATATTCTTTCATCTGCGGTGGGAATGTGAGTATGAGTACCTACAATTGCTGACACTCTCCCGTCGAGATAATGAGCCAAGGCATTTTTTTCAGAAGTAGTCTCCGCATGAATATCTACAATTATTAAATCAGCGCCTTGATTTTTAAGTTCTTCTATCGCTTTATCGCAAGCACGAAAAGGACATTCCAAAGCCGTAATATTCATGAATACTCGTCCTAAAACATTAATCAATCCAATTTTCAGGGGGTGAGCCGAGTTGTTTATATTTTTATTAATTAATTGCCAACCTGAACCTGGTGTTCCAGAAGGTAAATTGCAAGGTCTAGCTATTTTGGATTTAGTAATAAAATGAAAAATTTCTTTTTTATCCCAAATATGATTTCCACCGCTCAGCATATCAAAACCAGCCTTGATTAGTTTATTGTACTGAGCTTCCGTAATGCCAAAACCTTCGGCGGCATTTTCAACATTTGCAATTTTAATTTCAGCTAATTTTCCTTCATCAGTGGTTTGAATAAAATGAATTGTCTCATCTAATGCTTTATTACCAAATATATCTCCGAAAAATAAAATATTCATTTGAATGACCCCCACTTTAAATTATAAATTTGACAATATTATTTCTTTTAAATTTCTTCTTAAATCTTGAAAGTGAATATCTATATTGGCAAAGAAATATTCATTATCAACTACATTAGATTTAATCTTTAACAATAAACTCAAAGTTTCCAATTGTTTTTCAAATTGATTATTGAATACTAAATAAGGTAAATTAATTTCTTTGCATAAGCTTGAAACTTTTGGATCATATGCAAGTCCAATACAAGGTATATTCAACTTAGCAGCCAACATAACTCCATGAAATCTCATTGAATAAATCATATGAGAATTCAGAAACAACTTTTCACCATTACTAGTCCAATCTTGTAGAGTATATATTTCATTGATACTATTTTTCACATTATATTTATTCAAATATTCAGTTAATTTGATCAAAATCTTTAAATCATTTTTTTGAAAAGCAAAGAGTATAAACTCACTCTCAGAATGATGCTTGTGAAGATGTTTTGCAAAAAGCAATAATTCTTTTTCTTGAAAATTTTTCGTATCTCTCAATGAAATCAAAATTGTATTTGACAGAGTATTCGACTCAGTATTTGACAGAGTATTCGACTCAGTATTTGACTGAGTATCCAAATTTGTATTGGACTTCTGAGGATGATCTAAATACCAAACCAAATCTATTCCCTTAGATAAACGCTTTTCATCAAGCCCCCATGATTTTGCCATTTCAAAAGATTCTTGATCTCTTACATTCACAAAATCTGCAACTTTATAAACAATTTGGCATATTAATCTACTAATACTGTTCTTGAGAGGACCAATACCTTGTCCTAATAAAATTATTTTTTTGCCGAAACATTTGAATGATAAAGCAATAACACAATAATATATTAGGCTCTTGAAGCTGCTAGAGTCTTGAAAAATTGAGCCTCCACCAAATACTAAAGCACGTGAACTAATCAAGGCTGAGTATATGTCTAGAATATTGAATTTATTAAAGCATTTATAAGCTGAATAAGTTTCAGAGGTTAATTTCGGGCTTTGAGAAAAGATATTGATTTGTGCATTTGCATCAATTGATCTGATTATATTAATGCTTGATTCAAGCAAAAGCTCATCACCAAGATTGCCAGCTCCATAATATCCAATTAATGTAATAGTTTGTTGCAAGGCTTATTAAGGGGATTGAAACAATTGAGTAGATAATTCTTTTAAAGGTTTATGCATTAATGGATTATGGCAACGAATTATATCTGCGCCATTTAATATACCAAGCAATGCAAAACTCATACTACCTATATCTTGCATAAGTATATTATTACCTGAAGTATCCCAATATTCCCGCACAAAACGTTTTCTCGACGCTCCAATTAAAAGAGGTAAATCAAAGTGTCTCTTAATTTTCCCAAGATTATTTAGAATGAAAATATTTTCTTCAGTATTTTTCCCAAAGCCTAAACCAGGATCTAATATTATTTGCTCTTCTTTGATTCCAGCTCTTTTTGAAAGAGTAATTCGCTGGTCAAAAAAATTGATTATTTCCTCGATTAAATTTGGATTAGTAATAACATTCTTACTAGAAGGAGGAATACCTCTATGATGATTCAAAATCATTTTCGAGTGAGTAAATTCAGCAATCACAGAAACCATATGAGAATCATTCAAGGCGCTTACATCATTTATATATTTGACATTCATATCTTGATTTGTAAAATAGTTAAGTGCTTTTCTGGCTACAGAAGATTTGCGTGTATCAATTGATATTGAATGAGAAAGTTTTTCCTTTGCAATTATTTTTAATGTGGGCTCTAATCTATTCCACTCTTCCTCTTCTTCCAACAACTGAGATCCTGGTCGTGTCGATTCAGCTCCAATATCAATTATGTCAGCCCCTTGTTCAATTAATTCCAAAGCACGACTCAAATATTCTTGCGGAGTACTATATAAACCACCATCGGAGAATGAATCAGGGGTTGTGTTGAGAATCCCCATTATCAGAGGTTTTTGCATTTGTGCAGATTTCAGAGACATGAAAATCAATTACGAAAATTAAACAAGTATGCCATAAGACTAATATTGGAAACCAAAATAAAAAGAGAGTATTCGCAATGAAGCCAAGATACTCTCTTTTGAAAATTAATTAGGAAGAAGCAATTAATGAATTTTCATTAACCTAGTAAATTCACTCTTTCAATATCAGTAGAAATATACCAAGTTGCAGATTGGCCATTTGCTGAAGTTGTGATAGTTCTAAATCCATTTCCAGTCACATCGCTAACTATATTGGAAGCTCTAATATTCTGAAGATTGAGAGTATCTGTTCCAGTTCCACCATAGAAAGTGAATGTACCTTGAGTTCCTGTTGCAGTGATAGTGTCATTGCCAGTACCACCATCTACATAATCACCTGAACCAGCTCCGCCTTCAATGGTAATTCTGTCATCACCAGAACCGCCATAAATCACATCATTGCCATTACCACCAATGAGAGTATCGTTGCCTTCTTGACCATAAATATAATCATTGCCACTACCACCATTGATGTAGTCACTTCCACCTGATCCACTGTTTAACGAGATATTATCACCATATATCACATCATTACCATCTCCACCATAAATGGTATCGGCTCCTGCTCCGCCTTCAACAAAATCATTGCCAGCATCACCACTCAAAACATCATTGCCTACTTGTCCATAGATGCTGTCATTTCCAGCACCGCCATAAAGATAGTCTATGTTGCCAACTCCTGTGGATTGACCATAATTATCACCTAAAATTGTGTCATCACCATTACCACCATAAATCGTATCAGCTCCACCTCCACCTTCTAGATAATCATTTCCATCCTCACCGTAAATTGTATCGGTTCCAGCTCCGCCATATACCGTGTCATCTCCTGCACCCGCTGCCACGAAATCATTGCCTGTACCAGCATCTACATAGTCGTTCCCGCCGCCAGAGTAAACGGTATCATTTCCACCACCAGCATAAATCGCATCATATCCAGCTGAGCCATAAATAGTATTTGCATTTGAATTGCCATATATTCCAG
>DUDU01000111.1 GCA_005110395.1 Candidatus Melainabacteria bacterium | reverse complement strand
AACTCGATAAACTCTGACTCTTTAATAGCTCGATAAACCACCTTAGTTTGACTTTGAGCTCCATTTACAGTTGAATTAGTGTTTGATTTTGCTTCTTTGGGAGGAGCTGGTTCTCTCTTCAAAAAATTAAGTAACGGAAGCTGAAATTTACTCTGTTGAATTTGCATAATTAAAACAATTTAATGAATCTGTAATACGATTGTTGCAAATTCAAGAATAACTGAGATAACCTTTGGATTCAAGATCTTAACTCTAATCTTAGTTATTTCTTAACCCTTGTTGCCTTAGAAATTATCTCGGCAAAATCAAATACTTAATCTTCTTTCAGTAGCCCAAAAACTGCTAGCACTACTAAATGAAATTCCACTTAAAGTAAGAATTAATAAAATCTGGCTCAATTCACCTGAGCTTGGCCAAAAGAGCTCAATCAAGCCAAACTGCTCCATTGCAATTTTCTGCCAGTTATAGCGAGCAATTCCATCAATCAGCAAAAGAATACAGCCTGCCGCAATAGAACCAATAAGCCCATACAAAATTCCTTGCAAAACAAATGGACCTTTAATAAACCAATTGGTCACTCCCATAAATCTCAACAAAGACAATTCATCTTTGCGAGCCCTGATTACAAGCTCAATTGTATTTAAATTAATTACAAAAGTTGCAATCGCCAAAAGAATAGAAATAAAAGTCCCCAAAATAATCAATAAATTCTTTACAACATTAAGTTTCTTCACCATATTTGGCGCATAGCTTATATGTTCAATTTCTGACTGCCAAGCATTAATTTTTTGTATCAGAATTGGTGCATCCAATGGCCTTTTCACGGTCACCACAATTGTATTTGGCATATTATTCAAAGATTCATCCAAATCAATTTGCACTAATTTATTTACTTCTTGCCAAGCTTCTTCTCGGCTAATTAAGCGGGTATTTGTGACTTCTTTATATCTTTTAAGGCGAGTCATTACCTCTTGCGGCTTAGCGCTTTCGTTGAGGTGAATCGAAAAAACTGATTGAGAACCAAGTAAATTGTTGGCAACTTTTTTGAGGCTAAGGCTGAATTGAAGCATTATGCCAAAGACTATGAGAGTTGACATCAAGATGCTGACAATTACAACATTTAACCAGCCGCTCCTGATAAAGCCTACTCCCGCTTCTGCAAAAACTCGAACCAGCATTCTAATTAATCTCATCATAAGCCATACTCCTCTCTAAACTGCTGTTAAGCTTCTAAACATTGGCAATTCGCTAGGTTCAGTATCCATGATTATTTGACTATTTCCTAATTGAATAATTCGCTTTTTTAATTGATGTACTCTTGGATCATGCGTTGCGATGATCATAGTCATTTTCAGTTTTTCATTAATTTCTCTGAACAATTGAAATATTTTGAGCGAATTTACTGGATCAAGATTTCCAGTAGGCTCATCTGCCAGTAGAATTGGAGGGTTTGTAACAATAGCTCTAGCAATTCCGACTCGCTGTCTTTCTCCGCCCGAAAGGTGTTGGGTCATATCTTTAGATCTATCGAGCAATCCCACTACGTTTAAAGCACCTTCGACACGATATTGAATTTCTCTTTCACTTGCTCCTTGGGCTCGAAGAATGTAGGCCACATTGTCAAAAACATTTAATTGAGGAAGCAAGCTTGAATCTTGGAAAATAAGTCCAATTTTTCTTCTAAGGGGTGAATAGTCAACCAGGCGGCTTATATCAACTCTCCCAATTAAAACTCTTCCCGAAGAAAATTCTTCCGCTTTATATAAAATTTTGAGAAGCGTGGATTTACCAGCGCCGCTTTCACCGATTAAAAAAACCATTTGCCCCATTGGAATATGAAGACTTATGTCTTTGAGAGCCGTTTGGCCATTGCTGTATTCTTTATTTACTCGGTAAAGCTCAATCATGCTGTTCTTTAATTGGTTGAAGCTAGAAGTTATTAGTTTGAAATTTATCTAAATCGCAATGAAGATCCAAAGTGTTTGAGTTTTTTTCGAAAACATCATTGACTCTTCATTTTTTTATATTTTCATAATACTCTGACAGAACGAATTACATATTAACGATATCGTGATTCCGAAGAAGATTTATATGCAATTATGATAAAGATGCGAACATTTACTAGATACCACTACATTTGCCTTTAACCGAATTGGATTGGATGATTTTGTTGATTTTTACAACGGTAGCAACAGTATTTTTATCTGTATCAATTTTACTAGTACCCGCATTTTTTACAAAAAGATTTATTTCATCTTGTGAAATACCTGATTTAAGTATCTCAGACTCTTGACATGAACACATCACACTTAAGCTTTTTTTTACATCAGCTTTTATCTCTTTAGGCTGCATGCCGAACTCGTGCATTTTTATGCAACCTGCAACATATTTTGAGGCCGTTGCTTCATGAGAGGATACAAAAATAGCAACAGAAAACATAATTAGGATTTTTACTAATGACATTAAGTTTTTCCATTTTTTGATACGTTTTGTTATCGTATCGCATGGTAGACAAAACCCCAATGCTTGGTTTGAGAAAATTCAAACGCCATCTGCAAAAAGAAGATTGGACGCACTTGCGACAATAATTGATTCAAAAAGGGTAAGAGAAATTAAGAGTTTCCCATCAAGGATTATGTGAATTAATTCTTGAAGATTTTTTTCAATCAGGTTTTAAAGAAATTTAGGTAAAGCTCAGACCTTTCACTGTGATATAATTCCAAAACTTTTGATTGAATAGTTCTAGAACATTTAGTATTGTTAAATATCAGAAATTAAAAATAATAATGTCAGCAAAAATTAAACTTAAAACAAATAAAGCTTGTTCCAAGAGGTTCAAGAAGACTTCTGGTGGCAAATTTATTGCAAAACAAGGTGGCGTCAAGCACTTGAATTCAGCAATGAATAGCAAATCTAAAAGAAGATTGGGTAAGCACAAAGTGCTCAGAGATATGAATGCTCGACGCTTGAACGAGCTGCTTCCATACAGCTAAATGCTTTCAGGTTAATGCTCAAATCAGGCTCACAACAAGCTTAGAGTGGGCAAAATCAAATTAAGATTTGCAATTATTATTTACCGACATTATTGAATTAGATTTAAAAGGAAAAGGAAATGGCCAGAGTAAAAAGAGGAAATGTAGCCCGCAAGAGACGTTCAAAACTTTTAAAAGCAGTTAAGGGCTTTAGAGGCGCACAGAGAAGATTATTTACAGTTGCAGATAGAGCTTTTGTAAAAGCTGGCAAATATGCCTACAGAGACCGTAGAAATAGAAAACGTGATTTCCGTCAATTGTGGATTGTGAGAATCAATGCGGCCGTTAGACAATTAGGAATTCGTTACAGCACTTTTATTGATTTGCTCAAGAAAAACAATGTTGAATTAGACCGTAAGCAACTTTCAGATTTGGCTTATAGCAATTTTGATGCTTTTGCTAATTTAGTGAATGGCTTGCAAAAATAAAAAACAAGATTTTTGTAAATGGAATCTTTTTATCAATTTTTTCAGAGAGGCATTTTTATTTAAGATGCTTCTCTTTTTTTGTTTTTAGTTATTTTTGTAGCTTTGAGTTTCCTCTATTATTCTTGCGCAATTCTGAGGGTATTCCTGGACCTTTTTGGGCAAATTCCCATTTTTTCCTCAAGATAATTGAGTCAAACCGTTCATCAATTCAATTGTTTGCGGGAAATTGACTGAAATTGCTGGGGTATAGAACATAAAGCGATTGGAAAATATGCCGATATAGAAAAGAACGAAGAATCTATTTATCTTAATCATCATGAAAGAGCTGTATTCGAAATTAGAATATCAACTCACATACTGGCTATTGCTTGCATTGGTTGGACAGCAAAACAGTAATGTGAAACCATCAATTGGCTTTGCCAAACAAATTAGCCTTGCCTATTCAATGTGTGCGGCTTGTAATTTAGAAGTTTGCGCGCCTATTTTGGCAATTATTTTATGCATTAAGGCCTTGCTGTTTTTTGTCTCAATTACAAACTTACTTGCAACATGTTTTTTTGTTAAACAATTTACTATTCAGCTTGCCAATTCAATACTTAATAGGAGTGATGCTCTTAGTGCTTTGTCTTAGCCGTTAATTTCTTTGAGTATTATTCACTATCAATATTTTCTTTAACTTCTTGATGGCCTTCTTCAATGCTTGCTTCATCCAAAACATTCATCATCTTTTCAATTACAAGCTTGAGACCAATTTTCTTTTGGGCAGATATAAAGAGGGCTTCAGGGTAAAGTTTTTCTAAATAATTCTTATCTTCATCAGTCAATAAGTCACATTTGTTAAAAACTAAAAGCCTTTTATATTTTTCGACTTCTAGGTCTTCAAAAACTTTTTCAATTACTTGCAAATGTTCAATTCGGTTTGGATGATTGGACTCCGCCACTACTACAATCATGTCAGCTTCTTGAATTTCTTCGAGTGTCGCTCTAAATGAACTGATTAGAGTGGTGGGAAGTTTTTGAATAAAGCCAACAGTGTCAATTATGAGAAATGGACGAGGATTATTTATTTGTCTAATAGTTGGATCTAGGGTAGCAAAGAGCTTGTTTTCGGCCAAAACATCTGAACCAGTGATTGAATTGAACAGTGTTGATTTGCCGGCATTCGTATAACCAGCAATTGCAACAATGGGTATTCTTTTTTGCTTACGCAATCTTCTTTGCAAAGAGCGATTTTTGCTAATCTGATCGACTTTCTTTTCCAAAAAGGTAATGCGCTCTTTAATGCGTCTTCTTTGCACTTCAAGTTTTGTTTCCCCAGGGCCTCTAGTTCCTATTCCGCCGCCGAGCTTGCTCAGAGCAGTTCCGCTTCCTGCTAAACGAGGCGCCATATATTTCATTTGCGCCAATTCAACTTGTAATTTTCCCTCATCCGTTTTAGCTCTCTGGGCAAAAATATCCAAAATCAATTCGGTTCTATCAATTACTTTGATTTTGTCGCCAAGAATACGCTCTATATTTCTTGATTGAGCTGGACTGAGCTCGGCATCGAAGATTACCAAATCAGCCTCTTTTTCCTCAGCGATTAAATGTAATTCTTCGACTTTACCTGAACCTATATAATATTTTGAATCTGGCTTGTCAATGTTTTGGGTCAATTGATGGCAGATTTCAGCACCTGCAGTCGTGGCTAGTCCATACAATTCGCTAAAGCTATCTTCATAATTATCCCAACCTGAATTGTTGCTCTGGGCCAAGCCGACTAGAATGGCTCTTTCACATTTTTTGACTTCAATCCCAGTTTGAATAGAAGCCAAATCTTCTTCAATAGTTTGAATTAATTCTTTGCAATCATAGGCTTGTGCAATTTTGCGAATAGTGGTTTTATCTTCAACCTTCCAGCCCAGTTCATGAGATGAAAGTGAACAAAGAATTCCATAATCTGCAAATTCAAGAAATTCCCCTTTAGAGCGGCTAAATGTATTATCCAGTGAAGCATGAATGAATAACATTAAGTCAAATCTATATCTTTTGAGCATTAAAAGCTCTGATTTAGTAACTTCCAAGGATGGACTAGCAACAATCAAACGTAATTGTGCGAGACGAGATAAACCTTCACGGGCTGCTTGAGCTTGAACATCTTTGATTTTGCTAATATCACCAATATAATATTGTCTGACTTTCCCCCGTCTATCGATTAGTACAGAAATTTGTGTTTGTAATTCATTGGCTAATTCAGCTAATTCGCTTGCAAGTTCAGGAGAAACAACTTGATAAGGCAAAACCTTCCTTGTGAGCAGTTTCTCAAAGGACTTTAAATTTGTTTTGCTAAAACTTTGACCGTATTTGCGCAATTAATTTAATTGATTTCAGTGAAGTGTAGATGAAAGTAAAATGAGGGCTAAGAATGAAATTATTTTATATACTCAAGAAGACAAGTATGCCACGCCACAAGGCGAAACAATGATTGCCGCAAATAAATATGCACAAGAAATTAAAAATTCTTTCCGCTTTGTATGTATTAAAACTGGTGAATTAAAGGCGATTGTGCTTAAATATTTTTTAGATTTTCCCTTTGAATCTTAAATATATGAAAACAATCTTCACTTGCTTTTTATTAATATCTGTTCTCTCACTCTCAGGCTGCTCAAACAAAGCGGAAGTGAATAATGGCGAAGTTTTTCCGAAAGATGTTTTCATAAAGGTAAGCGCAGAAACGGCTTGCTATAAACAAAAAAATCCAACTGTTTCCAAAGAAGATCAGTTTAAGCATGTTAAAGAATATGCCAAAAGTTTAGGTGTTGATGTTACTGATGAAGCCAAGTTTTCAATGAAATACTTGAATACAACAATGAATTACACTAAAGCAATGCTTCAAAATGTTACAAGTCCTGAATCAATTGCTTTGGCGAAAGACTTAGAGAAAGAAATGGAAGTCAGAGGTTGTAAAAAGGCCAGCTAAGAGTTTTGCTCTCAGATCAATAAAACTTTGCCTGAAATCCAGAGAATTTTTAATTTTATCGAGAGATAAGTTTGTCTCCTTGATAAGTTCCA
>DUDU01000110.1 GCA_005110395.1 Candidatus Melainabacteria bacterium | reverse complement strand
TACCCTTAACCGAATATCTATTTCTAAGATACTAGGGGCTGGGGGTGAGGGATCTTCAGGGCGAATTTTTTTTACCAGATGCTAGTGATCTTTTCTATTCCCTCGGTTATAGAGAGAATCCTCTAAAAACCAGATAGAATAAGCGGCCTTTGGGAATCAAATATCTAAGAGTGAGTATAGTCTTTTGCTTACCGACTTATGATTTTTAAACAACGTCCTATTAAAGGAAGCTTAGTAACTTGGCTTTTAGTATTGGCAATATTTGGGCTTGCTTTTGTAGGAAGTATTATTGCTCTTGAGATGTTAGTCAAATGGGTAACATTGACCCGAATTAAAGGTGCGGCTCAAGAAGCGGTTGTTGTTTATGCACGTGACTTAATTAAACTTCGAGATAATCAACTATCATTTCAAAACAAAAAAGAATTAACCTTTCTTGAATCAGGTATCAAATGTACTTCTGCTGATGATTCTGGATGTACGCCGTTAAAAGCAGCTGTAAAAGCGAAAGTAGCGGGTGCAAAGAATTTGGAATATTTAAATGCATCACAAGTATTTTTGTATAACCTCTATGGAAGCAGATTGGCAGATCCTACGCTTGTTGATAATGTAGAACAGCATCAATGCCATACCTCTTGGGACAATACTAGATTTAAAAAAAATCCATTCTCTCCGGCAATAACTGATTGCGCAGGAACAGCCATTGGGAAAATTAGTAGTCCAATTATGAATTTAACTTGGAATTTTGATGCACAGGAATATGGTCAAGGAAATTGTTGTCCAAGTGGAAGTGCGGAAGATGGGCAAAAAGACTTTTGTGTAACGATGGTAGTAAGAGGAAGATTAGATCCGAGAATGTCAGGAGGATTGCCATTTATACAGGGAGTAGATTTCATCAAAGTCGGAAATTTCAATATGGTATTGAGATCGGTAGGGGATAAGATGAGCGTGAAAGAGAGTACGGGAGATGAATTTGCTAGTAATTTATCTGCGGAAAGCGTATCAATAGAAGAGCAACCAAAAGCTTGTATTCCGTCACCTCCAATCCCAATCCCGCCCCCACTAGGATTATCAACCCCAACTCCAACTCCAACTCCAACCCCAACTTCAACCCCAACCCCAACTCCAACTCCAACCCCAACTCCAATCCCAACGCCAACCCCAACTCCAACTCCAACCTCAACTCCAACCCCAACCCCAACCCCAACTCCGACCCTACCCCCAACGCCAACCCCAACGCCGCCTCCAGTAACTCCAACGCTTGATGATTATCCATGCATTGATGAAAATGGTCAACCAATTGGGATAAACATACTTATGTATGATAAACACACCGTTCATGTCCCTGGCGATGGACGTTATTTCAATAAAGATGAACTGTTGAATCTTTTAATCAAGAATGGTTATAGCGGATTCCCTACAAACTCTGGTCAATTAGCTATTCAGTATATGAATCAAGGACTTTTAACAGTTATTCCTAAAGATGCAAACACTGGATTACCTATTTTAGGTAGAGCTCCTGATCCTGCTATTGAAGGTGTTGATTTTCAATATAAATAAAAATAGTAATAATAATTAAATCTTTTTTCTAAAACCTTGACTACAAGAAAATATTTATTTGAAATGATTTTGTCATCACTTGCTTTATGCTAGGTTGGTTTTTCTAATATGCAAGAACATAGGTTGAGTTAGCTTTTTATTCAATACAAAAATTAAATCTTACCTAAATATGATCCTGGATAAATGTCTTTTAGTATTTGTGGGTAAGTCCAATATGGATCGGTTGTTTCATGAATTAATCTCACCAAATTGAATACGGCTTGATCTGGGGCTGGCGAACCAGGTGCATTCAAAAGGCTACCTATAAATTGAAGATTCGGTTCACCATCTTGATCATTGAAAAAATACACTCTGAAAAACTGGCTAGGCAAACCAAAAATCTTTTGCGCTTGTAATTTGTTTATTTGGGCTGAGCCAGCTGAACCAACGATAAAAACACTACTTCCTTCTCCAGGAAGAGCTTGTTTATTATTTGCGATTGGCGCTGATTGTAATGATTTGATTTGCCCAATTGAATAATTCGCTTTTTGCAACATTTGTTCAGCCTCAAAAAGCTTTATAACTTTTTCCCAGGCTCTGGATTGTTTGCCAATTAATTCAAAAGGCGGCGAAGACTCTGTAATAGCCGATCTCAAAGGAGTATAAATTAATTCGCCACTTCTATTGAATAAAACCTCTCCATCCAACTGCTTAATCATTTGATTCACAAAGGTCTTTTCTCCATCTATACCTTTATAAGCAAGATTTGATGCAATAAGCTGATAATCTTCTTTTGATGCCGTAAGAGAGAGACTTGCCAAAGATGATCGTACTATTACAATAGAAGCCTTAATAGCTTGATCTGAATCATCCTCTTGCACTAAAGGACCAAGTATTCCCATCAAAGCTGGCTCTATAGGTAAAGAATTAATAGCCGTTAAACCAGTAATTGAATTGTTGATATCTATATTGCCTCTGTACCAATGATCATTGAAAAAAATAGAGGTATTGTAGGCTGAAATTGAAATTGGTGGGTTTAGAATACCAATCGTTTTGGTATTAGCTTTTTTGAGCATAATCAAATCATATGAACCCTTGCTATTGAGTTTGACTTGATACTTTGTGAGAGGATAAAGCCAATATTTGTGATCTGCATCTTTGACATATCCATCTTTTGCAACTCCGATTAAGAAACTGACAGCATCAGAACTTATTTTGATTTTGATTTGTAATTGAGACGAAGTGATTTCAGTTTCAGTTTTACCAAAATTACTAAAATCTAGAGAATGGGGATTCGCTGCTCTGACAGGTGATACAAGCAAATTAATAAAACAGAAATAAATTGAAATCAATGCAGAGAAAACTTTAGTTCTCATTATTTTGATTTTATTCACTTTGATTTTCCATTTTTTATTTTTGATTTTATTGATAAACCAAAAGTAGCTGCAATATTCAAAAACAATACTAAAAGAATAAGAATTACTGCGGTTGCAAATGCTCTTTCAGATTGGCCATTTTCATTTTGCTGATAAACATGCAATGCCAAGGTTCGGCCAGAATCAGGAAGTATATAAGGATAAAACGAAGATGCGATTCTTGGAATAGAAGATACGCTTCCACCTGCCGCTAATATAACAATAGCGGATTCCGAAATAGCTCTTCCTATGCTCAGCATAATACCTGTAAAAATACCAGAAGCCGCAGAAGGCAAAACAACTTGAAAAATAGTCTGAACTTTATTGGCTCCCAATGAATAACTTGCGTCTCGGAATGATTTTGGAACGGAATCAATGGCTTCTTCGGCTGTACGAATAATAACTGGCAAAATCATAATTGCCACACTGAAGGCGGCGGCTAGCAGAGAATGTTTGAAACCAAGAAAAATCACAAAAAAAGCTAAGCCAAATAAGCCAAATATTACCGAAGGAATTCCTGCCAGGCTTTCAATTGCAAAACGAGATAATTTAGTCAATTTTGATTTTGAATCACTATATTCACTTAAATAAACAGCTGCGAATATGCCGATTGGAGTTGCAATTCCAAGAGAGGCAATTATCAAATAAACGGTACCAAGCAATGGATATAAAACTCCACCTTGATCATTACGGCCACCCTGAGGAGGAGTAAATAAATAATCAAAAGAAAAAGCATTTGCAGAGCCTTTCCAGAAAATATAAGAAAGGAAAATAGCCAATATACCTAGAACTAAAAAAGCTGAAAAGAAAAGAAATGAAAAGCCAACTTTTTCCTTAAATCTATTTTTCTTGGTAGAAATGCCTTCGCTTGAATATAAAAAAAGTGATTGAGTTTGCGACGGAGATTGACTTTGTGAAACTTGCATTTTTTAATTGATATTTTGGAATTTTATGTCAAAGCTTTTTACATTGATCAGGTCGATTAATTCAACCTTTTTGTGCAAAAATTTCAGAGGTTAATTCATAGTAATTTTGTTCAATCTCTTGAATTTAGATTCTAACTCAGATCCTCACAGACTTTCCTTAATCAAAATATCTGATCAGACTAAATTGAAAATAAATACTCAAATTGGCATGAATAGAAGCAAACAAAGATTCGATAATTTTGAGCAAGCTCTTTTGCAATTGAGAGAAGCTTTATTAATTGCAAATCCTTCTCTAATAGAATTAGCTGGTTCAATCAAGCTTTTTGAATTAGCTTTTGAGCTAGGCTGGAAAACAATAAAAGATATCCTAGAACAAGAAAATCTTTTTAAAAACGAAATAATTAGCTCACCAAGACGGGTTATTAAAATTGCTGTACAATGTCATTTCCTTGAAGAAGCTGAGGGACAAATTTGGCTAGAAGCTTTAGACAATCGAAATCTCTTGGTGCATACTTATAATTATGGCTTTGCTGAGCAGTGTAAAAATGAAATACATTACACTTACTATCCTCTTCTAGAAAAATTATTAGCAAAGGTAAAAAGCAATTTTTATGAATAAGTTTGGGCTTCAAGAAAAAGACTTATTATGCATAATTCAATCTTTTAAAGAATATTCAACCATTGATAAAGTTTCTATATATGGTTCTAGAGCTAGAGGGGATTTTAAAGATGGCTCAGATATAGATTTAGTTTTATATGGTCAGAATATTGATTTCAAAACAATTTCAGCAATTCATTACAAGTTAGAAAATAACAATTTCATACCTCTAATGTTTGACATCACCCATTATGAGAATATAAATAATCAAAATTTGCAAAATAGAATTGATAATGAATCTCAACTGATATATGAAAAAGATTAGATTTTCAAACTTATTGAGCTCAAATATTTGAGAATCTTCGAGAAATCTTGGTTCCCAGTGTGCATAATTTAAATAGTGTTAGTTTATTTAGCTTTGCGTTTACCATTCTCAACAACTTAGCTAAGCTCAATCAAAGCGTATTTCAAGAGTTCATTCCAAAATTTTAATGTCAGATCAATTAATACCTCAATCAGTTCTTCTCAACAATCTAAGCACAATCAAAAGCATTGCTGATGCCGTTCGTGGAACCTTTGGCCCTAAAGGGCTTGATGTGATGATGATTGACCAATATGGCGACTTCACAATTACAAATGATGGTGTGCAGATTTTGTCTCTGATTGAAACTAGTCACCCAGCCGCCAAAATATTAATTGATGCCGCCAAAACCCAAGAAGAGCAAGTTGGCGATGGAACAACGACCGTCACGCTTTTAACTGAAGCTTTATTGTCGGAAGCTGTTAAACAAGTTGAAAAAGGTGTACCTATTCCCAAGCTCATTGAAGGAATAAAAGTTGCTCTCAAAAAAACCGAAGAAGATCTTAAGGAAATCTCTATTCCGATTCAGGATCTCAACGATTCAAAGCTTGCTTCGGTAGCTCTAATTTCTGGACGTGGCGAAAAGGAATTGGTTGAATTGATTCTGCAAGCGGCTAAGACAATTGGTTGTGAAAAACTCAAAAATCCCAATTTTAAATTTGCCAAAACTATTATTAGCAAAAGTCAGACTGAGAGCCAATTAATCAAAGGAATTATTCTCAACAAAAGCCGCCTCAATTCATCAATGCCGTTCGAGTTGAAAGCAGCAAAGGTTTTGGTTATTGATGATGCTTTGGCTCCAGAAGATTTACCGCAAGAAGCAATTGGCACAGAGAAAGGCTTTGCGCAGTTTCAGCAAATACAGGCTAATTTCTTGCAAGGCATAAAAAAAATCATCGATTTAGGCGTGAAATTGGTTTTGGTTGATTCAAATATTCATCCATATGCCGAAGAATTATTTGTGGAAGCGGGGATTATAGCCGTTCAACGCATAGCCTCTAGTGAAATTCAACGCGCAATTCAATATACAGGCGCAAAACCAATTAGTCGCCGAGGCTTAAATTTAGCTGAAGCGGATCTTAAAAATCATTTAGGTTTTATTGATTCCGTCAAGGAAGATGTTTCATTAGGAGTTATTCGCCTAGAAAATTCTAAATTGGAAGGCATGACTACTTTGATTATTAGCGCTGCAACCGAATCAGCCGCAACTGAAAAACAAAGAATTGGTTCAGATATTGCCTCTTCTATTCAAGCTGCGCTCAGAGGGGGAGTTGTGGCTGGTGGTGGAGCAGTGGAATTAGCTTTGGCAGCAAGATTGGAATTATTCAAGAAAGAACAAATTGATAGTTTGTCTTTTAATAGTTATGGAATTGATTCATTGATTGAGGCTCTCAAAAAGCCAATTGCGCAAATTAGTTTAAATGCAGGCTTAAATCCTTTGGAGAAAGTTGCCCAAGTTATATCCGCTGGACAAAAAGCGCTTCAGACTGGCTCCATTCATGAAGCAATAAGTCTAGGAATTAATTATGAAAATGGTGAAATAGTTTCTATGATTGATTCAGGGATAATTGATCCAACTCTTGTGAAAATTGCCGCTCTGAGAACTGCCTGCGAAGTTACCATTCAGATCTTGAAAGTCAGTGTCATTATCAAAAGCAAACAGATTTAAATAACTTGAATTATCATGAAATCCGATCCTTTCACGATTAAAATCTATGTTCCAAACGGCGATCCAGAAAGTGTTCGCATAGTCGAATTAATGAATTGGACAGGTAAGGGAATTGTTTTTTCACGCCTTGAATGGTCTCAAATATCTCAGCGCGAGGAATTCAACCAAGCTGGCATTTATTTTCTAACAGGACAAAAAGACGAAGATGACTTGCCAACCTTATATATTGGTCAAACAGATGTTTTGAGAGAAAGAATTAATAAACATAAAGAGGAAAAAGATTTTTGGGATCGCGCAATTATTTTTGTTTCGTCTAACAACAGTTTGAATAGGGGTCATATTACTTGGCTTGAATATGCTCTCTTAAAACAAGCAAAAGAAGTTGCTCAATGTCTGCTAGATAATTACAGTTCCCCCAAAGAACCATCGCTTTCGGAATCAGAAAAAGCAGATACACAAAGCTTCCTCAAACAAATACTTCAAATCTTGCCCTTAGTAGGTTTGAGAGCATTAGAATCTCCTCGATCTGTTACAAATCCTAATACTCCATCAAAACTAATTCCAAAAAGTTTTACTGAAAATGATGAATTAGATACTGTAGTGGTTCCAGCTCAAAAAGAGGGTTTTGAAAGAGAATTTCTAGGCAAAAGCAATTGGTATGCCATTAGAATTGCTGGAGGGCGATTACAACAACTGAAGTATATAGCAGCTTATCAAACTCAGCCTATTAGTGCTATTACCCATTATGCTCCTATTGAAAGCATAGAACCCTATGGAGAAGATGGCAAATATAGAGTAATATTCTCAAATAAAGCAATAAATATAAATCCAATTTGCTTTGAAGATGCTATTTCAGGGTCAATGCAGGGAAGTCGATATACTTCAATAAATCGTTTACTCAAAGCAAAAAAAACTTTCTGATCTGTTTTAAACTTCAAACTCTCTCTAATAAAAACAAATGAGCTGATTCATAGCTTGGGTCGAGGCGAACATAATTACTCGAACCATTCCAATAATAAGATTCACCTGTAATCAAATCTTTGACACGAAATTCTTTATACTCATCAATTCCAATTTTATTCAGCGGTAGCTTTACAAAGCCTTGTTCGATATTATTCGGATTCAAATTCACCACACATAATATTTGATTGCTTCGATCCTCTGAGTATTTGCCATAAGCGATTATATTTGGATTCTCGCATTCATAAAATTCAAGGTTCTTATATTCTTGCAATGCGGCATTTTCTTTGCGAGCTTTATTAATGAGAGTAATATAATCAATCAAATGATTTTGCTTACTCAGCCAGTTTGAATCATGAATTGGCCTATATTTAATTTCATATTTTTCCGAATTGAGATATTCTTCTTTTCCATTGCCCAGCGGCTGATTTTCGCAGAATTCATAACCCTGATAAATCCCATAAATTGAAGATAAAGTTGCTGCCAGAAAAAGCCTAATCTTAAAAGCCGCTTTGTTGGCATTTTGCAAGCCATAAGGGAGTATATCTGGCGTATTAGGGAAGAAATTCCCGCGGTAATAATTCTTCATCTCGCTCTGAGTCAGCTCAGTTGAGTACTCAGTGATTTCTTCTTTAGTATTACGCCAAGTAAAATAACTATATGACTGGGTAAAGCCAACTTTAGCCAAAAACTTCATGGGTTTCGGCATGGTAAAAGCTTCTGAAAGGAAAATCACTTCAGGATAATCTTTGTGAATTTCCGCAATCAACCATTGCCAAAAGCGCATTGGCTTGGTGTGTGGATTATCAACCCTGAAAATTTTTATACCTTGTTCTATCCAATACAATAAAATACTTTTTAGCTCATTCCACAGACTAGTCGCTTCTTTGCAATGAAAATCTAGCGGATAAATATCTTGATACTTTTTGGGTGGATTCTCTGCATATTTAATAGTTCCATCTGCTCTATGATAGAACCACTCTGGATGCTCTTTGACATAAGGATGATCGGGCGTACACTGAATTGCAAAATCTATGGCAATTTCAAGTCCTAATTCATCAGCAGCTTTTATCAATTCTCTGAAATCTTCAAGGCTTCCTAGTTCTGGATGAATGCTTTTATGTCCGCCTTCATGAGAACCAATTGCCCAAGGTGAACCTGGATCTTGATCGGTGGTGATTAAACTATTGTTTTTTCCTTTGCGATTAGTTTTGCCAATTGGATGAAT
Organism: Candidatus Melainabacteria bacterium; assembly: GCA_005110395.1. Taxonomy (GTDB): domain Bacteria; phylum Cyanobacteriota; class Vampirovibrionia; order Caenarcaniphilales; family Caenarcanaceae; genus LMEP-10873. Next base: position 9,637 of record DUDU01000110.1, on the reverse strand, counting down.
AGGCGGAAGATATAAAACATCAAACCCCATTTTTGCAATATAAGGCAATTTTTCTATACAATCTCGGAAAGTTCCATGCTGCCCTGATACTGAACTTTGCGAGCGTGGGAAAAGCTCATACCAAGATCCAAAAACAGCTTTCTTTCTCTCAACTTTGATTTCCAGCTTTTTATCATATTGTGTACAAAATCTTTTGAGAGGATATTTTTGAATTAAATCCTGAAAGCTTATTTGATAGATAATCTCAAGTACTGACTCACAGCTTGGACTAAATTGATTAAGTTCATTAATATATTTCTGTAAAAGCTGTTTATCGTTATCAACCGAAACAGTCTCATTCATTTCACTCATCAGCTTTAAGGCTTCAGCCAAATCAGATCGCATTTCTTCAGGCAGATTTGCTTTGCATCTTTTCTCAATCGAATCCAAACAAGTTAGCAAAGCATCAACCCAGACTTCAATGGTATAGAGATAAGTTGTGCATTCTTCGGTTACCTGAAAACTTCCCTGCCATAAATCATTGGAGAGAAGAGACATTTCCGTTTCATTCCAAAGGAGTTGCTCTTTCGCTTTATATTTGATTTGGGCTCTGAGAATGTCATGGCCATCTTTGAATATATCTGCAGATACCTTAATAGTTTCGCCAACAAGACATTTAATAGGATATTTGCCATTATCAATTTCGGGCGAAACCTGCTCAATAATTATCGGAGAAGGCAAATGACCTAACAATAGACCTTCTGCATAATTGTCTAATTGTCCAGTTAATTGATTTTGCATGATATAACGGGAATTCCCTCTCCCAAAGCTCAGCTCTTTGGCTTTAGTATGCCCACAAATGGGGTTGTGAATTTAAGTCAACTCTTTCAGTTTACGCAATCTCTATTGAATATAATTAGATCAATTCAACCAATGAATCAGTGTTACACAAAAACATCTTGCTTGAAGAGATAGTTCCTGAGAAAGATCTTGAAATCAGTTCAGGAAAGGATGACAATATCAATTTCCTATAACTTGCGGGAAATCCTTTGTGCCAACTTAAAACAGTTAAAGTCAAATTACATTGTTCGAGCCATATCATTAATTGTTTTATCAACTGTGTCTTCAGAGCTAACATCATCATTTAAAGCAGCAACTTCGACGGTTTTTCCACCAATTAAATTGTTGACAATAACGGCTGAGGCGCAATCACCAGTTACATTGGTCATAGTGCGGCACATATCAAGAATACGATCCACACCAATAATTAAACCTATTGCCTCAATGGGAAGTCCTACTGCTTGTAAAACAATTGTGGTAGTTATCAATCCACCATGCGGAATACCTGGAGTTCCAATTGTGGAAAGCAAAACCATTCCTACAATAAAAATTTGTCCTTTGAGAGATAGGTCTATACCTGGAATCAGCGGAGCATAGGCTTGAGCCAAGAATAAAGTGACAACTGCTTCATATAGAGCGGCTCCATTCATACTCATCGTAGAACCGATTGTAACTACAAAATTTGCAATGGCTGGTGGAACACCTAAATTATTTTGTACGCAATCCAAACTCACTGGCAAAGTAGCGGCTGAGCTGGAAGTACCAAATGCGGTGAGCATAGCCTCTTTAACTCCACCGAAGAATTTAAGTGGTCCCATACCCCCAAAGAAAAAGACTAAGAGTGGCGTAACCACAAAAAGCATAGTTGATAATGCCAAAGTCACAACAAGCATATACTTACCAATGCTTATAAATGGAGCTAAACCCGTTGTTCCTACTGCCGAAATAATAAGTCCTAAAACACCAAACGGAGCCAGTTTCATGATCCAATGAGTGATTTTCAGCATAATCTTGAAAATTTGCTCAAAAGCGGTAGAAATAGAAACAGTTTCTTTACCACCATGAACAAGCGCAATGCCAAAAATAAGAGCAAAGAAAATAACTTGAATTAATTGATTTTCCTGAGATAGTGAGAAGAAAATATTTTTTGGAATTATGCTCAAAAAGAAATTCTCATGCCCGTGTAAATTCATATGTGAAATCGAATCTCTGCTCAGGCCAGAAACATCAAATCCGATGCCAGGCTTAATCAAATTCACATAAAATAAACCAATTACAGCCGCAATTAACATGCTGATTTTGAAAACCAAGAAAGTAGTAAGCCCCACTTTACCCAATTGACCAGCCTTCATATGACTGACACCATTTACGAGCGCACAAAAAATAAGGGGAATAACGATCATTTTCAAAAGCCTAAGAAAGACCTCACCCATCCAAGAGAAGCTATGAACGCTTAAATAGCTATAACTAACAACTGAGCATAAGCCAGGTTTGGGGCCTGATATGTTGCAAGGCGCTGTGCATGAGCTAAAAGCGAGTCCAACTCCGATGCCAACAGCCATTGCTATTAAGATCTGCCAATGTAAAGCCAATTTGAATTTCTTCACTGGCTTCTCTATGGCTTGACTATCTATAATTGAAAGACTTTCGGAAGACATATCTTGGGTTTTATCTGCTTATGGGAATAAATTGAATTATCAAATAGAGTAATTACTTTAAGGAATCTCTATAAAATCAAGCTTTTCACCCTACCCCTCTGAAATGAAGCTACTCATCCTGCCTCACGGCATAGAGGGGGCTCAAAACAGGAATGAAAAGTCCCCTCTCAGTGGGTTTAGGGTTTTAGAGATGCCTTTCAATAAAAACAATTCGTAATAACACGGGAATTGTTAAGAATTTAAGGATTTTAGCATTAAGTAATATTTGCGACGATAGATAAACGGTTGAAAAAAGAAAATCATTTTGTGCAAGTTTCATAAATCTCGATATTTATAAACTCGAATATATTTCTAGCAAAGCCTTTTGATCACTTCCAAGAACACCAAGAATATTTTCTTTAATTATTTCCTCAATCTCTCTACCCTTTGTCTGAGTTTCTGCTGAGATCAAAATGTGACCCATTTTTCTCACTCTTGAATTATTCGGCTGTTTGCCATACCAATATAATGTCCAATTGGCTTTCTCAAATACAGTGAGTTTCTCTTCAATTTCAGCATTTAATAAATTACGGCGATCAATTAAGAGTGCTTCTTGTATTTGTTCAAAAGACAATCCCAATATATTAATCATTGAGTTGTAACTTTTGTCATATTCAGGACTTTGTAGTATCTCAGCTTTACTCATATGAATCTTCGAAACAGCCGTCATATGCATAGTGAATTGATTAATATTGTTTTTACAAAGCGAAGTTATATGTCCTGAATTATGAACTCTTGGGGCTATTTCATTAATTAATATTTTTCCATTTCTGTCTACAAAAAACTCCACAGTTAAAGTACCGATATAATCCAATTCATCCACTATTTTTGCCGCCTGAGAATAAAGCTTTTGTTTAAGCTCGTCACTAATGTTCTGAATAACAATGGAATGAAGCAATATGCCAGCTTTGTGTTTATTGTGAGTAGGCGGAAAATAAATCTTTTTACCATCCCCAAATCTGGTAACTACAACAGATACTTCATAATCAATATCAATTTTTTCTTCTAATATAAATTGCTTAGCCGTAGTATTTTCTAATATAGATTTCAGCTCATTCACATTGTTGATAAGTGCTTGTCCAATCCCATCATAACCTCCTTCCGCTGTCTTGAGAATAAAAGCTTTAGAATTCAGGTCTAATAGTTGAGAATAATCTAATACATTTTTTGAATTGAAATTGATTTCTTTAAATTGAGGTATATCTAGGCCTAAGGTTTGACTCAGAAAATCTTTCTCATTAATTCTATTCTTGAAAATTCTTATGGCTTTCAGGGAAGGAATGAAAGTATTTGGAAACCTTTTATCAAATTCATTTGTGAAATTTTCATCAATTGATTCTGATTCAAAAGTTATACACGAATATACTTCTTTCTCTTTCAAATCCTCAAATAAAGAATAAATACTATCCGGGGAGTTGTATGAGTAATGCTCTGAACTCCACCAAGGCTTGTCCGCACTAATGGTAAAAATCTTTATAGGCAATTTCGCAAGTCTGGATTCATACCCTAAGAGCATTGCTAATTGACCAAGCTTCCCTGGACCAGCAATACCGACTTTGGCAATTTTATTTTGTATTTGGAATTCCGACATATAGCAAAAGGCATAAATGTTAAGGCGCTTAATTATAAGGAAAATCTCTTAGAATCAGTTATTTGCATATAACAAAACTTTAAATCAAGGAAATGAGATACGAGATATTTTAGGCTAATCCATCATGGAAAAATTGTGTTATTTCAAACATAGTCATACAAAATCTCACAGAAAGGCTGATCAACAAATATTCTCTATGTGCGATTTCTTAACTTCAGTTTTGAATTTTATTTATGCTCACCCAGCAAAGGTTGTTAACTCAATGGGTTTGATTTTTGACATTATTGGAGCTTGGTTTGTGGTTTGGGAAGTTGTAAATCAATTCAGAGGGAATAAAGTTGGCCTCAACTGGGATGATACCGGACAAGAAACATATGAATTCACACAATGGGAAAACAGAAAATTCACAATCATGCTTCTAGGACTTGGATGTTTGACAATCGGCTTTATCTTACAAATTGTTTCGAACTTCATTTAAAAGACATGTGTTTACAATATTTTAGTGAAGAAAAGAAAAGCTGTTGTAGGCACTTAGGGGCTGGCTAGTTACTCTCCTGAAGATACCCAAGAAAGCGAGGCTCTACATCTTTCACATATTGTTGTATTTTCTTGGCTTGTTTTTTATCAAGGTAGATTAAATCAACAAGGAATTCATAGAAGACAATTATAGCCGCTGTCCATGAGGGGAAGGCCGAAGCTTCTTGCATTACTTTTCTTATTGCAAAATCAAGGAAAAACTCCTCTATATAGCGTTCTTTCATCTTGTGGAAACTGGTAATGTCTTCGTGCATATAAGCGTAGGTGAAGTCAAAATACATTTCAATTGCAAATAAGAAGTTCTCCAAATCGATCTCTTCAATATTCCAAGCCTTTTGCCAGTCAGTAAAAGCCTTTATAATATCTTTTTTTAGTTCAAATAAAAGCTCTTCATAGTCGTCATAATCAGCCTCTTCAGAAATTGATTTTTCTAATTTGCTCAACTTTTCCAACAAAGCCTTACTGTCGGCAATCTCAACATTTCTGTTCTCTGGTATTTGAAGTTTGCTCATGTCAAATGCTTCAATTTGGAAAGTATCTATCTTTCGCTGGAAGACATACATTGGTGCATCCTTGGGCTGAACTTCCTCCGGAAACAAATTGTTTTTTCTTTGAAGCATTATCTCAAAGAAGTCCTCAGGAGAAGCCCCCTCAAGGTCTAAAGTCTCATTTATTAATTCAAGAATTTGCGACTTTTCGTTGCGCTTTTCTTCATCAGAGCGAGGAATTAGAGTATTAGTGAAGTTCCAGATGCTAACAGCCACTTTGAAGGCTGCATTGAGCCCAGTGATATTACCTTCTCCCGAGATTTTATTTTTTGAAATGACAGGCTCGGCATAATACATCATGGCTTGGCTATTAGAAACAGCCTTGAAGCCTTCGGGTGCTTGAATATTTGACAAGGCAGGCCTATGAATAACCTGAACGTTTTTAAATACTTTTTTCTGCTTGCGCTTCGCATCTTGCTTCTGTTTGGCTTTTGCTCTGTTTTGGTTGATTTTCTTTTTGTCTTTCATAGGTTGGAATTTTATCATTTGTAAAGTTTCACCAGGTTGTGGAGAGTAAAGACTCAAGAAATTGATCTGGTGTCTTGTGAAATAAATCAGTATGTTTATCATACCAATATCGACAAGCATCCATCGGTGTTCTCACCTTAATTTCTTTCTTTAAGCTGGTATGAAGCCTGTTTATGTTGTACTGCTTCATAAAAACTAATAATGATTCTTTCATTTTATTCAGTGATTTGTATTTAGTTGTATATATCGTATTTTCCTTAATTGTTCTATTTACCCTTTCAACCATTCCATTCGTCTTTGGAGTATTTGGAATGCTTGGCTCATTCGCTCAATTCGAGAATGACCGCAGAGCGGAGCGAATTAAGGCAGGAATTAACGAGAAGAGGAAAATAACAGGGCTATAAAAAATAGGGGGCAAAAACAGCCTTCTAAACCCCGAGCCTATCACAATGAGGGAAACGGATGAATGGTTCAAGCTTTACAAAGAAGGGGTTGGAATTCGCAAAATTGCAAGTGAGTTCAATAGACATAGAACAACTATTCACAATATTTTAGTAAAAAAAGGAAGACTATTACAAACATTCAATAAGCTGTAGCAGTATCTTGTTCAATACTTTAGTTACGTTAAGATCCCTTTACATGCTAAATTGATTATTAGACTCAATCATAATTAGCTTAAACTCAATGGAACTTAGTGAATTCATTAATGAAACGCTTTCTCAAATAATTAAAGGTGTTCATGAGTCACAACAAAAAGCCACAGAATATGGTGCACATATTAATCCATCCCCAGGTCATCCAAATAGTGCCAAGCCATGTAATTTAACTCCTGTTAGTTTCAATGTTGCATTAAACGTAACAAAGGAATCTGAAGGGAAAACTGGAGCACAAATAGAAGTTGCAACTATATTTAAAGCAGGAGCAAGTGGAGGAATGAGCACTTCATCATCTAGTACTCACAATATATCTTTTATAATAGACGTTATCTTGCCTATAGATGAGGGCTCCAAATCCATTGTTGAAATAGAAAAAGCAAAGTTGAAAGAATTGGGCAGACAAGTAAGTTCACAATGGTAATATGCACAGAGCCGTTTACCATGGATTACCAGAGAAAAAACTAAAACACATATTTCTACTCTCTCTAAAAGTGTTTTGGTTTAATTTTTTCTTTCCCAAAATTCGCAAGTTCCAGAGCGAAAGAAAGGGCTTAAGTCCTGATGTACACAAACTAACGGTACTTGCTGAAAAGCTAAAAGGTGAAAAAAATACTTGAAGCTGAGCTCACAGCAATGCCTCACATAAAAGACTGCTCAAGTCACAAATCATAATTAGAAATATTCTACAAAAACTCAACATTAGCAACGGCAGTTTCAATACCAGCATAGTGAGTAGTTGAAGTATCAAGCGCTTTAGTCAATAGGGTTATTCTTAGTGGATAAAATGATTTATCTACTCGATCTTGGTAATAATCAATTTCAAAGTTTTCACCTGAGTCTAAGGAGCAATTGAGTATATATCCTGTTTGGTTCTTATTGCTGCCATAAAAATTCACCTTTGTATTGGCTAATTCTTCTAGTTTAAGCTTATTCTTCAAATCCGTCTCAAATTCAATTACAGGTAATTCACTGATAATACCTGAAGATAAATTTTGGCCGAGTATTATAACGGTATCGTTGAATGTTTGAATATTTCTTTCGACGATTATCAATTCATCTCGACCATCTTTATTAAAATCCAATCTCTCGAAATGAATATAATTTTTTTCTGATAAACTCTGATTGGGTGAGCAAGTATCAATATTTGACTTGTAAATAATTGGCAATCCAGTTGAATCATAAATCAAAATAATTTGCGGCCCAGCTTGATTCATTGCCATATTGGTTAATAAAGACTGATTGTTGTTTTGATTACTCGATATAAAATCTTGCGAGACATTACACTTTCTTAGTTCAGCTTTTTCAGTAATATCATCACCATCAAAATCAAGAAACCATTCTTCACTTACTTCACAGATTGGACACGTATTGGGAATGGTAGAACAGGTTTTTTTTCTACTATTAATTGATGCATGTGAACTACTGTTATTCAAAATTCCATTTAAATCTTTTTTGCTTAAATCAATATTAGCTAAAGGATCGAACGCCCAAGGAGAATTTGCTGGTAATGATGTAGTCGTTTTGGAATATACCTTTGATAAACATGTAGAAAGAATAAATAAACAAAAAGAAAAACATAAGAGTACTAACAAAAACCTACTTGACCAGTTGTTCGACTCTTTGTCATTTTGCTTTTTAGACATTTTTTTGAGCATTGTTTTCTTGGAGTATACTCCAGAGTCAATAGTCTTTCTGGCTACTGCTAATGATTTAAAAATGATTCCATCTATTTATATCTAGAGTCGAGAGGAAAAACTTGAATGAAAAATGGAAAGATTAAAGTTCAAATTGAGTATTTGCTTTGCTAATTTGCGATTCATCTGAAATCATAATATAACCATTGCCTCTTCTTGTCTTGATAAGACTTGGTTTGTTTAGTTTAGAACGCAAATAACGAATATATACTTCAATTACATTTGAGTCACCAAGAAAGCTAGAACCCCAAACCTGGTCGAAAATATATTCACGGGTGAGTATTTGTTCTGGTTTAATTAGAAATACTTTTAGCAAATCAAATTCTTTTAACCTCAAATCAATTTGTTTACCGGTTCTCCAAACTGAGCGATTAATTAAATCCATACGCAAATCGCTATATTCAAGTACACCATCTCTGGTATGAATTGATGAGCGTCTAAGCATGGTGCTTATTTTTGCAATTAATTCATCAATGAAGAATGGCTTTGTGAAATAATCATCAGCACCAGCATTTAAGGAGAATATTTTTTCTTCGAGTTGAGAATTATTGTGGGCATTGTTATGACCAACCAAGATAATCCATGAATTGTTTCCTTGAAAGCGAAGTTTTTCGCATAAAGCAATTCCCATTTTGTCATTGTCTTTGAAATGAACGCTCATAATAATCAAATCGGGATCTGCCATCAAGATTTGACTTTGAAGATTAGCGGCATTCGAAAAATTATTGAGAGTTTCAGATGGAAGGCCTTTGCGGTTCAGTTCTAATTGAAGGGAATTGCGAGATGATTCATTTTCATCGACGATTAAAATTTTCTTTTGTGAGTTTATGTTGAGGCTCATTAATGATTTGAATTATTTTGCTGAGGATAAATGAATTAACAATGTCTCAATTTGAGATTAGTATTCTTGTACTTTTCGCTCTTGCTTTCATTTCGGGTTCCAATTTTATTCCCTAGAAAAAAGAGTAATTTGATAGCTTCAAGAATTTATTAATCCTAAAAAAATAAATTTACCGTTTTCTTGTTTTGTTGAATTATTTTTAAAGTTCATAAATTTAATAGACCACAAGTTGTTGAATGAGTTGCGTTTAATTTTCAAATTTTTGTGAATTGTCAAAACTTTCAAATTTAAACTTAAGTTTGTTTAATAAAGTAGATTCATTTTATCAGCAAAGAGTAATCCGTCAAGTTAAATTAAAAGCGATACTGTTCTTATCTGATTCTATGAAGGGAACCTTTGTGAATTCAGGTTGTTTACCCCACCTCGACTCTCAAAGAGGGTTTAGAAAGAATGGTCCAAAATCGCTTGCGAGGAAATTTAGGAGTTTGTTAGAAGCCCCCTGAATGATTTGCAAACTTTAAAATTTCACAAATATTTTTGTTAATAACTTGAAAAACAAAAAGTAGTTGTTGATTAAATTATGCAGGTTTAGTCATATTCTACTGAAATAGCTGGTTTACGCTTATTACTACTTTGAGTAATATTTGGTTGTTGAGTCGTTCTCTGACTTGGTATTACATTCTGATTGTTTGACTCAGTATTTAGCTGAGTATCAAGTCCAGCATCATATTGACTATCAAAATCATTTATCTTCTCTGAAGCCAAACCTTGTTGTCTTTCTTCTTG
>DUDU01000109.1 GCA_005110395.1 Candidatus Melainabacteria bacterium | reverse complement strand
AGGATATGAAACCGTTAAAATTAATTCTTTTTCTTCAAAGTTTCTATTTATTTTGCTTACTATCCATGGGCTTTTTAATCCAAGTATTTCCTGAAAAAGTTGAGTATCTTCCATGTTTAATTCATTTATTAAGTTAATTCTTTCTCATTTAATTATCTTACTTTCACTCATTTCCCAGAAGAGCCAAGAACAATTAGATAACAGATTAGTTTAAAAAAAAAGGATCATAACTAGACAACTCACAGAAGCAGAAACCAGTGCCCAGTATTATAGAGATAAAAAATACACATTGGAAGACCTTAATAAATATTATTTGTCAGCCCTACAACATCCACCTCAAACACGCTCAGGGGGATTTGAGCTTGAATCTCAACAACCTTGGTTTCACAGAGATATTGATCTGACTTGAGGAGACAAACTTTTTAGAGATATGGTGAAACTCTTCGAATTGAAGAGGGGGACAGATAATTCAAGATTGAATATTGTGATTCTCAAGAGGATAAGCTTTTATTAGCGCTATTTGCAACGATTCATCAATGGAAAGTTTTGCTTTTTCAACTAATGGGCACTTCTATTAAGTCTCTTCAAACCCCCAACCCCCTGAGAGGGGGCTTTTAGTTCTCCCTTTGAGAGCCCCTTTTCAGGGGTCGGCGAAAGCCGGGGGTTGAAAAAGCTTAGTTTTTAGAAGTTCCCTTAATGTCTTCAAAGTAAATGCTGTGAAATCTTTGGCTGAAATGTCTGGTGAATTATATTATGAGCCAGCTAGAACATAAGAAATTTCAATTGGAATATTCTTTATGGAATGGAACTGGGGCTGGGTTACTAAGCGATTAGAACTAATTACGCCAACAAAAGTGATTATATTTGTTTTGGCATTGAAGGCCAATTGGAGTATTGAATATGATTCACTCAGTGAGGTTTATCAAAAAACACCGAGTGTGAAAATACTAAAAATGGTGAATAAGAAACGACTACTTTTGTAATTAACTCATGTTACGCAAAAAATATTTTCTGTTTGCTGGGATAGTTCATGAGAATGATCCTGAAACCAGTTCAGGACAGGATGACAAGCTTAAGTTTTCTTTGTCATTCCGAACTTGTTTCGGAAACTAAATAAAATTATGCGACTTGCGTAAGATGAGTAATTAATAATGCCTCGTTGACGAATAGGCAAGTTGGATTTCCGAATTTACTATGACGGACAGGAAGACTTTACAGATGAGCTAGTGAGAGTTATTAAAGTCAACCAATAAAAAGTTGTCATACTCAAGACTGTTTTTCATTCTGCGCAAAAGTCAAAATATATCCATTACAATCTTCTATTGCAAATTCAGTCATTCCGTAAAAAGTAATATTCAATTCATTGATCAGTGTGATTTTAGATTTCAAATTGTCATATAGAGCTCTAATATTGTCGACAAAAACATAAAGTGTAAGGCAGCCACCAATCGGTAAATTGTGCAAACTAGAATATTCTTCTTTAAAACTTTTTTCTTCCTGAAACATAATAGTAATACTATGCACTTTTAGCATTGCCCAAGCTAATTTGCCTGAAGCAGGAATTGAATTTACAACTTGAAAACCTAGTATTTGTGAATAATACTCAACAGTCTGATTAACGTCTGGAACGGCTATATTTGGTACCAAAGATTGAAATGTCATATATCTAAAATGATTAACTAGATATTTAAGCTTAAACCGAAGATTAAATATCAGAGATTAATATCATACGCAAAATAATTTTGAATTTCATATACTCGCCTCAAATAAAGAATTGCTTTTTTGTTTTGATGAAAGCATAATCTTTTCATCAATATATTCTCAAATCTAAGTGAGCTCTATGAGTGTAATAAAGGAATTCAAAGAATTTGCAATCAAGGGAAGTGTTATTGATTTAGCTGTCGGTGTGATTGTCGGAGGCGCCTTCAATAAAATCGTTTCATCTTTGGTTGATGATGTCATTATGCCTCCAGTAGGAATGTTGCTTGGTGGAGTCAATTTTAAGGATTTGTAAATTGTTTTTCGAGAAGCCACAACAATTACTCCAGCTGTATCTCTAAAATACGGTAATTTTTTGCAAACTGTTTTGGATTTTACAATTTTGGCTTGTGTAATTTTCCTGATGGTGAAATATATAAATAAACTTAAAGGGGACAACTTACCTGAGATAAATCATCCAAATAACTCCCAATGAGAAATCACTAGTATCTGGCTATTGATAGTATTTGATTCTCTAACTGTTTGGAAAAGATCCCCCCCAGCCCCTTTATTAAAGCGGGAGCTCGCAGCAAGCTATGATGACACCATTTAATACTAAGTTGCAATCAAAGCTCGACTTTTAGTACCTCCCCACCTCCTTAACAGGAGGAGCCAAGAAGGAAAGAAACGATCTGTCTCGATCGCAATTTGGTATAACTATATTCCAGCGGGGGTATTTCTTGTAAAATCATCTTATGAGCCTACTCACTAGCGGACGTTTTTTGCCTTACAATCCTGCTCTCAAGGATAGGGCTAGATATTTGCGAAGTAACTCACCAAAGACGAGAAAAACTTTGGTATGAATTTTTGCGCAAATTAACTTTTATGGTTTATCGTCAAGGACCAATTAATAATTTCATTGTTGACTTTTATCTCTCAATACACAAACTGATTATTGAAGTTGACGGAGATACTCACTATGAAGATAATGCAATTGAATACGATCAACAAAGAACTGATATTCTGCAAAGTTACGAATTGAAAGTAATTCGCTTTACTAACCATTAAGTACTAACTAACTTTGAAGAAGTCTGCAAGTTCATTACAACTCATCTTCAATCTAATATTTAAAACTCACAAATTCATTAAATTCAACTAAACTATTTTTATTCATTTACAAGATTTTACCAAAATAATTTATGACTAATTCTACAATCACTCTTCTAGAGCCTCTCGACTTAAATGGCTTAAAATTAAATAATCGTATTGTTTTGGCACCCATGACTCGTTCAAGAGCTGGCAAAGAAAGAATTCCTAATGATTTGATGGCTGAGTATTATGTACAGAGAGTTTCGGCCGGGCTTTTAATAACCGAAGCAGCAACAATACTTGGATTTAACGGTCCTGGGAAGATAGCCCTGTGCCAGGCATTTTTTTATTCTTTTGCTTTTCGCTTCAATTGCGAACTATTTTTTGTAGCTCAACTGTTGAATTTGGTTGGGCTTTTTTGCTTTTTTGTTGTCAACATTGCGACTTATTTGTTTTGCGATTTATTTTAGAGCGGTTTTGTTTTCTTGTAGATTGAATTCAATATGCTTGCATAAGAGAAAAATGTAAAGATATTCTAAAAATTTTCTCAGTTAGAGATTTTAGAGGTGATACTATTTGAATAAATACTTTATTCCTTTAGGACTTACGCAGAAGTAGGTAATACTGATAAAAGAAAGAGACATAGCCCCGACCTTTTTGAAAGGAAAACTATGTCTCAAATCATTGATAAGTACTGCCAACTAGCAATCAGCAGTACAAGTAATTTTACCATTACTTATTTTAGTGAAAGAATTGAAGTTTCACACGATTCAATTAACCGTGAATTGAGAAAGATTAAGTTAACTCCAAGAAGAATTAGAAAGCGTTCAGGAGAAGAGAACATTTTGATAATCGATGACACAGTTCTAGATAAGCGTCATTCCAGGAATATTGAATGTGCAAATTATTTGTGGGATAACTGTGAAAAAAAGTATTAATGGGAATTGGATTAGTCAATGCTGTCTCAGTTGATGAAGAAGGCCGTTTTCATTTAAAAGATTATCGAATTTATTCAAAGAAAGAAGACGGAAAAACTAAAATTCAATTAGCCCACGAAATGGTTCAAAAGAGTAAATCTGAAATAGTTTTGTTTGATAGTTGGTACGCATCAAAATATTTCATGAAATTCTTGAATGAAGGAGGGAAAATATTTTATTCAACATTACCGTCTTCGAGAGTCTTTTACGATGAACAAAACAAGAAATACAAATTAAAAGATTATGAATTTACGGAAGAAGAAAAGAAGGAAGGAAAACTAGTTCAATTAAATAAGATGAATTTCAAGGTGCGAATTTTCCATAGCTGCGTCAAAAAAGGCGAGGTGGAAACTATTGTGACTAACGATATTGATCAAAGTTCTCTTGAAGAATCTGAAAAAATGCTTTCTTTGAGATGGGGTATTGAAGAATTCCACCGTGAAATCAAAAATGTGACTGGGATTGAGAAGTGTCAAGCAAGGAAATCCAGAATTCAGAGAAATCATATTTGTTGTTGTTTAATGGCCTGGCAGTTCCTTAAAGCCGAAGCACGAAAGAGAGAACTGACTATTTACGCCCTTCATCAGAGTCAATCCGACAACTTTATCCGTTCTCAATTATTCAAACCCAAACTCAAATTTGCGTAAGTCCAATCGCTGCAATAGTGCCAACTACCTCATGTCCAGGCACAAAAGGATATTGAGTCATACCCCACTCATTGTCGAGCATACTCAAATCACTATGACATATTCCGCAATATTCAACCTTAATTTCAACTTCATCAGAAGGTAATTCACCGACTTCATATTCAAATAGTTTTAATTCAGCACCTTGTTTGTCAGCAGCATAAGCTTTGATTTTCATATTGATTTTAAGATGTTGGTGAAGTTAATTTCTTTTAGTATAAAGTTTGAATCAAAACTAGGTATTAGAAAGATTTTCGAATTTTCCGAATAAACCCAATATCAAAAACTAAATGCAAAAAGAATATAAAAAGATTTTTTCTTTAATTTTTAGTTTACGAAAGTTAATTGAAGAAAAACAAAGATAAGACTTATCAGAATTACATATTAATTGAATGCTATTACATTAGACTTGTGTTGTGAAACTAAATTAATGCATATGCCTATGGGGTAGATAATGCAAACGCAAAATACTTACATGGATTCTAATTGGTGAAATTGAAATCTAAAATCTCTTTTCTCTCTTTGGGCTTGCTGAGTTCATCTTTTGCGGCTATCTTTCTGTGCTGGGTTATTTATACTTTTTCTTTAAGTCAAAATGCTTTGAGCTCCATTGAAGTTTATAGAGAAGCTATCAAAGCACTTCAATCAAACTATTACGATGTATCAACGGTGGTTAAAGCTCTCTCTAAGAGAAATATTACAGACTGCTCCAAACAAAATGAAAATAATTCTTATTACGATTCCATTAAATGTTTAATTAATAAAATCAATGATCCATATACTAAATTTCTTTCTCCTGAAGAAGCCCGAAAGGAATTACGTAGAATTAAGCGAACAACTTTTGGCTTAGGAATTAGTCTCGATGCACTCAATCCATCTTTGATCGCAAAAGTGCAATCAGGTTCACCCGCTGAAAAAGCTGGAGTTAAGCCCGGAGATCAAATTATTTCCATTAATGGTGCTCCGGTTGAATATATTACTGAATCTGAAATTAATGATTTATTGAGTAATTCCTCATCGAAAAATAAAGTTTCTCTTGATTTGAAGCGCAAATACACTTACTTCTCCGCCATCATAGAAGTTGAAGAAGTATCAACTAGCTCAATTAGAGGTAAAATCCTACAAAATAATATTGCCTATATAAGAATTGATGATTTGCTTCCAAATAATGCTTTCAGTGAATTAGAGATAAAGCTAAAGAATAAAAGTGTTCAAAATACTAAAGGTTTAATTTTGGATTTGAGAGGAAATAAAGGTGGTTTATTGAAAAATGCTATCAATATTTCAGATGATTTAATGAATGAAGGCAAAATCGTAATTATAAAAAGTTTTAAAGGGCAAGAGGTGCTAAGTGCGAAGCCTGGAAGTTTATACGATAAACCAATTGTTCTTTTGATAGACAGGCATACAGCTAGCGCTAGTGAAGTCATTGCTGCTGCTCTTCAGGACAATCGCAGGGCAGTTCTAATTGGTCAAATATCTTATGGAAAAGGCATGATTCAAAAAATTCATAGCCTTTCTGACGGTTCTCTTTTGCATATTACTGTTAATAAATTTTTTACACCAAATGGAAAAGAAATCAATCGAGTAGGTATTAGACCTAATATTATTTCCACCGAACCAAATGATCAGCTAAGCAAAGCTATTCAAATTCTTGAAGGCAAGATGAAAGTCAGTAATTATTAACTTACCTTACGCAAAAATAATTTCCTGTTTGCTGGGATTAACTCTCTCCTCAGTGCAAATGAAACTTAGCATCCTGCTTGCGTCTGCCTTCGGGCACCTCTCTCTTGCACAAATATGCCACGACGCAAGACGTAACAGAAAAAGGGGAAACACAAGTTTCTGGCTCCCCTCTCGCTTTAGGAGAGATACCGTCTTAAATGTCAAGTGGACAATGAAAGATTTTGATAATTTGGGTCAAATGGTTTTCCTGATTTCAATACTCCATATATTATGTGAATCAGCTTTCTCATCGCTGCACAAATCAACTCTTTCCCTTTCTTCCCCTTCTCTCTCAGCCTTTCTACTAATTCCCTCACAAATTCATTGTGCTGCATCGCGGATATTGCTGGCA
>DUDU01000108.1 GCA_005110395.1 Candidatus Melainabacteria bacterium | reverse complement strand
AAAACCAATTGCATAAGGTTTTGTATTCAACTCCTAGTTTCCTTGCTATTTCCGCTTTATTAGCGTCTTTTACCTTGCATAATCTAACTGCTTCTTCTTTGAATTCTTTTTCGTATTTGGACATTAATTGAACTCCTTTTTACTATTGACTTGTTCTGCGTTCAATTTGTCCCCCTTTTCGGATCATGGTCACTGATGGCAGTGCCTGATAAGGAGTCGCCTATGTAAAGGGTGTCATATCATCAGAAATAGCAAGAAATCTCGAAACATGTTTGAGCAATGACGCAACTGCTAGTTTTAAAGTAGAAGTCTAAACAGGATTTTCTAAACAAGCTTCGCGAATGGCTTTACAGCGTTTAAGTAGAGCTGGCATTTTATCTAATCTGATCATATTTGGTCCATCAGAAAGAGCTTTATCAGGATTAGGATGAGTTTCTATAAATAAACCAAAAGCTCCTGCTGCTACTGCCGAACAAGCCAAAGTCGGAGCATAAATGCTTTTGCCAGCGGATACACCATTGCCACCACCTGGAAGCTGTACTGAATGAGTTGCATCAAAAACAACTGGTAATTTCAGCTCTTCTTGAATAATTTGAATTGAGCGCATATCAACTACTAAATTGTTATATCCAAAAGTAGTTCCACGCTCTGTGATCAGAACATTTTGATTGCCAGTCGATTTAACTTTATTGGCAATATGGGCAACATCATTAGGAGCCAGGAATTGTCCTTTCTTGACATTTACAATTCTGCCTGTTTTGGCAGCTTCAAAGACCAAATCGGTTTGACGACAAAGAAAAGCTGGAATTTGAATTATGTCTAAAATCTCAGCCGCTGGCTCCACTTGTTCAATTGAATGAATATCGGATAAGACCCAAATGCCCAAATCTTTTTTCAATTGCGCCAAAATTTTGAGGCCTTCTTCTAATCCAGGGCCTCTGAATGAATCAAAAGATGTGCGATTAGCTTTGTCGAATGAAGCTTTGAAAACAAAAGGCATGCCTAGGCTTTTACAAATTTCTTTCAATTCGGCTGCAATCAAATAAACACTTTCTTCGCTTTCAATTACGCAGGGTCCAGCAATAATGAGCAAATCAAGTGGTGATTTGGATGGCTTATAAAAATCGGATAATTTAATTGGTAAATTTGATGATATTTCTGATGACATTGCAATTACTCTTGATTCAACTGGCTTGAAAATAATATTTGATATGTTTTATATAGTATGCCATGCAATTTATGGCGTTGAGATCAACAGAGATGAGAGCTATTTCACGCTCTAAAATATAGAGCGATGAGCATGAAAGTCTAGTTTTAAAAATTGAGAAAATCCAAATCAAGTAAAAACAATTTTTGTGCTTTCTCAAGTGCCTCATTTTTCAATTCGCTTTTCTCCAATTCGTGCTCCCCACAACTTCAATAAAGGGGTCTAAGGGATTTGTCTTAGTTAAACTTCGAGAATTAATTGCGATAAAGTCTTGAATTTGTGATTTTAATAGAATTTTTGAAATTTATTTGAAACTTTAATTCTTGACTTGCGTCTTCGAAACTTAAGGCAAGGTCTATTCTTACTTTTATTTATTTGAAAATTCGAGATAGGTCTTTATGCAATTCCTCATTACATGCAATTCTCTAGCATCAGATAGTTGTATCGAAAGCTGCTTATCAAGTTTTGTTTTGGGGTAAAATTTGATTATTAAGTGTAGGAGAAACTGAATGTCCAAAACTCTATTAGACCATAGAGAACAAAGTGCTTCCTCTCTCAGCAGTCGTGAACTGTCTGACTTGGTATGGAAATTCAATAATTTAAACTCCACGGCAAAAATGTTGCTGTTAGGGACAAATTCGCAAAGTGTTCCTTTTATTCCGATTTCAGAATTATCCGAATCCCAGTCTAATACACAAGCCCGTACTCAGCCATCTCAACCAAACACATCTCTTTCTTCACTCTCTAATCCTGGATCTTATATTCTTAGCCAAAGAGATCAAGATGCAATTATTAATGATCAACATAAATGGTCTTCTTTGGAGCAGGCTTGGACTCATGAAAGCTTAAGAACTAATCAAGCAAATTTATTTGAACCCAATACAGAAAATTCTTCTGAACATCAATCTCAATTAAATGCTGCTCAAATAGCCGCACTGTCTAATACGCCATTAAGCCCCCCTATAAGTCGAAGACAAGCTGCTTCACCTTCGTTGATTAACATTCAACCAGTTAGAACACCCTATCAAGCAGAACAAGAATTAGAAGAGCAAAATGCTCAATTAGGTCATCAAGCGGGAACTCATTACTCAGAGCAAAGATCCACTGAAGAACAGAGGCGTTTGACACCAACTGGTGATTATATTGCTTCGAATAAAGTTGGAACTTGGACACAATATAGTGGATATGATCAAGATCAGAAGAATACGCCACTCTTTATCAAAAAGACCTCAAATGTTGGCAAATCGCTTGCATTAATTTCATTGATTACGGCAATGGGATTAGGAGCTTTTTACTTTTTGCCAAAAATGTTTACAAATAGACAAGATTTAAACAAAAATCAGCAAGACGAAGAGAATTTAGATAATAATAATTTTGGAAAAGATTTGGATTCCAAAAGCTCAGATCCTGAAGATTCTCTAACTTCACCTAATCCTGATAATGCGCTTGTCGGATCGGATACCCCAAGGACTGAAACTGAGCGTGACAAGGCTTTGGATAAAACTTATTTTCAAGAAGATGGCAAAACGGCTTTCAAGCCCATGGGTCTGCCTTTGCCTAGCAAAACTATTTCTTCAACTAAAAACAGTTTCTATAAATCTGATTACAAATCCAATTGGGCCAATTCTTCTAGAACGCAGTCTACTAAAAATCAGTTTTCTAAAGCTAATTCACAGAAAACTGCTTCTAAGAATTTGCAAGAATATTACATGCCTAAATGGGTTGTAATGGATGAACCTTCATCAAGCGCTATGAATTCCACAGTTTTTAATGATGCATTAGCGAGCAAGACCGGTGAACAAGATTGGAATTCTTATAGTCAAATTCTGCCAAAACCATCTGTTGATACAGCCACTACTTATGATTCTTCCTTGGGAGAGGTAATTAAACCTTTAGCTTATACTGCGCAATATTTTCCCATTGAACTTTCATATGTAAAAAACAATGGACAATTCCAAGCCTCCTTTACTCCAAACAATTCAAGTTCATTTACTTCAAATTCTTCCAATGATTCTCAAGACTCAGACTTAACCGCGGGAGAAGATCAAGAATACTCGGAAGAAGGCGAATCTCAAGTCAAACAATCTCCTTATGCAAATAATCAGACTAATAATCAAGTTCAATATGATCAAAAGGATAAAGATCTTGAAATAGAAAATTTATTAGCAAAACCTTCTTTTTACAAAACAACCTCTGCTGTAGATACTTTGCCTTCTGTGGAAAAGGCTGTTTCTAATAATGTCGAAAGGGAAGAGTACGCTCCCGATAGAGATGATGAAGGAGCTCAAGCTGAATCTTTTGAGTCTGCACCTGTTCTCAGAAAACCAATTCAATCTTCGAGTAGTCAAATTTCCGATGATGTTTCAGGTCAAATTCTTCCTTCACCATACAAAAATAATGGCGTTAGTTTGACGACCAGTATGCCTGGCAATTCTCAAACTGTTAAAAATCCAACAAAAGTTTCTTCCAGTCAATTTGATTCAAGTTCTGCGGTAAATTCAAACAATTCACCAAGCACTTCTCAAAGTAATTCAAAACTGTCATCAATTAAGCAGAAGTTTTTGGGTCGGGGCAAATATGCGAATCAATATAAACAAGAAGCCGTTGCAAAAAATGCTGATCAATCGCTAAATCAATATCAGACTGATTTAAATAATTTACAGAAAAGAGCAAATAATCCTGAGAATTTAAGCGAGCAGGAAAAAGTTCAACTAGTGAGGGATATTGAAGCATTGAAGAGAAAGGTTTCTCAAACTGGTCAGGAAATTGAAGAAGTTGCGCATACTGTTTTGCCTCCTGAAATGGCTTCCAGCAAGAACAACACATCTACAGCTCCTAAAGTAAATACTACCTCTACAGCAAATGCAAGTACTTATACCAATACAGCTAATAATTTAAGTAAAGAAGATATGAATCAACTTGAGAATGATGCTGCTCAGGTATATTCTAGACCACCTTTTGAAAACACCAATGGTAATAGTTCTCTTAATATAGGTTATCTGTAAATTGGTTCGCTTCGGTGATTTGATGAATTATTTCTCGTTTTCAAGACGAGCTTTATTATTCTGTGCAAAATTCATTTATAAAGCAATGCTTGCGCTGCCCCTGTCAAGTTATCTAGCTGTACCCTTTTTGGATACTTTGTTCATTATGGTTTTTCGAGAAGAAATAAAGGGAATAAATCATAATAAATGGATAAAATCTCGATCAATGGGTGTAGATCGAAAAAGTTATTATTCATTTGTAAAAAGCTCACACAGCTCTTGTTTATTTAATTCGAGCTTATTGGATAAAGTTGTCAATCTTTCGTGTCAATGATTCAAAATTGGTTTAAATTAATCAACCTTCTCGACATTTCCCTGCCGAATATTGTCTTTTTAGCTTCATTAATTGGGCTTTTTTTGATTTGGAAAAAATTTCCGAATGAAGTCAGATTTATTATTGAAAAAATTTTTGCATTCATAATTCATTTATTACCTCCAACAAATGATCAGGATCTTCATAAAAGAAATCCCCCGAATGGATCGTTTCATAAAGTAAATCAGCAAAACAAAAAAGTTGATCTCGAAGAAGAACTTCGAAATTTAGATCAAACACTTGCTCAAAAACAGCTTTTAGTTAGTCCAAAAAATATACAGAGAAACCACCAGAACAGTACTCAGAATAATACGCAGAGAAGTACTCATAACTCTAATCTTTTACCTTCTGCTGATCAGGATCTACCACAACAATATATTCAGCCGCAGCATAGTATCGATTCTCAAGCTACAAATCAATTGTCTAATCAAGCTCCTCCTATTCAATCAGAAATCAGAGAGAGAATTAGAAGAAGAGAAAATCTTAATACACTAGAACCTATTTCTCTACAGAGTCAATTCAATACCAAATTAATAAAGACCAAGCAGAGCCAGTATACATACTATAAAAGAAATACTCAAAATATCGATTCATCTAATTCCAATCAAGAAAATTCCTCCGATTTCAATCCATATTTAATACAACAGCAAAAAAATATTTTGGGTGACTTAGATGAATTTATGCGAAAAGATTCTTTTGTGCCATCTTCGCAAAGCGAGATCCAATATGCCCAAGCCAACAATGATAAATATGATTATTCACCCAATGCTTGCAATGCAGTCTTTTACCCGCCAATTGAAGTAAAGGGCAATCTAATACCTCGCTTCAAACAATTAGCTTATCTAAAAAATGCACTGTTACTTAATGAAGTTGTTTTTTTGATTGGTCCTTCTGGAACTGGTAAAACTTTTCTTTCAACTCTTTGCGCCAAGGAATTAAGATATGCTCAATCTTATTCAATATTATCTTTTTCATTCTCACAACAAAATAATTCTTTGATTGAAGGATTACGCTCAATACTCATTGAACAACTCAAATTTCCTGCAACTTCAATTCAAGACCCCATTCAGGATTTCTTCAAAGTTTTATCTGAGGATCTTTGCTTAGTAATTTTTAGAAATATTGAATTTTTATCTAATAATGAATTGCTGATACTATGCAGTTCCCCCCATTTAAGAGGCGGTTCCAGAATTATTGTTATTAGCAATCACTTATCTGAAAAGACCTTAAAGCAAATTGGACTGAATCATTTATTGCCCCAGAATCAGAATCAAAATCTTTTTGATGGACAAAATATCGCACAACAAAATATCCCTCAGTATAAAGATAATTATTGGGTGGAATTGGATAAATTAGATGTAGAAAGTACTCAGGAATATCTTCTTGAGAAACTTCCTCAAGCTCTCAAGTTGAATTCGTTTTTCTTGAATAAGCTAATCCGCTATACCGAAGGAAGTCCTCTATTAGTCAATGCTCTTTGTTTCTTTGTAATTAGGCAATTTAGACAAGCGCCGTGGATTAAAACTGAAGAAATTATCAAGATTATTGAAAATACACCAATCAATTCGTCTTACAATTCTGAGGCAAATGTCGAGGCCAGCGCCCAAACGAACACCCAGGCAAATGACTTAGATTCAAAGCAATTATCCAAATTTGGAAATGTTTTAATGAATAATCTAAAAAAGGATAATCATTCTAGAGACGGTTCTCAAGCAATTCCAAACTTTATTAAGATTATTCGATTAGTACTTGCCTCTCTTTCACCGCTTGAGCGAGATATATTACTTTTTTGCGCTTATACTCCGCTTGAATCATTTTCAGCAAGCTTAATTCAAAAAGTCTTTGAGACTCACAATTCACAAGTTACAAGTGCACAAGACGTAAATTCTCCTCATGAAAATACCCGAAAAAGCAAATTTTATTTAGAAGCTATTAATGAGAATGCTAATAACAAAACTGATCAAAACACCGAAATTTTTAAAGCGATAAATCACCTGACTGAATCAGGGCTTATTCAAAAAAATCATACCGAGACTTTTAGCAATTCGCATTTCTTTATTAATGAATCGGTCAAGAATTTAATATATCGGCAGTTTCAACATGAAGCTCAGCAGGCAAGTCAGTTTTTAGCTGAATCAGGAATAAATAAGATTACAAATTATTTCTTTGAATTACTTCATGACAATGAAAAAATGTCTAAAGAAAGTATAAGTTTTATTTCCTCAGGGCTTTTGTTCTCAGCAAAAGCTAGCCTAGAACAGGTATCAGCGCAAGCACACAATAAATCCATCTTTGCGCAAGTAAGTATATTTCACGAAAAAATATTAGATTATTTTGTTTCACTTGGTTCTTTTGATGAGTATATTGAAAAGCAATTAATACCTATATATCAAGAAGGTTGTTCTCAAGCTGACTCTGAAAAAGTTAAATCTCAAGAGAATAAATTTCAAGAAATTCAAGCTCTCTGGCAGAGATTATGGGCAATCGCCTTAATTAGAATTTCTGAAGGTCGAAATATTCCTGTGGCTGAGAAAATATCTCAAATAAATCAGGCTATAGAACTTCTTAGTAAAGCCCTTCGAACCTATTTGTCTGGCTATGCTCCGATTAATACTGCCCAAATATACAATGATTTGGGTGCTGCGCATGTCAGACTCTCAGAGGCTCAAAAGACCGAAGACAATTTAATTCTTGCGGTTGACTATTACAAAAAAGCGCTTGATATTCAAGAATCGAATAAATCACCCAAAGATCAAAATTGTCAAATGCAATCTTATACAAGTCTTGGAAATGCCTATCTCAGACTATATAAAGTCAAACCATTAACAATTACTCTTAATCTCGCTATTCAGATTTTTAGTAGAGCTTTGAAATTACAAGCGGAAAACACAAATACAATCAATGCCGTTACAGCGAGTCTTTCTTCAAAAAACCAATCTGCAATAACTCAAGTAACAAAGAACAAATCTTTTATTTATCAAAATATTGGTAATGCACTGCGTAGTCTAGCCGCTCATGAAGATTCAATTTCTAATTATCAAGAAGCCATCAATAATTATAAATCAGCTCTGGAAGTTACTCCTGACATCAAGACAAAAGCCATTGTATACAACAGTTTGGGAGGCTGCCTTTGGAAGCTCGCAAAATATCACAACACCGTCAGAAACATTGAGCTCGCAATTTCGGCTTACAGAAAGTCACTTGAATTTATATCTCACAGCTGGAATCCATTAATAGGTTCCAAGGAATCAATAGAATATGCAACCACCCAGAACAATTTGGGCACCTGCCATAAAGCTTTAGCTTCTCTGAAAAACCCTGAAGAGAATTTATCTTTAGCTATGAAATACTTCAAAGAATCTCTTTATATTGCAGAAACAACTTCTCAACAAAGACTAGTTCAAGTTATTAATCAGCATTTATCAGAATTAAGTAATTTAGCGGATCAAATGATTTTCAAAAAAGTTTCTGATAGCAAATTGATTGAAGCGCAAAGCCAGGCATAGGATTAAAAAGTTCCGTATTATTCAAATTCTCCTCTATCCAATAAATTTAAACATATTGGCTATTTGTCAAGTTTCACCAGGTTTTGGAGAGCAAAGACTCAAGAACTTGATTTGGTGTCTTGTGAAATAAATCAGTATGTTTACCATACCAATATCGAGAGTCATCCATCGGTGTTCTCATCTTAATTTCTTTCTTCAAGCCTTATTAATTAAAAAAATACATGATCGAAATAACATCGGTTCTTTCAATTTTTGCACTATTAATCAAATCTACTTTTCCTTTAGTTTTTCTCTTTTTCTTGATTCGCCGAATTCACGTTATTGTTAATTCCTTTTCATTTGTGAAAGTCTTGAATTATTAATACTTCTTTGAAGTTTGAAGCGTGTCTAGTAGTTAGCTTTATAATTCTCAGGGAAATTATAAGTATTACAGAAGGGATCATACAGTCAAAAGACGTAAAAACTCAACTGGAAGAAGCAAAGATTAAACTTGCTGAGATAAAAGCAGAAACAGCTCGCGTGAAAGAAGCAAATGATAAAAAACAAGAAGAACTTTGCAAGATGAAGTTAAATATATTTGTTGAAGAAAATAAGAATAAAAGGAAGTAGTTTCAGGCTGTTTAAGAGCGATAGTAAAGGTGTCTGTGGAATTATCTACAGACCTAAGTATTTGTGAATTATCTAAATAGTTGCGATGTTAGTTACGCTAGCAGGAATTTGTAGAAACTGAAATGCAAATTTAAAATAGTAATTGCAAAGTTTCAGGAGGTTGTGGAGAAACTTTCTTTCTATCCACAACGTTGTGGAACTCTAGAATTTCCAAGCATAAACAACTTCATACCTAGAAGTCCAAGGAATTATTTCAACTTTTTGGAAACCACAGTTTGTGAGCAGTCCTTTGAGTTCAGCCTTACTTTGTTTTCGTCCTGGGTAAGCCATAGACATATAATCAGGTGGTTTAGTTAGCAAAAATAATCCTTTTGGCTTTATAGCTTTAGCAGCTTGCTTTACAATTTGAATGAAATTTGGCAAAAATTCACCAACTTCCATCATAGTTACCAAATCGTATTTCTCATCTTCTCCTGTTTCATTTTCTTGACTTGGCCAGTCAGCTAAATTCATCTTTTCGATTGAGACTTTATCAATTTTGCCCAATGTCTTTTCTAGAGATTGCTTAAACTTGTTAAGCATTCCATCCGATAAATCAATGGCCTTAATTTGTCCTTCAAACCAGTTTTGGCCTAAAAGCATTAAGCTCATACGTCCGCTTCCGCATGCCAAATCTAATACTTGCACATTTGTTTTGTGCTCCAGAATTTCTCTTATTGGTCTAAGAAAAAGGTTTTCAGTTATTTCGGGGGATCGATATTCTTTTTCAATCCATTTCCATTCATAAATTCCTGAGAATAAATCATATAATCCCTTAATACCCTTGCTGCCAAGATAGCTGAATTCAGTAAAAGCCAAAACCCAAAGCAAAGCGGAAAATGAAAAAACAAAAAGACAAATGGCAATTATTAGTATTGTGAATTCGCTCATAAATAGACAGCTTTAATTAAATATCAAGGTTGAGTTTTAATGCAAAAGAATTCTAAGAGTTAAATACTTTGTACTTTTTTAGTATAAAAATTGAAATTGAGAATTAAGTCAAAGTTCAAAATCATCTGAATTAAGTCATTCCCTCTTCTGATCAGTTTTGTTCAAAAAAAGACTAATTCTTTTCAGATTTTTCTTTCCGATATTTTTGTAAATTATTTTTGAGAATTATCTTTTTTATTTTCTTTTTTTAGGAATTGAATAAGTCTAGAAATCCCAAAAACAAAACCCAAAATTGCCCCAGCGGGCATTGCGAATTTATTTGTAAAAAGAAATTGTTTATCCAAATATCCTCCGATGAAGCCAAGCAGTAAAGCAAGTCCTAGTGGGCTTAGTGCGGCCTCGTAAGCTTCAAAGCTTTCTCTCAAATCATCTTTGGGTGCTTTATTCATCATAGAAACTTATGCCAGTCATTTGGAGTATTTTATGTCAGCAAAATATATTGTGGGAATACTGATTTTAAAAAGGAGACCAGGAGACAACAAAAGTATCGATGACAATAAAACAAATATCAAGTATTTCATCCCAAGTTTCTGAGAAGGTAGAAATTTCAAATTATCTTCAAGGAATTCAACAAGATCTTTCTATTGCAAATGAACAAAATAATCAGAAAAGCCAAAAAAATGGTGATTCTGCTTATTCTTCAAAAAATTCATCAAAGCTTCAGAAAGCCCTAGTTGGAATAGATAGTTTAGTGCAAGCAGCTAAGCGCCTCAACAAATATGCAATCTATGTTGTAAACAAAAACGGAAATGCAAATTTGGAAATTCAATCAGAACAAAATTCAAATAAGCAAAATTCCGCAAATGTTAGCTCAGCGGTAAACACATCGTACACAGGCTCCTCCAACACTGGAGGTAGTCAAACTCAAAAACAAAATAATCAAAACAAAACCCAAACCAATAATAAAGAAGTGAAAACTCAAGCTAAAAAGACAAACAAAGCCAATGCCTCAAAAGCAATTGCAAAAAAAGCTCCAGCAAAGAAAACCATTGCAAACCAAAACAAGGCTAAAGCTGTTAAGAGTTCAGCAATCAGCCAAGCTCCTAAAGTTGTTGCCAAAAAAGCCCCAATCAAAAAGATTGCTTCTTCAATTAAAGCTATTGCTCCAAAAAAAGCAGCTATTGCAAAAGCCCCAAAAGCTATTGTTAAAAAAGCCGCTCCTAAAACAAATACCATTGCAAAAAAAGCAATTGCTAAGAAAGCTGTTGCAAAAAAAACAGTTGCTAAGAGTTCAGCTCCTAAAGCCACTGCTTCTAAAACAATGCTCAAAGCAATTGCTTCTAAAGTAGTAAGCAAGGTTTCTACCAAGTCAATTAGCAAAGCTAAAGTTTCAACAGGCGCAAAAAAGATTCAAGCTAAAAAGAAAATTGTTTTGGCTAAATCTATCAAAGCTAATGTTTTGAACAAAAGCAAAGCAAAGAAGTCTTCTGCTGCAAAAACTCAGAAAAAAGCTTTGGCCGCTAAATAAGCTAAAAAGCTAATTCCTCCAAAATTTTCTCCAGTAAAATGCAAAACCTCAGTTGATGAATGAATCTTCTGGGGTTTTGTTTATTTCTTGTCATGAAAATAAATAGTTTGAAGAAATCATCAAGCTGATTCATTTTGAATTAAATCATTTGAATCCTTTCGAATTACTTCATCTAGTATCAAGGCTGCAATTAAACCTAGTGAAACAATTTGCTCATCAATGCGAGATGAAACGCTATCTGGTTTTTCTTCTTTGAGTTTATTTGATTGTGAAAGTATTTCTCTTTAATGTCAATAATTTTCGGTTTAGCTGCTGGTGCTAGTATTTGGCATGGGCTTAGATTCGACAATGGAGTCTCAGAGGTTTTAGTGTAACTTTTGTCTTTATCAATCTCTATACAAAATACTTTGAATATTTTTGGAATGCCTCAGAGAAATTTGTCTTTTTCCTAATTTTAGGTGATAGCTTTTGGTTGCTTAGCTCTAATGCTGAAAGGGTTTGGTTATTAGCTTCAGGCAAAAAGAAAACTCTGGATAATAAAAACATAAAGCAATATGAATGAATTGTTTAAACAAGTTTGTCTTCTTCTAATTTCTTTTCTTCTTTTGCAATCAGTCTGGTTTATTTATGATGGCTTAACCGATGAGCTTAACTATTCATCAAATAAGCCAGCTGATCTAGCTTTAGTTTTAGGTAATAAAATAGAACTGAACGGACAAGTATCCTTACGGTTAAAAGAACGCTTAGACACAGCTTTAACACTTTACAAGCAAAATTTAGTCAAAAAGATTTTAGTTAGCGGAGCCATAGGCAAAGAAGGTTTTGATGAAGCACTTGTGATGAAGAACTATCTATTGCAAAAAGGTGTTGAGCCAAGTGATGTTATTGAAGATAATAAAGGTTATAACACTTGGGCTAGTGCTCAAAATTTAAGCGACTTAATGAAGCAAAGTAGTTACGAATCTGTAATTATTGTTTCACATTATTACCACATTGCTCGTTGTAAGCTTGCCCTGCAAAAGAATGGGTTAAGTAAATTTGGTACCGCACATGCCAAATCTCCATTTGTTTTGAGAGATTTATATTCGGTGGGGCGTGAGATACCCGCTTATTACAAATATTGGTTGCTTGGTTCTAATGCCGAAAAGTTTGGTTATTAGCTTTTATTGATTGGAAGAGCAAATCCGATTACTCTTAATTTCTTAGCAAATATCTCATTTGAAATCAATGTACTCATAATGGGTCTGAGCTCAATTTGAGTTCTGTTCACTCTTGGTTTTTGCTTAATATTTATGTTTAATTCAAATACATTTCCTTTGTAATTTCTGAAGCTTCACCACTCAAAGATAAAACCCAATTTAGTTTTTCTTTCCAACCCAGCATGGTTTCTATTGGATTTTCGATATTTAGTTTTAAATCAGGTCGGATTAATTTATAAACTTCCATTTCAATCAAGGCTTTTATTGCTTCCAGCCAATTGGGCAGTTCGAGCAATCTTCTTAATTCGATACCAAAACGTTTCCCTCTTATTCGCTGAGTCATTCCGTGAAAATCTTTATTCTCTATAACTTCTCTAATTAATTTTTTGTCGTTTTCGGAAATTGCAAATCCAAATCTAAAGGCGAAACGTAGAGCTCTAAAAATTCGTGTTGGATCTTCGTAATAACTTTTCTCGTGCATGACTCGAATCATCCCACCAGAGAGATCTTTTATACCGTTTTGCGGATCGATAAATTCCAATTGCCTTTTTGGATGAATTAGAAGGGCAATGGCATTAATTGTAAAATCACGCCGAATTAATTCTTCTTCCACTGGAACTGGAAATGTAACCTTTGGTAATGCACCAGGAAATTTATATGTTTCAGCTCTAGCAGTTGCTAGGTCTATGCATGCTCCGCCTACGCTCTGACTAAGTCTTGTTTTGGGATCATGATTCAGAACCAGCTTAGAATTGACAAAATCACCATTCATATTGAAGCCATTTAATTTGATTTTTGCTGTGCCAAAAGGTTTATGAATAGAGTCAATTTTTGCTTTCTCGTTTGTTTCTAAATACTCTGCAAATTCAATGGCATTTTTATCGCAAAGTAAATCATAATCAGTTAACTCACAATTCATAAGCAAATCACGTACAGCACCACCGACTAGATAAAGTCTTTGTCCTTGCTTCTCAGCTAATTGGCTTAAATCAAACAAAAAATCAGGGATCTTTAATTCTGAAGTATTAGTCCTTAATAAAGTTTCGTTTAGTGGCTTATTGTCAGGTGGCTTAGGGATATCCATTTCGAATTTAAATAATCTGCTTTAAGTTTTGGCTTGGGGCTAGCACGGAAGCCAACTTGGGAAGTATTTAATATGGCTAAGTAGAAGAAGATAAATTTCAACCTTCACTCAAATCTAGAATTTACCGCCACGAATTCAATACCAAATATTTCAAAATAAATAAAATCAGAAATTACAGCTTTTGATATGAATACAATTAATCCAGAAAATAACAATTTTGATAGTGTACAGAGTAATAAAGATCCTGATGAATGGAGCTTGGATACTATTGGCAAAGACAAAAAATCTCTGCCAAATAGAGCAAAGTACCATGCTGACTATATTTATCCAGTAGGAGCTTTTATTGCTTTATTAGTGACCTTAGCGCTTTTTTCCCTGAAATAAATTCAAATTTCTACAATTCAAATTATTTACCATTAAGTCTTTTGAGGACTTGGTCTGTAACATCTTTGCCGCCATAGTAAGTTACGCTCTTAGAAACAACCATAGAAAGACCCTGCGCTTTGGCTTCGTCATTGATAGCTGTTTCGATTTTGGTTTCTAAATTATTTCTCAAAGCTTGAATGGAAGTATCTAACTTTTTCTTTTCGGTTTCAAGTTTATCTTGGGCTTCTTTACGCTTAGTAAGCTTTTGGGTTTCAGTTAAATCCTTATTTTTAATAGTGTCTTCTAATTGTTTATTTAGGTCTGCAAAAACTTGTTGAAGTTTTTCTCTACCTTGAACAATAGTTTTTTGTGCTTCTTGGGAAGCTGTATATTGATCTAAAACTTTGGCATTGTCAATCACTCCAATTTCGCCAGCAGCCTTAGAGCTTGGGATAATAAAAGCAATAACTAAAAAAGAAACTAAAAGTATGCTGAAAAGCCTAATTTGATTTTTCATAAGAGCGAGGATTAATTTATTTAGGTGAACGGTAATTGCGTAATAAAAAAGAAATTACTTGTGTGAAATTATCACAAATAAATTATCACTTGATTTAGTACTAAATCTCAATTCTAAACGAACATAATTTGTTGATTTTGAAATTATCCTGACTTGTTTTTATGGGCTAATTACATTTGATAAATCACCAAAGGGTCAAATTTATTTGACTTGAAGACTTAATTCCCATTAAAAATTAGCAACTATACCTTCTGGCTTTTGAGGATCTTTTGGTTTTCTTGTTTGAACTTTTTGAGGAGAATAATCTACTAAAGTCAAAACCTTTTTCATCACTAGCGGTTGTATGACTTGTGCCTTTTAGAAAAGGAAAAATCATAAAACCAATTACTACTAAACCTAAAATAACTATTGGATTCATTTTTTGTGTCCTTTCGATTTTCCGCTTGAATCAAAACTTTAATTGTGCTTAGTTCTGGGTTTGAGTCCTAGGCTTTTCGCCTGTGGCTTTGATTATAGATTGAAGGATTTTGATTAAAAGTTGATTGTCTCGAGTAAAGGGGTAATTTGAGGTTTCTGAGGGATCTCCAATAAAGTCAAAATCTAATCTCAAATAGTCCTTTATTTATGGGCTTTTTGGAGCGAATTATGGTTTAATTTAAGGTAAATTACCGTTGGCGTATATACTCTTTCTCCCAAGTTATTTTTCTAAGGCTTAATCACGAGACTTAGTTTACAGATCACTAATTTACAGATCACTAATTTACATATTCAAGCTAAATGACATCAGACGAAGGTTCAATAGTTTCTAAAGTTTTGTTAACAGATGTTCGCGATGAAATGAAATCGAGTTTCATCGATTATGCCATGAGCATTATTGTGAGCCGTGCTCTGCCAGATGTCAGAGATGGGCTCAAGCCTGTTCATAGACGCATATTGTATGCCATGAATGAAATAGGGCTTTCACCAGATAAACCACACAAGAAATGTGCTCGTATTGTTGGGGAAGTTTTGGGTAAATATCACCCTCACGGTGACACTGCTGTCTACGACGCCTTGGTGAGGTTGGCTCAGCCGTTTTCTTCACGATTTCCTCTAATTGACGGCCATGGAAACTTTGGAAGCTTGGATGATAATCCTGCTGCCATGAGATATACCGAAGCTAGGTTGTCAAAAATATCAACGGAAATTCTGGCTGATATTGACTCTGAGACTGTTGATTTTCAAGATAATTTTGATGGTAGTTTAAAAGAGCCTAAAGTATTACCAACTAAATTGCCAATTCTTTTATTGAATGGTTCTAGTGGTATTGCTGTTGGTATGGCAACCAATATTCCGCCTCACAACTGTTCAGAAGTCATTGATGGACTTGTTCACCTTATAGACGATCCTGAAGCATCTATTCAAGACTTAATGAGATTTGTCAAAGGTCCAGATTTTCCATCAGGTGGAATTATTATGGGAAGCCGAGGAATCAAAGATGCTTTTGAAACTGGAAGAGGAAGTATTGTAACCAGGGCAGTTGCTCAAATCGAAGAAGTTGGGGTCAAAAACAGTAAAACTAATGCAATTGTTGTAACGGAATTGCCTTATTTAGTTGGACCAGAAGCCCTGATTCAGAAAATAGCTGAAATGGTTAAAACTGAAAGAATTACAGGTATTGCTGATCTCAACGATGAATCGGGTAGACAAGGAACCAGAGTTGTAATTAAGCTTAGACGCGATGCCAATCCTGATATTGTTTTAAATAATCTATACAAGCTAACTCAACTTCAGCAGACTTTCTCGGTGAATACGCTTGCGCTGGTAAATGGTCGTCCAAAGCAACTCAATCTTAAAGCAATGCTCAGTTATTTTATTGAGCACAGAGTAGAAGTTGTTACCCGCAAAGCCAAGTTTGACCTCAGAAAAGCGCAAGAGAGAAGTCATATTGTCATTGGTTTGCTCAAAGCTCTTAGCATGCTTGATGAAGTTGTTGCTTTAATCAGGGCTTCTAATTCAACAGATGATGCAAAAAAAGCTTTGATAGAAAAATGTGAGCTGACTGAAAAACAAGCTGAAGCGATCTTGGAAATGCAATTAAGGCGCTTAACTGGTTTGGAACAAGGTAAATTGCAAAAAGAAAATCTTGATTTGCTCGCAAGAATAGCTGACTTAGAGACATTACTCTCTAGCCGTGACTTTATTTTAGCCAATATCAGAAAAGATTTACTTGAATTGAAAGCTAAAGTCAAAAGCGACAGATGTACAGAAATTCGACCTGAAGAGGGCGATCTCACAAATGAAGATTTAATACCTAATGATTCGATGATGGTCTTTATTACCAAAAATGATTACATTAAACGAATTCAGACAGACACTTTTATCAGTCAAAATCGTGCTGGAAGAGGTAAAGAAGGAATTGCTACTCGTGATGAAGATGATTTGCAGCATTGTATAACTGCGACGATGCACGATCAGATTTTGTTCTTCACAAATCGTGGTGTGGTTTATTCGGAAAAGGTTTATCAAGTTCCTGAAGGAAGCCGCCAAAACAAGGGCAAGGCCCTGATTAATGTTATTCCGCTTTTGCCAAATGAGACTGTTACTTCTGTCATTCCAGTTTCTCAGCCAACGGATGAGGGTGAATCTTTGATTATGCTCACCCGACAAGGCACTATTAAGAAAACAATAGCGGCTTCTTTTGGCCATATACGTCGTTCTGGGATTATAGCCATTGGGCTAGATGAAACGGATGAGCTAGGCTGGGTGAAGCTGTCAATTCCAAATTATCATATTGTGATTGCAACCTATGAAGGTATGGTCATTAGATATGCAGAAACTGAGCTCAGAGCACTTGGCAGAACTGCCGCTGGAGTGAAGGCAATTAATTTACGTAAAGGTGACCGAATTGTAAGCTGTGGAACTTTCAATCCAGCTGAAGAAGATAATACTTTTATGTTACTTGTTACTGATGATGGATATGGTAAGCGTGTTTCAGTCAGTGAGTTCAGAGATCAAAAACGAGGCGGAACGGGTTTGATTGGAACTAAATTCAAAAGGGCTTCTAGTAGATTAACTGGAATTGCAATTGTTAAAGATACTGATGATGTCATGATTGCAACTGCCAATGGAGTTATCCTGAGACAGAAAGCTAATGAAATTCCCGCTCAAAGTAGAATGGCAACGGGAGTAAGGCTTCAGCATGTTGCAGATGATGACAGAGTGGTTTCGATCACTGTTTTGAAAGAAGATCTCAGCGCAAATGACAATTTGTTTCCAGATAATTTAGAAGTAGCTTCAGAAGCAGTTAATGTCGATGATGAATAATGATTCCTTATTTGTTAGGCTCGGGTAATTCAGCTAAAGCTATATTGAACAGCTTGGCTATTATCCCGAATATTGATTCAGATATTACAATCGAGCCTATCCGTAAGGTGCAAAGAGATCAAGTCTTGTCGGACTTTAATCCTTGCAAGAATTCCATCTTGTTTATTGCCAATCCACATGGTCTTCATGCAAAAAAGGTCATTGAAGCTGATAAAGCAGGATTCACAAATATCGTTGTAGAAAAACCGATTTGTTGTTCATTGAATGAGCTTGAACAGCTATCATCTGTTAAGGCAAAGGTGGCAGTTCTTCATATCTATCGGCAAACTTGGGGAATTCAAACTCTTAAAGAAATTATTAATGCAGGTGATTTCGGCAAAATTGTTTCTATTGAATCTAGATATTGGTAGGCAAGTTCTGCGCAAAGGGCTATAGAAAGAGCCCTTTTAGGAAACCAAAATGCAAAAGCTTGGAAAAATGATTTTGCTTTGAGTGGTGGCCATGATGTGGTATTGGATTTGGTGACTCATTGGTTCGATTTAATGACATTTTTAATCAATAGCAAAATCAGAATAGAGAAATCTCATTTTATTAAGTCCTATCTCAATGCTGAAACTCCTCATAGAGATACTCATTGCCAGGTTTTATTGGAATTTGAGTCAGGCGTAACGGCTTTGGGTTCCGTCTCTAAAACAGCTCATGGGGCTAGCAATCAATTAGAGTTGAATATAGTCGGTGAAAAGCAATCGGCTGAATGGAAATTTGAAAATCCTGATCAAATTATTATTGGAAGAGGAAATTCAAAATGTACTTTGATTCGACAAAATTCAATTATTGGCTCAGGACAAAGTGCTTATCATGCAACAGGCTGGTTAGAAGGATATATTGAAATTATTCATCAGGTAATTAAACAAATTGACAAATCTACTCTAGAAAATATTCCTGATTTGAATCAATCAAGAGACAATATGAATTATTTACTTCAATTGGTAAAGAATTAACTCTTCCCAAAATTAATGGTGCAAGAAATTGTTTAGCTCACTAAAAGCCAATCTTGAATTTATTAGGGCAAATGATCCTGCTGCAAATTCTGAATTGGAAATATTGATTTGTTATCCAGGGCTCCATGCAATCAGCTTTCACAAAATTAGTCATTGGTTTTATAAGAAGAAGATTTTTCTCTTTGCCCGTTTAATATCTAGCTTTGCAAGGTTTCTGACTGGAATTGAAATTCATCCTGGTGCACAAATAGCTCAAAAAGTTTTTATTGATCATGGTTGCGGAGTTGTAATCGGTGAAACTGCTGAGATTGAGGAAGAAGTAATTATTTATCAGGGTGTAACGCTGGGAGGCACATCAACCAAGAAAGAAAAAAGGCATCCAACAATAAAAAAAGGTGCTGTGGTTGGTGCTCATGCCCAGGTATTGGGAAATATTGTGATTGGTGAAAATAGCCGTATTGGTTCAGGCTCAGTAGTAATTCATGATGTAGAAGCAAATACGACTGTTGTGGGTATCCCAGCTAGAGCTACCAGCAAAGCTTCAATTGCTAAATTAGATCATCAAGATATTCCCGATCTTCTTTTGACCTATATCAAAAAACTTGAGTCAGAACTTGAAGAGCTAAAAAGGAAAAGCTAATCGTGATTGAGTCATTAGAATTAAACAAAAATCAAGACACAAACTAAGAATAAAAAATGGAATTTGCCTAACGCCTTCTGGAAGAGAAAAATCTGATATTGGCAGAGAAGTTGGCGCTAAGATGCATGTTTTGCATATTACAACCAAACGGGAAATGGATTTACTCTCTCAAAACAAAAATATTGTCCCAGGATTTAACAATGTCTTGCAAACTGATAATGAAGTTTTTACAAAAAGACAGTAGACTTACATAAACACAAAGCAACAGCTCTTCCAATGAAAGAACAACTACGTCTTGAAGAAATAAAAATTGCCAATCCTTGCTCTGAAGATTGGGATTTAATGGAGGGAAACGAGAAAAAAAAGTTTTGCCTAATTTGCAATAAAAATGTACATAACATAACTGGTATTTCAGAAAAAGAGTTTCAACTGCTGGTTAAAAATAATACAGATGGTCTTTGCGTTCGTAATGAAAAGAGTGAAGTAAAAAAGAAAACAGGATTCTCATTCAAAATTTGGCAATTTATTTTAGGCTTTTCAATTTTATTTTCTGGTTGCAGTAAAGGCTTTTCACGTGGAACAATGGGTGAAGCAGTCAATCTAAAATCCAATACAGAAAACAAAGCTCAACAAACAAATTCTAAAATCACAGACAGCTCAAAAGATAAGTCTTCTTTCGTAGAAATGGGTGATACAGCCTCCCCTATTGAATCCACAAAAGAAAACGAAATTATTCCTCCGCTGGAATCCTCCACCAAAATGGGTCAATTAAGAAGCACAGATCCACAAAAAAACACTTCCACAACAATGGGAAAACCTCTTCCTCCCGCTCACAAATAAAAACATCTTAATCTCAGGAAGTTAACACAACATCTCAATACAAGCAACGTCAAGGTTAAAGATGTGAACCAATTCAGTTTGTTGTTTAATACCAATAAATAAATATATTTTATTACAATAGAATTCAAATTCAAGCTTTAAATATAGGCTTTAATATCGTTATCAGAATCTCTTCTCGACTATGCAAAAAGAATTTTTTCAGATTTTGGGGTTTAACTCAAAAGAAGGTACAAATGGGATTTACCAGAAAAAATATGCTAATTGCAACAATTACTGTATTGAGATTGATTTTAAAAGTGGAAAGATCAATTATGGCGATTTAATAAGAACTGAAAGTAAATCAACTCAGAATTTCTCTCAGCCTGAAAATTTTGTTGTTTTGGAATGCGTGAATAGGCTTTTAGAAAAAGGTTATAAGCCAGAAAACATTATTCTTGAGAAAACTTGGGCAACTGGACATGGTACTTCTGGACGATTAGATGTTTTAATTACTCGTGATGATGGTTCTGCCTATTTGATGATTGAATGCAAAACTTATGGCAAAGAATTTGAGAAAGAATTAGCCCGAATAAAAAAAGATGGCGGACAATTATTCACTTATTTTCAACAGGATCGAAATGCTGATATTTTGATGCTTTATGCTTCAGAGCTGAAAAACAATCAAATTATTTATGAAAATGAAATTATCAAAATTGAGCCAGAATATCGCCAAACCAGTAATGTAAAAGATTTTTATGAAAGATGGAGCAAGTTAACTAAAGATAATGGGGTTTTTGATAGCTGGGTTAAGCCATATGATTTTGAAAGTAAAGCTCTAACTATTAATGACCTCGTAGAAATAAAACAAGAAGACAGTAGTTTTATTTTCAATCAATTTCTTGAAATTCTTCGTCACAATGTCGTTTCTGACAAGGGAAATGCTTTTAATAAAATTTTCACATTGTTTTTATGCAAAATTTATGATGAAAAAATCAATGAAGGTACAAACAATGAACTCGCCTTTCAATGGCTAGAATCAGATACTCATATTTCCTTTCAGCTCAGGTTAACAGATCTGTATAAAGAGGGAATGCATGAATTCTTAGAAAAAGTTGTAACTGATTTTTCTGAAACAGAATTTAATAATCAATTTCATCATCTTGAAGAAAAGTTAAGAAATGACATTCTTGGACGATTCAATAAAATCAGACTTGAAAAAAATAATGAATTTGCAATCAAAGATGTTTATGATGAACAGTCTTTTAATGAAAATGCCGTTGTGGTGAAAGAAATAGTTGAATTATTACAAGGCTATAAACTTCGTTATACAAAAAAACAACAATATTTGAGTGATTTTTTTGAATTATTATTAACTACTGGACTCAAACAAGAATCTGGGCAGTTTTTTACGCCAGTCCCAGTTGCTCAATTTATTATTAAAAGTTTGCCAATCGATCAAATTGTAGAAAATAAATTGGCTAATGCAAAACTTGATAATGGAGAATTATTACCATATGTAATGGATTATGCGGCAGGTAGCGGACATTTTATTACTGAGATTATGCATGAGTTTCAGCGATTATTAAATACAAAAAACGACAAAAACTACAATCCAAGTATTGCTAAAAAACTTAGAAATTGGAAAGACGATCATTTTGCTTGGGCTATTCAATATATTTATGGTGTTGAAAAAGATTATCGCTTGGTAAAAGTTGGCAAAGTTGGTTGTTATTTGCATGGAGACGGATTAGCTAATGTTATTCATTCTGATGGTTTAGCTCGCTTTGCTCACCCAGACTATAAAGGAAAACTATTAAATAAAGATGAAAACTTTCCGCTTGAGAATAAACAATTTGATATAGTGGTTTCTAATCCGCCTTATTCGGTTTCTTCCTTTAAAAATGCCAGTACTAAGTATTATCAAGAAAAAGATTTTGAATTGTATAAATCGCTGACTGATAATAGCTCTGAAATAGAATGTTTATTTATTGAACGCACAAAACAACTTCTAAAAGATGGTGGAATTGCGGGGATTATTCTGCCAAGCAGCATTTTGAGTAATACTGGAATTTATACCAAAGCCAGAGAAATTATTTTGCAGTATTTCGATATTGTAGGAATTACTGAACTTGGCTCCAATACCTTTATGGCAACGGGAACTAATACGGTTGTTG
Organism: Candidatus Melainabacteria bacterium; assembly: GCA_005110395.1. GTDB lineage: Bacteria > Cyanobacteriota > Vampirovibrionia > Caenarcaniphilales > Caenarcanaceae > LMEP-10873. The sequence goes on along the minus strand of DUDU01000108.1, from coordinate 22,652 downwards.
TGTTTTTGAGAAGAAGAAATAACTACGCTCCAATTAATCTTAAAAAATCGATTGAACAAGTTTTTATTAATTTGCAAGATGTAACTATAAACGGCATAGAGAGACCCATTGCAAAATACATAAACCATGTTTGGAAAAGTATCAATTTTGATGATTATGTAAGTTTGTTAAAAAGTAAACCTAATGAACAAATAGAAAAACATGAAATTTATATTGAATATCGCAAAAAAATAAAAGCCAAAAATGATAAAGAATTCTTTGAGATTGTGCTTGAAAAGGAAAAAGAGAAATTATTTTATTTTGTTTTAACTTATCCGCAAAAAGTAGTATTAATTAAAACTGGTGAAAAAGATGCTGAAAAAAGATTTTTGGGTTATGAATTTTCTAATCGTCGTGGTAGTGAAGGAATTCACCCGATTCAAAGAGGAAAACATATAGAAGATTGTACTAAACTTTTTGACCCTGAAGTTTTTGAAAACCCCGAAAAAGCAAGTACTTATATTTATAAAGCTTTTACTAATGATTTTGACTTTCCAATCCATGAGAGCTTAGAAAATAATATTTCTCGCCATGATTTAGTTGATATGCTCACTTTTGACCGTGTGGAGTTTGAAAAAACGCTCTCTTTGAATGTTAAAAAAAAGTAAAAATTTACAGTAAATGGGATTTGGTGAAGCTAGGGGAAATTAGCGAAATTGATTATGGAACAAGAATAGTAAAAAAATCTGAAGAAGGCACAATTTATCCTGTTTATGGTGGTGGCGGAGAAACATTTAGAGCAAATTCTTTTAATAGAGAGGATTGTTTTGTTATTTCAAGATTTGGTATGTCTCCAGAATGTATAAGATTCATTAAAGGTGAATTTTTCTTAAACGATTCAGGTATGACTTTAAATACTAAGCAAAAAAATATGCTGAAAATTGAATATTTAAATTATTACTTGTTTCTTAATCAGGAAAGAGTTTATTTGTGCGGAAGAGGAGTAGCTCAGAAAAATATAGACATTGAAGCATTTAATAGCTTGCAAATCCCGCTTCCACCAATAAACATTCAAGAAAAAATTGTCGCTGAGATTGAGGTTTTAGAGAAGAAAGAAGAGAAGGCAAAAAAAGAAGCGGAAGGGTTGAGAGAGGGGATTGAAGAATTATTTAAAAAAGAAATATTCAATAAATTTTCGAAAATAAAAATTGGAGAGTTGGCAGAAACCAGTTCAGGTGGTACTCCACTAAGAAGCAATTTTCAATATTATGAAAACCCAACCATTCCTTGGTTAACTAGCAGCGAAGTTAGACAAGGTAATATTTACAAATCAGAAAGTTTTATCTCTGAATTAGGATTAAAAGAATCCAGTGCTAAATTATTTCCCATTAATTCTGTTTTATTAGCAATGTATGGTGCAACTGCGGGACAAGTTGGAATCTTAAGATTTGAAGCATCCACCAATCAAGCTATTTGTGGAATTCTTCCAAATGAAAGGTATTTGCCTGAATTTATGTTTTATCATCTTAAATTTCAATATGAAGATTTATTGAAGGCAAGAACAGGAGTAGCTAGAGACAATCTATCACAAGACAAAATTAAGGAATTTGAAATATTTATTCCACCAATTGAAGAGCAAAGAGAAATAGTTTCAAAAATTGAAAAGCTGGAAGAAAAAATAAATCAATTAGAAAAAGGAATAAGTTTAATTCCCTCACTGAAAGAGGCAGTTCTGGAGAAGTATTTGTAAAATCATTTCTAGCTGGTAACAGGCAAAACAATTTTTCGGCTTGGGATAAATATCGAAAATCTTGTTCCCTTACCGACTTCTGAGCTTACTGAAATCTTGCCGCCATGCAAATCAATAATCGCTTTGACAATTGCAAGCCCAAGTCCAGTTCCAGGAATTTCCTTATTAAATCGCTTAAATCTCTCAAAAATATATGGAATATTATCCGCCGCAATTCCTAGCCCAGTATCTTCAATTTCAAATGAGTTTTTATCTTCTTTTGATCGCCTCAGTGTGACTTTTCCGGCAGAGCGGTTATAGCGAATAGCATTTTCAATTAGATTTTCTACAACATGACTAAATTTATCTAAGTCCGCGACAAGTATGAAATTGTCTGGTATTTCATTCACCAATTGAATTTGATTTTTTGCTGCTTGTTCTTTCAGTAAATTAAAACTTTCTTGAACTAAAGGTCTAAGCGCAACCTGTTGAAAAGTAAGTGGAATTGAACCAGCCTGAATGCGACTTAGATCAAGTAATTCTTCAACTAATTTAGTTAGGCGATTTACTTCAGTATGCAATTGTCCAAGAAATTTTTTGCGAGCATCAGGATCTTCGCCTGCTCCCCATAGATGAAGCGTATCAACTAGGGTTTTGACGTTTGTCAGCGGTCTTCTAAGTTCATGGCTAGCTTCACCTAATTTGGTTTCAAATGATTCACTAATTTCAATAATTTTGAATTTTTCATTGATATGAAGAATGGCTGTCAGTGGTTTGCCCAAAACGCCCGTTAATTGCTTTGAATAATTGTCTTCATCAAATTTCAATAATTCCAAAAGGCTATTTGAATAAGGCCCCAAATTAGATTTATTCTCAATCTTTAAAAGAATTTTGGCAGCATCATTAATTTCTATTAGCTCTTCTATCTCGAAAACAGCTATGCCAGTTTTTAAGCTATTAAAAAATTTCTTATCAAAAAGAGTCATTTATTGGGAAGCCGAATGGTCTTTAATGTAAAGGAGAATTATTTTTACTTTGATTTCATTTATAGATTTCTTATTCAAAACCTTTATCAAAAATTATTAATTCAATATTTATCTAAATTATTCCCAGAAATAAAAACATTCCATAAGCAAATATTAACTTGATTTTGATACTATCTAAACAAATATAAGCTCATCCAGAGAGAGTCTTTACTCAATGCAATGAATGATTTCTCTGAATTTCTGTTAGAGAGCTTCGTCTAAGGCTATAGATTAAAGGTTTAATGCAATTAGGCTTTGACTTTTATACTCTAAAGCCTGACTCTAAAAGTAACGTTAACTTATTTCGCGCAACTATGCTCATTAAGAACATTGCCAAGCGAGAAAAGACTTCAAGTAAGGGACTTTTCTTTCTAGGCTTATTTCTAGAAAATGAATCATCAAAAGAGCAAATCAAATTTTTTAATAGAAGTTTTAATAAAAGTTTTTTTGTTAATGCTCTAGTTCTTGTCTTTGCTTTTCTGCTTAATATAAACTCAACTACATCTGTGCAGGCTGGACCTCTTAAATGCACCAATCCACAGCAATGTAAGTCGATATTGGAAAAAACTGCCCAAAATTTACTTGGTGCCCGATATTCATATGGTGATACAGGCAAAAGAGGATTTGATTGTTCGGGCTTTGTGCTTACTCTCTGCAAGTCTATAATGGGTGACAATGTGGCTCTGCCTAGAAGTAGCCAAGATATGTTTAGTTCAATTAAACAAAATGTTTCTCTAGATAAGGCTCAAAAAGGAGATTTACTTTTCTTCAAAACAGGAAATGGTATTAGCCATGTTGCAATGTATTGGGGAAAAGATGGACAAGGTAATGATTTGATGTGCCATGCAAGTTCATCGAAAGGGGTCGAGGTGAGAGCTTTCAAAAAAGATTCTTATTGGAGTCCTCGTTTTGCTGGCATTAAAAGGGTTAATCCACTATTTCAGGTTTTATATGGAAATAGTTTTATGAAGCTTGCCGAGATGGATAAAGCCGAAAAGCAAAATACAAATAAGATTGTAGATGATAGTGATTCTGCACAATTGGTTCTTGGAGAAACTGAAAGTAAATTATCTATTCCGCCAATTTATGATTTTAATATCGATAAGGTTATTCAAGAAGTTGATCAAATCAGCGAAGAATTCAGTTCTGAACATAGAATCGAAATGAAGTCCCATCAAATTGATATTTAGCGAAATTTTATAGAAATATTCAAAAGGATTTGATTAGAATTTTCACTTTATTCTAATTAAGGCCTTTGTGCAACAATCAAGTTAATCCTTTAATCAAGAAAATCGCAGTTTGCTTTTGTAGAATTAAGGCAAATGAATTTATGGGGGGAAGATTTTAATGTCTCAGAAGATGTCTCAGGAAAAGATCCGAATTGGAATTGCTGGTGCAACTGGTTATACAGGAAATTTGTTGGCTAGGCTATTACTAAACCATCCTGAAGCGGAAATAAAAGCTCTTTATTCATCTAAGCACATTGGCAAAAAACTCGAAAGCTTAGATCCTTATTTCTTGGGTTTTGATTTGCCATTGATGAGCAGTCTGGAAGAGGATTTACAGAACAATAAAATTGCAGGGGACATTGATTGTCTTTTCACGGCAACGCCAAATGGCATGGCAAGCGATTTGCTGAATTCATCAAGTTTAGGGAAATTGTTATTAGATGGCAAACTCAAATTAATTGATTTAGCCGCTGATTTTAGATTGAAAGATAAAAATATTTTTGAAGATTATTATTCACCGCTCAAAATTATTGGTGATGAATACTTGAATATTTCGGCTTATGGCCTTACTGAGCATAATCGAGACAAAATAAAAAAAGCACAGATTGTTGCAAATCCTGGCTGTTATCCTACTGCAAGCGCATTACCAATAATTCCTCTTTTGAAAGCTAATCTGATTGATAATTCACTTTGTATTGTTGATGCTAAATCTGGCGTTTCTGGTGCTGGGAAAAAAGCTGAAGAAAGTTTGCTATTCTCGGAAATCACTGAATCATTTTCCGCCTACAAAATAGATAAACATCGTCATACTCCCGAAATAGAACAATCACTTTCTTTATTTGCTGGACAAAATCTAACGATTAAATTTACTCCTCATTTAGTGCCCATGAAAAGAGGTATTCTCGCAACTGTTTATTTGAAACCAAGCAAAAGTGAATCCATTAATTCTACATTTGGGAAAGTCATTCAAAGTTGTTTGCTAGAAGAATACTCAAATGAGCAATTTATTCACGTAGTCTCAGAGCCACCCAAAACAAAAGATGTTTATGGAACCAATAGATGCCATATTTATCCATATTTTGATCAGAGAAGTGGTCTAATTGTTTTAGTCTCAGCAATAGACAACTTGATGAAAGGAGCATCTGGACAGGCTCTGCAGAATTTTAATTTGTTATTTGGTTTTGAGGAAAAACTTGGATTTTAGTTGAAGAATTAAATTCAAGTTTCAGTTAAGCTATCGCCGCTAAGTAGCTTTTTGCCTTGTCCGCCTTCAAATTCAATTGAATAAAACTTTTGAGCCTTTGAACCAAAAGTACCAATCACTTTGCCGGCTCCAAAATTCTTATGTTTGACATTATCTCCAAGTTTGAATTTATCGGGTTTAGGTGCTTCTGGTTGTTGAGGTTGATTAGGTTTACTGGTAGTGGGTCTTGATCCAAAAGAGCTTTGAGTTGAACGATCATTAGAACTAATTCTAAATGATCCTGTACCTGAGCCAAAACCGCTTTTTATGGCGGAAGCTGAAGCCGTAGATTTGCCAGAGCTAGCAACGCTGCTACCCCAATACCCAACTAATTGTTCTTGAGCCATTTCTGACAAAAAGCGACTTGGTTCGGCATATTCGCGATTGCCCCAAAGTCTTCGTCTGCGCGCAAAAGTCAAATGTAATTTTTTCTCTGCACGGGTTATTGCAACATAAAGCAATCTTCTTTCTTCTTCAAGTTCATCGGATGAATTGCTTAGAGCATTAAGTGCGCGCGTGTGAGGAAAAATACCTTCCTCAAGGCCAGCAATAAACACATAAGGAAATTCCAGACCTTTAGATGAATGAATTGTAAGAAGAGTTACTGCCTCGCCGCCACTTTCTTTCATTTCGGCTAATTCGCTTACTAATGCCAATTGTGAAAGAAAACCACCTAAAGTTTTATCATCACTTTCTTCATTGAATTGTTGCGCAACATTCATCAATTCGTAGATATTTTCAATTCTGTTTTCAGCTTCTTCTTTATCAGACTCTTTGAGGGCTGCCAAATAGCCAGTGCGATCAATCACGGCTTTTAAAAGTTCTGGAACGCTAAATGAAGCTTTGCTCTCAGCCTCCTGAACTCCAATGTTTTCAGCTTGTTTTATTAGAGAATCAATTAAATTGACGAATCCGTGAGCAGCTTGAGTAACTTTGGGGCCAAGTGTTCCTGAATCAACTAAGTCTGCCAAAGCGGCATATAAACTCATGCCAATTAAATTTGCTTTTTCTTCAATTTGCGCAACAGTGGTTGGGCCGATTCCGCGTCTAGGAGTATTTATGACCCGTTTAAGTGCTTGTGCATCTTTGGGATTGTAAATTAAACGCAAATAAGCCACTAAATCTTTGATTTCAAGCCTGTCATAAAAGCGCATCCCTCCAACGATTTGATAAGGAATTTGATGCTTTATCAGCGATTCTTCAATGGCTCTACTTTGCGCATTTGTACGATACAAGACCGCAATGTGATTAAGATTATTGGTTATACTACGAATGCGAGAGACTTCCGAAGCAATATAATAACCTTCTTCCATTTCATCAGCCGCCTCGAAGCATGTTACTTTATCGCCTTTGCCTTTGGTTCCAATCAAAACTTTGTCTATTCTTTGAGAATTATTTTTGATTACCGAATTCGCCAATTCCAAGATCGGATCATTGGAACGATAATTGTATTCAAGCTTAATAACAGCTGCTTCGGGAAAATCTTTTTGAAAATTCAAAGCCAATTTGTAATTAGCGCCTCTCCATGAATAAATTGACTGATCAATATCACCAACCGCACAAAAACTACGGCCATTCCAGTCACGTATTTGTTCTTGTCCCTGAGTGAGAGGATTAATTAAGAGCATTTTGAGCAAATCATATTGAGTTTGATTAGTATCTTGAAACTCGTCTACCAATATATGCGCAAAGCGTTTGTGATAATAAGCTCTAACCTCAGGATTTCCTTGAAGCAATTTGAGTGTCAAAAGCAATAAATCATCAAAGTCAACCGCATTACTTAAACAAAGTTTTTCCTGATACTTGTCATAAATCTCGGAGATACGTAATTCACGATTATCTTTAGCCTGTCTGCTATATTCAACGGAAGTAAGTGATTGATTCTTGAAATTACTGATTTGCGCTTGAATAGCTTTAGGAATATAGATTTTGTCATCCAGATTTAAAGCGGCAACTGATTCTTTGACCACACTTAAGCTTTCGCCTGAATCGAGAATCACAAAGTTTCGGCTCCACTTTTGAGAACCATTGCCATTTAAATCAATTTTTTCAATTTCTTGTCTGAGTAAGCGATTGCATAAGCCATGAAAAGTGCCAATCCAAATATGTCCGAGGGATTCTTTAGAAATCATCTGTTCTATGCGGTTTTTCATCTCTTTGGAGGCTTTATTCGTAAAAGTCACAGCCATAATATTTGAAGGATTAGCATTACGCTCTTTGATGAGATGAATCACTCTATTCGTCAAAACTTTGGTTTTTCCGCTACCCGCACCAGCCAAGACTAAATAAGGTCCTTCTTCTTTGAGAACCGCTTCAACTTGTTGAGGATTGAGCTGAGAAATAAGGCTTGGTGAATTGGATTGTTCAGTCACTTCATTTCCTCTGAGTAAATCGGATTGCGAATTGAGTTTGGCAATAATTTCGGGGTGATTGTTTTTCATGAAAGTTTTATCTGAAAGGCTTTATTTGATTGAAAACTGAAAGTAAGATGAATATGTGAGCCAGCTTTTTAATCGCTTGATATTTGATTTGATCCAATTGATTGAAAGAACTTTAATTTTAAGGTGTAATTCAATATAAAAGCCCTATTCGATATTAATAGTGGATTTAAGCTTTTGGTGAAACTTTCTTTTTTATCCTCAATGTTGTGAAGCTCTGACGTTATTTTGAATCAATGAATAATAGTTTTCATTGATTGACATCTAAGAGATATTTATAAAAATTATTGAAATATGAAAGAAAAATAAAAAATGAATGCTAACCTATATTGCATATATCAGTACAGCTGTAGTACGCTTGTTAAAACTCAGAGAGCTTTGAAAACTAGCTTACTGAATTTAAGCACTAAAAGCGTATTAGCTAATGGAGGATTGTAAATAGTGTCACAAAGTAATAACGAAGTTTATATAAAGCAAAGAAAAAAAACTGGTCCAAGTCCAAAATATGGTCCTGATCAAGCTAAGAAAATGGTCTCGATGAGACTTAGTCCAGATGCTCTCAATTCAATTAAAAGAGCCGCTGAAATTGTTTTTAAAGATAGCCAAGCCGATGTGGTTGAAAAAATGACACGATTTTTCCCTCCAGAAGCTTTACAAAAAATATGTTCGCTAGCTCAGGAATTTAATGAAGATCCTTCTATCGTTTTGAATGACGCCCTTGAGCTCTATAAGAAATCAAGAGCTAAAGCACCAGTTATTGTTTAATGATCTATTGAGCAAAATAAATTATTTATGAGTTGAGTGCAACTTTTTAAGTCGTTGTTTTGAAATTGAAAAAGCATAAAAGCCTGTTTATTTGTCTGCCTCCATGATGAATTTCAGGATTTTATGCTTTTTGTGGATTCATGTTCAATAAATTGATTAAAAATCAAATAATAAAAATTAAATCAGAGATCCAATGATAAAACTTGGAATAACTGGCAATATAGCTTGCGGTAAAAGCTCAATAGGGCAATATTTAAACGAAATTGGTTTTGATTTTATAGATAGTGATGAAGTAGTTCATTCAATCTTGTCAGTTAAAAGTGAAGCTACCGAAAGATTAATCGTTTTGTGTAAACCATATGAGATTCGTTCGGCTGCTTTTCTCAAAGGGGAAGAAAATAATTCAAATCGAAATGAATCAGTTTCTTTTATTGATCGCCGCAAATTAGGTGCTCTTTTATTTCGGAACAATGAATTGAAAAAGAAAATTGAATCCATAATCCATCCCCTAGTTTTTGAGAAAACGAATGAATTTTTTCAGGAACAAGAATTAAAGGGTGCTAAGCTGGCTGCTAATCTAATTCCTTTATTATTTGAATCAAAATCTCAAAATCGTTTTGACTGTATTTGGCTTATATACTGTACTCCCAGTGAGCAGAAAGCAAGACTAGAACTCAGAAATTCTCAATTGAGTGAAGCTGAAATTGATTTGCGAATTAAATCTCAAATGAGTCAAGAAGAGAAAAAAAAGCTAGTCGATTTCGTAATTGACAATTCGGATTCACTTGAAAGAACATTTGAGCAAGTTGATTCTATTTTAAAGACTAATCTTAAAGTAATTTCCTAGACCAATTTGAGTTGTTTATTCGGTATTTTATTTATGAATTTATTTCAAGAATTTTCCATATTTTCTTCATTTCCAAATTACCGACCAAATGGGTTGAAAAGAAGTCATGAAATATTGAGCTTGTTTGATTTGAAAATTTGCTTTGTCTTTTTTATTGTGAGTTTTTTTACTATTGCTTCTGATCCCATGGTGCAGGCTAAAACTGAAAATGCTAATGATTTACTTCAAATGATCAAAGCAGATGTTCATTATTCGGTGAAGCCCGAGTTTGAAGAAGCTGCAAATCTGCAAAAGAGTAAGAAATACAAAGAAGCCTCAGCCATATACAAAAAACTTTTAAAGGAAGATTTGAATAATTCTTTGGCTTGGAATAATTTGGGGCTTTGTCAGCAAAACCTCAAATTTTATGACCTCGCTGAAAAATGTTACAGAAGAGCCATTCAAATTAGTCCACCTGATGCGCAATTCTATAATAATTTAGGTTCTCTGAAAGTTGAAACTGGTGATTTTGATGAAGCGGAAAAATCCTTTTTAGAAGCGATAAAAAAAGATTTAGATTATCCATTTTCTTATAGTAATTTGGCTGGACTTTATCAGCAAAAAGGGAAATTGTATAAAGCTGTTGAAAATTACAAAAAAGCTATTGATGCGGCTCCTCTCGCCGAATTTTATTATCGCCTTGGGCTTTTGTATTTTCAAATGAAGAAATTTGATGATATGTCAGAAACTTTTCAACAGGCTTTGCGCTTACAGCCAGACTATTCAGAGGTCTATTACAGCCTTTCTATGGCTAATTTATACAATTTGATGGGATACGGTAAAGAAAAACGCAGACAACAATTGATGGTTTACTTAAAAAAACTCGCTGAGGTCGATCCAAAGCTGGCAAAAGATTTTCAAGATAATTATTTAGTTCAAATTAATCAAAAGAAAAAAGTAATTAAATAACTCACCTTGCGCAAAGCTGAAGATCTCTCACCCCCTAGCCTCATTCTTAATCTTCCTTCTGGAGAAGGTTTTGGAATTGTTCAAATCTAGAAATGGATTTCTCTGACTCGTTTACACCAAAGTAAGCTGGGGAATGAGCGATTCCCTCTGCCATGTGTCCTAGGGTGTAATCACTGCATGCTAAAAGCAGATTCCTAAACACACTCATCTTGCAGTAATGTAAAGTATAGTAAAAGAATGGAGCAACCCCACTCATGGCATACTTTTAGCTCACAAATTGACTCAGAAAAATTGACTTAAAATATTGAAAGAAATGATTGAAATCAAAAGGGCTTTAATTAGTGTTTACGATAAAACCAATTTAGTTGAATTAGCAAAATCACTTGTCAGTAAAGGTATTGAAATTATTTCTTCAGGAGGAACTGCCACTTATTTAGAAAAAGCGGGAATTGCAGTTGCGCAAGTTGAATCACTGACAGATTTTCCTGAAATGCTGAGTGGACGAGTAAAAACACTTCATCCTAAAATACATGGCGGAATTCTTTTTCTCAGAAATAATACTGAGCATCAAAAGACCATTCAAGCTCATCAAATCAAGCCAATTGACTTGGTCATAATTAATTTGTATCCATTTGAAGAAACCATTGCAAAGCCAGGAATTACAGTAGAAGAAGCTATTGAACAAATTGATATTGGTGGACCTTCTCTCTTAAGAAGTGCTTCTAAAAATCATGAGTCGGTAATAGTGCTGAGTTCACCTAATCAATATGCAGATTTCATTGCAAAGCTACATTCTGGTGAAATAAGCCATGAAGATCGCAGGAAATATGCGGTTGATGCTTTTAAACGCACTTGTAGCTATGACAAAGCCATTTCGAATTATTTAGAATCTGTGAGTATTACCGCTCCCGTTTCCTCAAGTGAAGGTCAAAATTTGGAGCTCAAACCTTTACACGAACTAAGGTATGGCGAAAATCCTCATCAAAAGGCTCATTTGTATAATATAGAAAATACTTTTGATACTAAGCCTGATAATGTTTTTTGTTCAATTAAAAAGCTTTCTGGTAAAGAACTTTCATATAATAATTGGCTTGATATTGATTCAGCTTGGGCTTTAATTAGCGAGTTTGAGTCTGAATTTCCCGCTTGTGCAATTGTCAAACACAATTCACCCTGCGGAGTTGCAATTGGGAAAAGCTCACTTGAAGCATATACTGATGCGCTTGATTGTGATCCAGTTAGTGCCTTTGGAGGCATTGTAGCCATAAACTCAGAAGTGGATAAAACCAGCGCTGAAAAAATGAGTGAATTATTCCTCGAAATTATTATTGCTACTTCTTTCACCAGTGAAGCATTAGAAGTTTTGACAAAGAAGAAAAACCTAAGATTGTTGACAGCGCCGCTCATATCAACCCAAACAGCTTTTCCACAATATCGCAGTATTTTGGATGGAGGGATTTTATCTCAAGAATTTGACAATAAACTTTTTCTTCCTGAAGATTTGAAAGTTGTAACCGAAGAGCAGCCCACAGAGGAAGATTGGCTACATTTACTTTTTGCTTTTAGAGTTTGTAAGCATGTTCGCTCTAATGCAATTGTGCTTGTGAATGGCAATAAAGCAGTTGGTATTTGTGGTGGACAAACAAATAGATTGAGTTCAGTCAGAATTGCACTGGAACAAGCTTCGGATTTGGCAACTAATTCTGTATTGGCTTCAGATGGATTCTTCCCTTTTGCTGATAATGTTGAGCTAGCTGCTCAAGGAAGAATAAAAGCCATTATTCAGCCAGGTGGAAGCATTAGAGATGAAGAAGTAATTGCCGCAGCCAATAAATATAAAATCCCAATGGTATTCACGGGCATGAGACATTTTAAGCATTAAGTTTTTGAATTTCTTTTCCATACTCTTCTACTAATACCAGTTTACGATCGGTACCAGACATCTTTTTGTTCTGACTCCTCATCTTTGGGAGGTTGGAGTTACGAAAAAGCCTAAATTTCATTGCAACTCGGAATATTACTCTACCTCATGGCTGGTAGAGTAATATTCAATTTCTTTTTTAGGTTGATCTTTGTTGGTAAGAACAGGCTTATTCACTCTATGAAGAGTGAATAAGCCTGTTTAATTTCAAGCACATTTAAATTAAAAATTTGGGCAGAGCTGGATTCGAACCAGCGTACGCTTACGCGAGCGATTTTACAGACCGCCTCCTTTAGCCACTCGGACATCTGCCCAGAAATCACTGAATTGGCTTAAACATTCAGTGGTGATAGAAAGATACTATCAAGATTGATGGAGCCGGTGAAGGGAATTGAACCCCCGACCAGCGGTTTACAAAACCGCTGCTCTACCGCTGAGCTACACCGGCATAACTCAATATTGTCGCAGACTAATTGAGATTCAGAACTATTCAATTAGTATTAAAAACAAAATCAACTTTAGAGCTAATTTCTCAGCCAGTCAAAATTATCATGAAAAGACATTAAGCGTAAATGTTTTGATAAGAAATCTAAGAATAAAATTTCTTATTCATCAAATCATTGAGCTATAAGGCGTTTTGAATAGGCATTTGTAGAGAATTTTCTGTAAGTCTTTGTAAAGCGGCGGAGATTTTTGATATTGATTAAATTTGAGAAAAATAAATTTATGTTGAAGAGCTGCTCAAGTTAACTTGCTTAAAGCTTAAAGCCTCAAGATCTTTCGTTTTGAAATATGCCGAATAGTCGGAGATTTGATTTAGCATAATAGAAAAGTTAAAAGGTTTGAATTCACAATTGAGCGGATTATTCAAAAGAGCAGAAAATCTCAAAGTCAAATTAATTCAAAATGACAAATTTCCTTATATTTATGATCTTGAATTAGACTCTCCGAATAAGTTATTTGGCTTTGACTCCTTTGAATTGCATGTAGTTTTATATCCATATAGTCGCAAGGTTTCCTCAAAAAGCTTTGTGATAAGTCCATTTGAAGAGTACATGCATGATGCGGTTGGAAGCTATCGATCGGTTTGCGAAAAAATTGAACAAATTGCAAATAATATATTTGGTATTTCGCTTGGCTTGTTAATTGCTTGCATATTTCTCTGGCTCAAACCCAGCGATTTATTTTCTGTTCAATCTATTATTTCAGTTGCAGGAAGCTATTTTATTGGTAAAGATATTTGGGATGACATAGAGCGATTTTTAGTCAATGCCACCAAAGATTGGAAGCTCAAATATCAATTGTCATATTATTTTTATCGATTAGCTAAAAACACCACGCTCAGTCTATATTCAAAACTTGCCAGACAAAGACGTTATGGAATCAAGTCTCTTAGTCCGTCTGAAATTGATTTTGTTGAATCATCCAATTCGCAAACCGTTAGAATGTTCTTCCGCAAAGAAGATTTTGTAAGCCATAAAGAAAACTCTGCTCATATTCTTTCAATTCGTTTAGATTCAAATTTGTTGTCCGAATTTGCTGAGAGCGGCTTTATGCTCGGGATCAAAATGAGCTTTAATCGTAGATTTGCCTTCTTTCATCTTTCGCAGGAAATATTTCAATCACTAGAAAGAGAGTCTTTGGGTTGTTTAGACTCATCTGGAAGCTGGAGCGAAAATAATATCTTTTTCAGAAACAATATTGCCTTTTCCAATCTTAAATACCAAGCTTCTTCAGGGTTGTTGAAAGATTCTACTCTCATTGAATTTCATACTTCACTTTCTCATTAAACCTGAAAGTGCATAAGCAAACATTTGTATTGCAATTAACAATTTAGTACTTAGAGCTCCAGCTACTTGTCCAAAGTCTCCGATTGGAAAGAGTTTCAGACCTAAGCCAGGTATAGCTAGCAATGAAGAGGCATTGAATAAAAGATTGGGAATATTACCCCATTTGCTATTTCTACTCAGAGCAGAGATGGCAGCTGGTATCAAGCTGAAACTAATTATCCAGGAAGCAACTTGGGAAAGTATATGCTGCTTATGCTCCTCGGGCTGAATAGTATTTTGTGGAGAATTTGTTTCATTTGTATTACTTGCTGAAGGGAAACTCTTTGCTCTTTTGCTAATTGGTTTGGATATTGATGGAGTTTCATTGGCTTTATTGGCTAATTCACTGATTGATGAATCTTTATCTTTATCTTTATCTGCCAAGAGTGAGGTGAGCAAAAGGCCAAAAGCGCTTAGTCTCATCAATCCAGTTATCTGAAAAGCTCCTCTATAACAATTGGGTGCATTAGTTTCAATCGCTCCACGAAATCGATTCAAAGCACCCAAATTCCGAAGTTCTGGAGATGGACTAATAATGTTCTTGACACCGCTCCCAACACCAACAAAGAAATCTCGAAGCAGCAAAGGAGAATTCTTTATATTCCATCCGAGAATATTCATTTCTGCTCCTAAATTATTTGTCCAAGCTTTAGCAATCTTTTTGAAATTATTGACTTTTGGAAATTCTAGACTGTGATTCGCTAATCTTTCCTGAAGAGGCATCCCAAGAATATTGCCTTTTGAAATGGCCGCAAGTCCAAGACATCCAATAATGCAAGCCTCAAGCCATTCAATATTTGATGGTGGTGAAGATTTCTTTTCCCCATTACTAGGCTTATCGTTAGACAAATAGCCAAATAGTGAAGCGATGGAAGCTAATCCAAAAAACAAAGTCCTCAAGGGATACATATTTAGAAAAGCCGAAGTTGCCACTGTTCCAAAAAGGGAAGCTGCAATTAAATGTTCATACTGTGACAAACAATCAGTTAGATTATTACTCTGTTTAGGCTTATTATGAGCCAAGACACTAGCAGCACCCCAAGCCAGAGAAAGTGGAACCGTAAGTGCTGCCGTCCCAGATCTTATTCCGCCTATTATTCCTACGCCCATAGATAATTTATGATTGAACGACTATTTCTTCTTATTGATTTGGAGATTATTAAAAGAAAAACTTAATCAGCTTTTATAAATAAATATTATTAGTTTGCGTAACACTAATTTTAACCTAAGTTTAACTAAAATCACAATTGATTCTTCTGTAAATATTAAAGTTGATTGTATTTAGATATTTTTAGCAAAACAAAATTTTGGCAAAATATAATCTCCATCAAATTTTTCTAACCAAAGCATGATTTTCTATGCGAAGTCGGGAAAATAGAAATTATGACGTCTGCAGTACAAAACATTTCTCATGTTAAATCTCAAAGTGTAGTTAATGCCTTGGGAATAAAAACCAGTTCCAATTTTGGCAATATGGTTATGGAATTGAGCTGGACAGATTTGAATTTAGATCCTGGAGCAATTTGTCGTGAATTTTTCGGGGTGCCTGTTAGTTGTAAATTAATTGCAATAGCTGATGAATTGGATTTATCTGTATGGCATGGTGTTAGTAGTCATTGGAGCTTGTGGACAGAAGAGACTGATTGCCAGCTAAGAATGGATAGTAGTTTGATTTTGAATTTTTTGAAATCATCATTGGGTGGTAAAGATCAAGATAAAAATTTCACTTGTCCAACTATGACGTCTATAGAAAAAGAAGTTGTTCAGGAATTTACTCAGGAATTAATTGACTCACTAAATCTTCAATTGCTTCATCAGGGGCTTAATGATCGATATGCTGCTTGGCAAAACACACTTGTTCATTTGATTTGGATTATTTCATTTGCCGACACAAAAGATCAAGGCAATTCTCCAAATGACTCTGCCCATCAAAGTATTAACAATCCAAGCATTGGGAAAATTGCGCTGAGTTTGCCGATTCGCAGAATAGCGACTAATTTTAATTGGTTGACAAAAGAGCCTATTCATTCAATTGAAGACTTTGAAGATATAGCCATTAAACTTGATTTATTGGTTGGGAAGACAAAATTGACACTCGCTGATTTAGCAAAACTTGAAGCCGAAGATTTTATTTTATTAGAACAAAGTGATAGGAATTTTCTCCGGGTTTTGGGAATGGATTTATTAACTAGCACCCAAAATAATTTCCAAATTCCAATTGGTCTCAATTTAAACAAGCAAACAAGCAAAAAGTCCAAACATCATAAAAAGCTTCATATTATTAATTTGGATGAGCATTCAATTGAAGAAATAAAACAAATGAGTTCAGAAAATTCCGATCAAGAAGAAGTTTTAAGCAATTTTCCAGTTGAGTTAAGAGCTGAATTTCGTGATGTAAAAGTCACTCTCAAAGAAATTTTGGCTTTGCAGTCTGGATCCGTTTTGTCTATAGACAGAGTTACAAATGGTGAATTGTTTTTGACTTCTCAAGGTAAACCGATTGCAAAAGGTGAATTAGTCGTCGCTGGAGATAAATTCGGAATTTTAATTAAAGAGGTTTTTCTAAAGCAAGAATAAATGCGTTCATTCATCCAAACCACGTGTATTATTTGCGGATTGATCTGACATCTGCAAAAGACTGGCAAAACGTCTAGTGACTCTTCAAGCCAGACCAAATGTAAACAATAACTGAAACATTTCCTCCATATTTTATTGTTTATGCAATTACTTTGTTTTTCGAGATCCATATTCCCGAAACATAAAGCCCAAGTTTGACATCTAGTCGGCAAGTCTTATGTTGCAAGCAAAATGACAAGCTTCCCCGC
This sequence comes from Candidatus Melainabacteria bacterium, assembly GCA_005110395.1. GTDB lineage: Bacteria > Cyanobacteriota > Vampirovibrionia > Caenarcaniphilales > Caenarcanaceae > LMEP-10873. The sequence goes on along the minus strand of DUDU01000108.1, from coordinate 5,874 downwards.
ATAAATAACAGAAGCCACCGAGTAGAAATAGTAATAAACATAAAATGAATATCAATATTGCGGTCGCAATAAAAGAAATTAAAGGAGATAAAAGAAAAAATACAACTTTGTTTATAAATGATCGTTTACTTGTAAAAATAAAAACGACAAAAACTATTTCTAAAAGAAAAGTTAAAAAGAAACTTAAGCCAATTAAAGGAAGCAACATATAAAAAATCCTTTCACATCATTAAAAAACGGGCTCGGATAATTATGCTCATTAATAAAAATACAGTTGCCGCTTTTAATTGTTCTAGCAACAACATTCCTCAAATTTTTAAAGTTCAATTATTCTTTCTTTTCAAACTTCTCACATTGAGCCTTGAAATCTCTGGTTTCAGTATTCATTTCAACGGTAGGTCTGAGCCCTAAAGTGCAACGAATACTGGTCATTAGCCTATTCTCGATAGTGTAGTGAATACAAGCACCACAAAGCCTGGCTCTCGCAACAGTTGTGGAACGAGCCCCATAACGATCTTCTTCTATCTCTTCACAGTCTTCTAAATCACCTCTTAGCTCATCCATTCATCTCATCCAATTTTGTTTGTTTTCTACTGCAGATTTTAATTTGTTGCATTTAGCTGAGGCCAAGAATTTCATTCAATTCGCCTTTGCGCTCTCTCTCAAAAAGTCCATCACAGCCACCAGGTAAAAATTCTCCATCGGCAAAAATCTGAGGAACGGATCTCGCGCCACCAGTGAGTTGAATCATTTTTTGACGTTCAGTGTCATCATCAACGTTAATTTCAATATATTCAACTCCTTTTTTTTGAAATAAAGCTTTTGCCTTCACGCAATAAGGACAATGAGTTGTTGTGTAAATTTCAATTTTCTTTTTGGTTGTAGTCATTTTATGTTTCTCAACTTTGGCATCTTCTTCTTTGAGACAAGCTTACCTGAATTCAGCAACTTTGAACTTGTCCGCAATAGAGCTTAATTATATTTGTTGATATAAAGAGACTAAACGTATTCGATGAACTTTTGTAAATATCATTATGATTGATTGGATAATCTTTATTGAATCAATAAAAAGCTTTCTTTTCAAAATCGGCTTACTGTGATTTCCCAAGATTCGATAAAACAGAGAAGTTATTGAGAGTATATGTTTTGAGTTAATATAGATTAATTGTATTTTGGATTCCATAATTAAGACTTTTCATTTTTGAATAGATGTTCTTTGCAGGTTCACGTTTTAATAGCAAATATCTTCTTCCTGGGCTGAAGCGCTGGATTGTGATTTTTCTGATTGGAATTACCTTAATAAGCTTCGGTATTACTTTGACTCTGGAGCTTAGACCTCTTACAAAAATAAGTTCTTTTATTTGGCACTTTTTGCGTTGGTTTGCAAATCTAATGCCTGCTCATATTAGTGGCCCGCTTATTCTTCTGGCAGGTGCGGGTTTTATTATGGCTTCAATTTACTGGGTGCTCAAAACAACAATTGATGCCACTGTCTCGGAAAGCTCGTCTATGAGCGATAAAACTCCAAGTCAATCAATTTTCAAATCTCTAGAAAAAGCTAGGCGTAAAGGCAGAGGCCCCAAAATAGTTGCAATTGGTGGTGGAACTGGCCTGTCAACTCTTTTGCGTGGGATTAAACATTATTCGACTAATATCACAGCCATTGTAACGGTGGGGGATGATGGTGGGAGCTCAGGTAGATTGCGCGAAGAGCTCAAAGTAGTTCCTCCTGGTGATATCCGCAATTGCATAGTGGCGCTGGCGGATGAAGAAGAAGTTACAACTTCGCTATTTCAATATCGCTTTCAAGATGGTTCACTCAAAGGTCATAGTCTTGGCAATCTCTTTTTGGCAGCGCTTTGTAATATATGCGATGGAGATATGGCAAAGGCGACTCAAGTTGCTAGTCGTATTTTGCGTAGTGGTGGACAGGTTCTGCCATCGTCTTTGCAGGCCATTCATCTCTGCGCCGAGCTAGCAGATGGAACTATTATTCAGGGTGAATCTAAAATACCTGAAGCAGCAGCCCAAAAAATCAATGAGCAGAGAATAAAAAGGATTTTTTGTGAGTCTTTGCCTGAACCGCTCACGGAATCGCTTGAAGTAATAAAGGAAGCCGATTTGATTATTCTAGGGCCAGGCAGTTTATATACTTCTATTATTCCAAATTTGCTGTTCCCATCGATTATTACAGCCATCAAAGAATCAAAGGCGAAAGTGCTTTATGTTTGCAATTTGGTGCAAGATCGTGAGACCAAGAATTATTCAGCAATTGATTTTATAAAGGCTATTCATCAACATTCAGATCCATTACTTGTTGATGCCTTGCTAATCAATGATCCAGAGAGCTGGAATTTAGAAAAAGGAAAACCAGTACAAATTGATTTGGATCAAATTTCGGCTTTAGGAATTGAAGTAATTGTGCGTCCGAAGCTTCAGGATGAAAATGGTCGTCACAGCCCCATTCGCTTGGCTCGCTCGATTTTGCAGTGGTTTAATTCAAAGCATCCCAATAGAGAAGCAATTAGTCAGACCGCAGCGCTCTTAGCAACAGTTAACGCTAAAGCTAATGGCGGTTAATCTTGAGATTTTATTGATTATCAATTTCAGTATTTGTATTTTCTAAAGCCTGATAAAATCGAGATTAAGCTTAAGGGTTCAGTTGCAAAAAGCAAAAAGAAAAGATTAAGTATAAGAATCAAAATAAAATCATATGTTTGCAAAAGGCTTATTTTGGTTTAGGCGTGATCTCAGGCTCTATGACAATGCTGCTTTGCATAATGCTTTGACTCATTGTTCTCAAATTGCTTGTGTCTTTGTCTTTGATGAAAACATTCTCGGTAAGCTCGCCGACAAAGATGATAGACGTATAACTTTTATTTGGAAATCAATACTTGAAATTCAAGAAAAGCTTCAAAAGCTCGGATCAGATTTATTTATTTTCTATGGAGATCCAATTGATTTAATTCCGAAATTATCATCATCTATCTCGGCTGAAGCGGTTTTCACAAATCGGGATTATGAAACACAGGCTTTGACTCGTGATGAGATGGTGCAAGCTAAGCTAAATGAGAAAAAAATTCAGTTTTTCACAAGCAAAGATCAAATTATTTTCGAAGCTTCTGAGGTTACTAAGCCTGATGGAAAGCCATATACTGTTTTTACCCCCTTCAAGAAAACTTGGTATAAAACACTTGATAATCATGAATATGACTTTCTGGCTTCTTATCCAATTGAAAGACATTTAAAAAGTACGGGAGTGGCTTCTCGGCTGATTCAAAAAGAGGAAATAGAGTCAATTAGGCTAAAGCTTTCTAAGCCAGGTCGCAATGAACCAGTTCTACAAGTAAGAAGTTTAAGCGATATGGGATTTGTTGAGGCAAAGGATTTGATTGTTGGTGCAGGTTCTGCTGCGGCTGATGAACAATTGGATTCTTTTATAAAAACTCATTTACTTTCATACAAAGATCAAAGAGATTTTCCCGATTTGAGAGCAACTTCGAATTTATCTACGCATTTGCGTTTTGGGACTTTGAGCATTAGAAAGTGTTTTCGTGCGGCTTTGAATATTGTGCGTGCGCAAACTGAACCAAAAGCCAAAGAAAATGCAGAGACATGGCTGAGTGAATTGATCTGGCGCGAGTTTTATTCAATGATTTTGCAGGCTTATCCACATGTTCAAGAAAAAGCCTTTAAGCCAGAATATCAAAATCTTATGTGGCGAGTTGATGAAAAGCTGTTTCAGGCTTGGGCTGATGGTATGACTGGTTATCCGATTGTGGATGCGGGAATGAGGCAGCTTAAGCAAACTGGTCTAATGCATAATCGAGTGCGCATGATCACCGCTTCTTTCTTGACCAAAGATTTGCTGATAGACTGGCGAAAAGGAGAGGCACATTTTGCGAGATATTTGCTCGATTTTGATTTGGCTTCGAATAATGGAGGCTGGCAATGGGCTTCATCGACTGGAACTGATGCAGTACCGTATTTCCGCATATTCAATCCATCTTTGCAAAGCGGAAAGTTTGACCCAGAGGCTAAATACATAAAAGAATTTGTGCCAGAGCTGAAAAACATTGAGCCCGCCAAAATACATAAATTAGAGTTTTCAGTTGCGAATTATCCAAAACCAATTATTCGTCATGATGAAGCCAAAAATGCTGTTATGAGTTTGTTTAAGCGAACTACTGCTATGAAGGATAAAGAATCGTGAAAGAAGAAAATCTGGAAGATATCCAAGGTCCAGTTGAATATCTTGTTAAAACATTCTTTAGCTTTTTGAGAGAGTGATTTCAAAAATTCAATTTCAAAACTTACTTTTGGGGTTGTATTTGTCTAAATCTCATGCTGGTGATTGAGTCCTTATTGATACTAACTTGCAATCAAAACTCAACATTAACCAGCTCAAATCTACTGATTAGTTAAACTTCTTTGTGTCATGCTTCGATTGCATTTTTGTATTAGCTAAAAGCATTATGAGAGAACCAAAGTAAATTGTTCAAATTTATCAACGAGTTTTCATAGGTCTCCTACACTTAAAAAATAATGGTGGAAACTTTTAGAACTAGAGAATGTGCCATTTGTTGCAAGTACAGTTGCTTCATTCATTTGTTTAAGAGTAACTGGGTTTGTTATGGGCTTATACCAAGTAGAATAAGCTCTCAATCGATGTGGGTAAAACCCTGAGAATTGTCTATACGTCTCTTCCAGCTCAAGGGGCGTCATCTTCCGCTCTCCGGCTAACTCTCTTCTTACTCTTTCATTAAATACAATTCCCAGCATTTGAAACTGGGATGTTGCTACCGGAGAAACGTTACTATTGCTTGATCCACTTTGATGTGCAAGCAACCAGCCCCATTGATCAAATAGTTCGTTAGCTAGGAATTCAGTCTTTTTTATGGGTTCTAATCTACTAAAATGTTGCCGATTAAAAGATATTTGCCCTATCAATTGACCCTGGATATTGAGTATGGAATTATTTGCACCACTGTCACCTCTTAAATTTTGTATTGTAAGAAAGGTTTTAAAATTGCTACCCCTAAGCTTTTGAATAAGCTCTTTCCCCGAAGGTGTTGAAATAAATGAATTAAATGCTGCGTGTATTTGAGCTTTTTCATTACTGCTCAGTTGTACATCAAAGTAAAAAGGCAGTTCTGGGATAACCCTATGTATATTGCTCGCTGTTGTTCTTCCTTGGATTTTCTTAATTATTGTGTTGGCATAGTTATTATCAAATGGACTATCTTGTTCATTTATTACAGCGGATTCTGCTTCCTGGAATATTTTTCCTGCCCACTTAACTAGTCCGGGTATGTCTTTAGGGCTTGCCGTGGTCTTTATAGTCTTTAGGTCTGTCAAGATTAATTTGTATGCTGCCAATTGCTTTTTAAGTCCCTGAGCTAAATCTTTAGCAGCTGGGTTAGTACTATTTCCAAGTCTATTGATCTCAGATTGAGTTTCTGCAATTCTCGTCTCTATATCTTTTTCAAGAGGAGCTGTTTGCTGCCCTTTGCTCTTTTGAGAGATTAAGGTACTCTTCCGATTGGCGGAATCGAGTATTTGAATATGGCTTATTTCCTCCTTTGGATTTATGACCATGATCCGAAAAAGGGGACAAATTGAACGCAGAACAAGTCAATAGTAAAAAGGAGTTCAATTCACTAGTGTCCCATTAACTATTTAGCAAAGGTGTTTTTTGGCTGATTCAAAGAGAGGTTTGAGAGATTTAATCTTCGGATGATATTTTTTGGAGAGAATTTCATAGTTATCCAAGCAAAGGAAAAGCTATGCCAATTTCTCAAACTATTTTTGCCCAACTAATGAGCTTGATTGATCATCATGAATTTGACAGATGTGTTGAAAGACATGATGGAG